>NZ_JAUQWH010000193.1 GCF_030757795.1 Actinoplanes oryzae
GGTCGTTCTCCGGAGCGGCCAGCGCGGCGCCCACCAATTCGTCATCCTCCCGCAGGTTGATGGCGATGATGCCACCACTGCGGTTGGAGTCAAACTCGGTGAGGCGGGTCTTCTTCACGAGCCCATTCTTGGTGGCGAGCACAAGGTAGGGCTCGACCTCGTAGTTCGGGATCTGGATGACCTGCGCGATGTGCTCGTCCGGCTGGAAGGCGAGCAGGTTGGCGACGTGCTGGCCCTTGGCCGAGCGCATGGCCTCCGGCAGCTCGTAGGCCTTCGCGCGGTAGACCCGCCCCTTGTTCGTGAAGAACAGGATCCACGAGTGCGTCGAGATCACGAAGAAGTGGCTGACGATGTCGTCCTGGCGCAGGGTGGCGCCGCTCACGCCCTTGCCGCCGCGCTTCTGCGAGCGATAGAGATCGATCTTCGTCCGCTTCGCGTACCCGGTCCGTGTGATCGTTACCACAACGTCCTCGCGGGCGATGAGGTCCTCCATCGAGACCTCGCCGTCGAACGGGATGATCTGCGTCTTCCGGTCGTCCCCGAAGCGGCTGACGATCTCCGCGAGCTCCTCGGAGACGATCGCCCGCTGGCGCTCCGGCTTGGCGAGGATGTCCTTGAGATCGGCGATCTCGAGCTCGATCCGGCCGAGCTCGTCGATGATCTTCTGCCGCTCCAGGGCCGCGAGGCGCCGCAGCTGCATGTCGAGGATCGCGTTGGCCTGGACCTCGTCGACCTCGAGCAGCTGCATCAGGCCCTGCCGCGAGTCCTCGACCGTCGGCGAGCGCCGGATCAGGGCGATGACCTCGTCGAGCATGTCGAGCGCCTTGACCAGGCCGCGCAGGATGTGCGCGCGCTCCTCGGCCTTGCGCAGGCGGTAGGCGGTCCGCCGGCGGATGACCTCGATCTGGTGCTCGACGTAGTAGCGGATGAACTGCGCGAGGTTGAGCGTGCGCGGCACGCCGTCGACCAGCGCCAGCATGTTGGCGCCGAACGTCTCCTGCAGCTGCGTGTGCTTGTAGAGGTTGTTCAGCACGACCTTGGCGATCGCGTCGCGCTTCAGGACGATGATCAACCGCATGCCCGTACGGCCGGAGGACTCGTCCTTGATGTCGGCGATGCCGGTGAGCTTGCCCTCCTTCACCAGCTCGGCGACGCGCTCGGCAAGGTTGTCCGGGTTGACCTGGTACGGCAGCTCGGTGACGACGAGCTGCGGCCGGCCCCGGGCGTCCTCCTCCATCTCGACCACGGCGCGCATGCGGATGGCACCACGGCCGGTCCGGTACGCGTCGTTGATTGCCGACTGCCCGACGATCAGGCCCTTGGTCGGGAAGTCGGGGCCCTTGACCAGCTCCATGAGCGCGTCGAGCGTGGTGGCCTCGTCCGCCTCCGGGTTGTCGAGGCACCACTGGACGGCGGCGGCGATCTCGCGCAGGTTGTGCGGCGGGATCTTGGTGGCCATGCCGACCGCGATGCCCTCGGAGCCGTTGACGAGCAGGTTGGGGAACCGCGCCGGCAGGATCGTGGGCTCCTTGGCCCGGCCGTCGTAGTTGTCCTGCATGTCGACGGTGTCCTCGTCGATGTCCCGCAGCATCTCCATGGCGAGCGGCGAGAGCTTCGACTCGGTGTAGCGCATGGCGGCCGGCGGGTCGTTGCCCGGCGAGCCGAAGTTGCCGTTGCCGTCGATCAGCGGGTAGCGCAGCGACCAGGGCTGCCCCATCCGCACCAGCGCGTCGTAGATCGACGAGTCGCCGTGCGGATGGTAGTTGCCCATCACGTCGCCGACGACGCGGGCGCACTTGACGTAGCCGCGGTCCGGGCGGAAGCCCGAGTCGTACATCGCGAAGAGGATCTTGCGGTGCACCGGCTTGAGGCCGTCGCGGACGTCGGGCAGCGCCCGGCCCACGATGACGCTCATCGCATAGTCGAGGTACGAGCGCTGCATCTCGACCTCGAGGCCGACCGGCTCGACGCGCTGGCCGACGCCGCCGCCGGTCGCGTCCTGCGGCTCCTCGGCGGGGTTCTCGGGAGTATCCGTCACAGTCAACCCTTACTCACGGTCAAACCCGACATTAGGGCTTGAAACACGCATTTAGCTGTGGATAACGCTGTGGAAAGTGCCTGTTCGCTGTGCATAACCCTGGGTGACGGCGTCGTGGACGCCGCCACCCGCGGGCTCAGATGTCCAGGAAGCGGACGTCCTTGGCGTTGCGCTGGATGAAGGAGCGCCGAGCGTCGACGTCCTCACCCATCAGCACGCTGAACAGCTCGTCCGCGACCGCGGCGTCGTCGAGCGTGACCTGGCGCAGCGTCCGGGTCGCCGGGTCCATCGTCGTGTCCCACAGCTCGTGGAAGTTCATCTCGCCGAGGCCCTTGAACCGCTGGATGTCGTCCGGCTTGGCGTTCGGCTTCTTCTGCTGGCGCAGCGCGATGAGGCCGTCGCGCTCCCGGTCGGAGTACGCGTACTGGGCGTCGTCGCCGCGCTTGTTCCACTTGATCTTGTAGAGCGGCGGGGCGGCCAGGTAGACGTGGCCCTGCTCGACCAGCGGCCGCATGAAGCGGAACAGCAGGGTCAGCAGCAGCGTCTGGATGTGCTGGCCGTCGACGTCGGCGTCCGCCATCAGCACGATCTTGTGATAGCGCAGCTTGGCGATGTCGAAGTCGTCGTGGATGCCGGTGCCGGCCGCCGTGATCAGCGCCTGGACCTCGTTGTTCTTCAGGACCCGGTCGATGCGGGCCTTCTCCACGTTGAGGATCTTGCCGCGGATCGGCAGGATCGCCTGGATCCGGCTGTTGCGGCCCTGCTTGGCCGAGCCGCCGGCCGAGTCGCCCTCGACGATGAACAGCTCCGACTCGCGCGGGTCGGTGGACTGGCAGTCGGCCAGCTTGCCCGGCATCGAGCCCGACTCCAGCAGCGACTTGCGCCGGGCCAGCTTGCGGGCCTGCTGCGCGGCGATCCGGGCCCGGGCCGCCTGCGACGCCTTGGTGATGATCGTCTTGGCCTCGGCCGGGTTGCGGTCGAACCAGTCCGCGATCTGCTCGTTGGCGATCTTCTGCACGAAGCTCTTCATCGCAGTGTTGCCGAGCTTCGTCTTGGTCTGACCCTCGAACTGCGGGTTGGCCAGGGTCACCGAGATGATCGCGGCGAGCCCCTCGCGGATGTCCTCGCCGGAGAGCTTCTCGTCGCTCTTGAGGAACTTCTTCTCGGCGCCGTACCGGTTGATCGTGTTGGTCAGCGCGGCGCGGAAGCCCTCTTCGTGCGTGCCGCCCTCGTGGGTGTTGATCCTGTTGGCGAAGGTGTAGACCGACTCGCCGTAGGACTCGTTCCACTGCATCGCGATCTCAAGGGCCATGCCCTCCTCGGGCGCCTCGGCCTCGAACTCGATCACGGACTTGTGCACCGGGGTCTTGGTGTTGTTGAGGTGGCGCACGAAGTCGGCGATGCCGTTCTCGTACATGAAGGTGACCGCGCGGGGCTTGCCCTCCTCGTCGGCGGCCTCGGGCCGCTGATCGGTGAGGTTGATGGTCAGGCCCTTGTTGAGGAAGGCCATCTCCTGCAGCCGGCGGTAGATCGTCTGGTAGTCGAACTCGACCGTCTCGAAGATCGTGGCGTCCGGCCAGAACTGCACCGTCGACCCGGTGGTCGTGGTCGTCTCGCCCTTGTCCAGCGGGCCGGGCTTGCTGGCGTCGTACTTCTGCCGCCAGACGAAGCCGTCCTTGTGGATCTCGACGGCCATGCGGGTGGAGAGCGCGTTCACGACGGAGACGCCGACGCCGTGCAGACCGCCGGAGACCGCGTACGCCTTGCCGTCGAACTTGCCGCCGGCGTGCAGCACCGTCAGCGCGACCTCGACACCCGGCTTCTTCAGCTTGGGGTGCAGGTCGACGGGGAAGCCGCGGCCGTTGTCGGTGACGGAGACGCCACCGTCGGGCAGCAGGACCACGTCGATGTTGTCGCAGAAGCCCGCGAGCGCCTCGTCGACGGCGTTGTCCACAACCTCCCAGACCAGGTGGTGCAGGCCGCGCTCGCCGGTGGAGCCGATGTACATACCGGGACGCTTGCGAACCGCCTCGAGGCCTTCGAGCACGGTGATGGATCCGGCACCGTATTCCTGATTCTCTGCCACCCTCGGCCACTTTCTCGCACCGGTCCCCGCGGGGACCGGCCACGGGGTTGGCGGGACGCGGCCGCGGGCAGCCGGTGGGCACGGCACACCACACGAGCGAGCCGCGGGAAGGATGCGGACCACCGGTGGAGCCGAGCGCGCCGGTCGCCGCGGACGTCCCGCGGATCGTGATCGGCTGGAAAAATCGCGTAGCGTGACGAAGGGCCGCCGGAGACAGCGACCCGGCCCGCAGGAGACTTTCCCGGTCTCCGTCGATTCTACTCCGTCCGGGCGAGTTGTTGAGGGCCCGGCACCCTCGTACGGGCGCCTCAGATTGCCGTAGCGCCCCGCAGGGCCATTCCCGCGAGTCCCCCTACACGGAATGCGGCCGCTGCGCAACGGCGTACCTTCCGGCCGGTGACGTCCGGCAGCGCCCACCGCGACACCGACGACACGCGCTGCGACACCCCGCGCCGCCGGGACGCTGCCTCGCACCGGCGGGCGCCAGTGTCGTAACCTCGCCCCGCGCGGGCCGGGCCATGGCCGGACGTCCCGCGACCGGCGGGGCCACCCGCGCCCCGCACCGTGGGGCCTCCCGCCGGGCGACGCACCCGGCAGGTCGAGGAAGGATGGGCCCCATGGCGCACGACAAGGGGCTGGACAACGTGGCCGTGCACTGGCCGCGCACCAACCGGTTCTACGATCCGGTCGCGCCGGCGGAGTTCGTCGACTTCGGCGCCGTCGCGGACGCGCCGGACATCGCCGCGCCGACCGGGGCGCTCGCGCTGCACATCGCCAAGACGGGCACGGTGCGCGCGACCGCGTACACGGAGCTGGTCGACCTGCTCCTGGGCCTCGAGGGCGTGCTCTACGCCACGGACGCGGCGGCCGAGGACGAGGACCCGGTCATCGACCCGGACGGCTGCGCCTGGATCGCCGGCGGCCTGGAGCGGTTCGTGGAGGGCCATCAGCCGTACGGGGACCTGGTCACCTTCGACAGCGTGGCGGGCGTGATGCGGGCCGCCGTGGCCGCCGGGCGCCTCCCCGAGCAGCAGCTGCGCTGGCTGGAGCAGCGCCTCGACTCCCTGCGTGACGAGGCGGGCAATCCCCCGCACTGGAGCTTCGCCCGCACCGAGCTGGCGATCCTGGCCGGCTTCTACCGCCGCTGCGCCGACCGTGGCTACGCGGTCTTCGCGGACTACTGAGCTTTCGCGCTCGATCGCGCATGCGCCGCAGGGGTCGATGAGTTCAGGACCCTTTTTCGGCCGGCCCCGCTCACGCGAAGCCGGCCGAAAAAGTGCCCAGAACTCATCGACGCGGCAATGCGCTCCTCGCTGACAGAAGCGGAGACAGGAGCAGGGCTACCCGTAGGTGTCGCGCGGTCCCCTGCCCTGCACCCGGCGGGGGCCGCGGCTCCACGAGGGCGCCGACGGGCCGTGGATGTTGAGCCGCTGGACGACGTTGTGGCCCACCTCGGCCGCGATGCTCTTCAGCAGCCGGGCGGTCAGCATGCGCAGCTGGGTCGCCCATGCGGTGGATTCCGCCTCGACGGTCAGCACGCCGTCCTCGAGTTTGATCGGGCGGCTGTGCTTGGCGATGTCCTCGCCGACGACCTTCTCCCAGGCGCCGAAGACGGTCGCCTCCGCGGCGGGCTTCTGCCAGCCGCGTTGCTTCATGAGCCGCTCGAGCATCGCGCCGAAGAGCTGCGGGTCCCGCGGGTCCGGGCCCGGCCCGGAATAGCCGCGCAGGCGCCTGCCCTCACCCTCGCTTTCCCCGGTACGCCGCCGGGGCTGCTGCTGCGCGAGACGGCGCTTCGCGAGGGCGGCATCCAGCACCGCCCGGGCCAGCTCCGGCCCGGCAAGGTCGTCGGCGCCTGCTGAAGCCGCCGCTGACGGCTTTTCGGGGCTCTCCTCAGACACGGGTCACCGTTCCTGGTCCGACGTCGTAGCGGGCGCCCTGGAGGGTCGCCGGGACATCCTCGGGCACGGCACAGGTCACGAGCAACTGGGCGGCGTCCGCGACCAGGGCGGCGAGGCGCTCGCGGCGCCCCGAGTCGAGCTCGGCGAACACGTCGTCGAGGACCAGGACCGGCTCGATGCCATCGGTGCGCAGGAGGTCGTACGCGGCGAGGCGGAGCGCGAGCGCGAACGACCAGGACTCGCCGTGGCTCGCGTACCCCTTGGCCGGCAGGTCGCCGAGCGCCAGGGTGAGATCGTCGCGATGCGGGCCGACCAGGGTGACGCCGCGCTCGATCTCGTTCTGGCGGCGCTCGGCCAGCGACGCCAGCAGCGCCTCCTCGAGGGCCGGGCGGTCCGGCGCCAGGCCGTCGCCGAGCCGGGACGCGTACGCGATGGTGGCCGACGCGCGTCCGGCGGCCACCGCGTCGTACGCCTTGGTCAGGTGCGGGCCGAGCGCCGCGACCAGCTCGATCCGGCCGGCCAGCAGCTCCGCGCCGTGATGCGCCAGATGCTGGTCCCAGACCGCGAGCGTGGAGAGGTCCTGCCCGCGGGTGCCGCCGACCTTGCGGGTCAGGTACGCCGTCCGGAGCAGGGCGTTGCGTTGCTTCACGACCCGGTCGTAGTCCGCGCGCACCCCGGCATAGCGCGGCTGGCGGGCCACGAGGAGATCGTCGAGGTAGCGGCGCCGCTCGGACGGGTCGCCGCGGACCAGTTCAAGATCCTCGGGCGCGAAGAGCACCATGCGCAGGGCGCCGAGGATCTCGCGCGAGCGGCGTACGGGAGAGCGGTTGAGCCGGGCCCGGTTGGCCTTGCCCGGCACGATCTCCAGCTCGACGAGCAGCTCGCGTCCGTCGTGGACGATCGCGCAGCGGATCACCGCCGAGCTCGCGCCGGCCTTGACCAGCGGGGCGTCGGTGGCCACCCGGTGACTGTCCAGAGTGGCCACATAGCCCAGGGCTTCGATCAGGTTCGTCTTGCCCATGCCGTTCTGGCCGACCAGCACGGTGACGCCGGGGTCGAGATCAACAACGGCCCGCTCGTACGAACGGAAGGTGGTGAGCTCGACCCGGCGAACGTACATGGATCAGCGCTTGACGGCGTGGCCGCCGAACTGGTTGCGCAGCGCGGCGATCGCCTTCATGGCCGGCGAGTCGTCCTGCCGCGACTGGAAGCGCGCGAACAGCGACGCGGCGATGGCGTTGGCCGGCACGGCGAGGCGCACGGCCTCGTCGACGGTCCAGCGGCCCTCGCCGGTGTCCTCCGCGTAGCCGCGGATGTTCGCCAGCTCCGGGTCCTCGTCGAGCGCCCGGTCGAACAGGTCGAGCAGCCACGACTTGACGACCGAGCCCTCGCGCCAGCTCTTGATGACCGCGGGCACGTCGTCGACGTACTCGGCGGCCTTGAGGATCTCGTAGCCCTCGGCGTACGCCTGCATCATCGCGTACTCGATGCCGTTGTGGATCATCTTGGCGTAGTGGCCGGAGCCGACGCTGCCCGCGTGCGCGAAGCCGAACTCGCCGGCCGGCTTGAGCGCGTCGAAGATCGGCTGCGCCTTCGCGACGTCGTCGGCCTCGCCGCCGACCATCAGGGCGTAGCCGTTCTGGGCGCCCCAGACGCCGCCGGAGACGCCGCAGTCCATGTAGCCGATGCCCTTGGCCGCCAGGCGCTCGGCACGCGGCTTGTCGTCCGTGAACTTGGAGTTGCCACCGTCGATGATCACGTCGCCGGCCTCGAGGAGGTCGGCGAGCTCGTTGATGGTGTCCTCAGTGATCTTGCCGGCCGGGACCATGGTCCAGACGACGCGCGGCGCGGCAAGCTTCCCGACCATGTCGGCGAGGCTCGTGGCGTCGGAGATGTCCGGGTTGTGGTCGAAGCCGACAACCTCGTGACCGGCGGCGCGCAGACGTTCGCGCATGTTGCCGCCCATCCGGCCGAGCCCGATGAGGCCGAGCTGCATGGTGTTTCCCCCTAGATGAGTGTTCTTCAGGCCCAGTATCAGCGAGTTACCCGAATAGGCATGATCAGATAGCGATATCCGGGCACGATTTGGCCGTCCTCGTCTGCGGGGGAGATCACAGCAGGCTTGAAAGCGTCGACAAAAGAGAGTACGGCGCTCGGGGCCCCGAGGTTCTGCAAACCGTCGATCAGGTACTGCGGGTTGAAGCCGATCGTCAGCGCCTCACCGGTGAAGGCGGCCTCCATGGCCTCGCTGGCCCGCGCCTCCTCGGTGCCGCCGGCCTCGACCACCAGCCCGTCCTCGCTGAAGCTCAGCAGCACCGGCGTGGTCCGCTCGGCCACCAGGGCCACGCGCCGGACCACCTCGACGAGCGCCGAGACGCTCACCACGGCCTGCGAGTTGGAGCTGGCCGGGAAGATCGACCGCACCGGCGGGTAGTTGGCCCCGTCGAGGAGCCGGCTCGTCGTGCGGCGTGCACCACCTGCGAAACCGACCATGCCCTCGCCGGCGTTGCCCTGCGACAGCGCCAGCGTGACGGCGCCGCCGACCGGGCCCATCGCCTTGGCGGTGTCGTTCAGCGTCTTCGCCGGGATGAGCGCGTTGAGGCTGATCTCGCCATCGCCCGGGTTCCACTCGATCTCGCGCATGGCCAGCCGGTAGCGGTCGGTCGCGAGCATCGTCATCGTCGTGCCGTCGAGCTCCACCCGAACACCGGTCAGCATCGGCAGCGTCTCGTCGCGGCCCGCGGCGATCGCCACCTGCGACACGGCGGACGCGAAGGCCTGCGCGTCGACCGTGCCGGTGCTGGAGGGCATCTCCGGGAGCGTCGGGTAGTCCTCGACGGGCATCACCGGAAGGGTGAACCGCGCGCTGCCGCACACCAGCTCGAGGTGGGAGCCGACCGCGGCGATGTCCACCGGCTTGGCCGGCAGCGCCTTGGTGATCTCGGCGAGCAGCCGCCCGGAGACCAGGGCGGCGCCGTCGGCGTCGGCCTGCACGTCCACGGTCACCTGGCTGGAGACCTCGTAGTCGAAGCCCGACACCTGCAGGGTGCTGTCCGTCACCCGCAGCATGACGCCTGCCAGCACAGGCACCGACGGGCGGCTGGGAAGGCTCTTGGCCGTCCACGCCACGGCGTCGGCGAGTACGTCTCGTTCCACCCGGAACTTCATGCCATGCCCTCCGCGTCACTTTCCTCGTCGAACCCGCTGTGCAGATACGGCCACTGAAACTCTATGGCGGGCGGTGGCTCAGCGTCCGCCCGCCCCCCGGGGTGTCTGGGGGCACCGTGTGCCTGTCGGCTCAGGAGGCGTCGGGCTGCGGGCCCGATGCCTCTCTGTGTCTCCCCGGTGCGTCGTGGTTCCTCTTCTTACGCCTTGCTTCTCGTGCCTGGGGCCTGGTGTCCGTCATGCGTCTGGTGTGTCGTGCCTCGTGCCTTGTGCCCGACGCGTCTGGTGTGTCGTGCCTCGTGCCCGTCATGCGTCGGGTGCCTGCCGTCTGGCATCTGGTGGCTGCCTTCCGATGGCTGGCTCCTGATGCCTCGGGCCCGGGTGCTCCCGGCCTCGGTGCTTCTTGGCTCTGAACCTGGTGTGGATCGAGCCGTCGGCGGCTCCTCCACACCCCCCACAACGCTGATGATTGAACTTAGATTTTCCGAGAGAGATAACAGTCGTAATCATCGGCCCTGTGCATACTGTGGAGAACTCGCGTTTGCGCAGGTCAGAGAGTTATCCACCGGTGGTTGGCATGTGGACGAGCGGGGGATTAACCCCTGTCTGCATCCACAGTCACGTGACCAACCGAAGTTGTCCACCGCTGTCCACCGGTTATCCACCGCTTATCCACCGGGGTTGTACCCAGGTCTGTGGACGGCGCCGGGACGCTACAGACTCGTCGTCCCCAGAACCTTCAACAGGAAATCCACAGGCGTCCACAGGGTGTGGGAAAAAATGTGACCCTTCGTGATTGTCCACATCGATTTCCCCAGGGGTTGTCCACATCTGGGGGTAGCGTCCCGTCAAGTTGTCCACCGTCTGGGGACAGGGCCTGTGGATGCCTGTGGATTAGTGTGGATAACGTTGGCACGAAACGGTTGCGTCCCGACGTTGACAAATCCGGGTCGGCGTGGGCGGCCCGGGGGCTGGGGGCGACGGCGCCGGGCTCGGTGGGCGGCCGCTGCTTGTGGGCAGACTTGTGGATAACCGGTGGGTAACGCGGCGGATAGGCGTGTCGGCGCTGGTCAGAGGGTTGTGCACAGGTGTCGGGTCTCGTGCGGGCGTCGAGGTCCCTCGACCCGGACGGCGTCGTCACGCTGGACGACGAGTTTCTCCACATGCCGGTGCCTTCGTGGCCGCCGCGCTCGCTTCCATCAGGTAGCCGGCGAGACGCGCCTCCTCCCGCCGGGTCACTGGCGAGGCACCCCTGCTGCTGCGAAGCTCGGCCGGCTCCTGCGAAGCTCGCCCGGATTCGGACGGCTCATCGCCCGGCGTCGTAGGCGGCGATCACCAGCTGCGCCGCCCGAGACTCGATCAGCTCATCCCCAGGTTGCGGTCGGCTGATGCCTCGAGCTCCGGTCGGCTCATTTTCCAAGCTCCGGCCGGTTCACGCCCGGGTCTCGGCTTGCTCCTAGCTTCGGAGCCGGGCGCAGGGGTGCGGCTTTCCACACAGCTGAGGGCGGGTTGTTGGGCGCCGTGCCCGGGCGGGGACTGCGCGAGTTGCCTTGCTGCGTGGTCAGGCGGGCGACGGTGTGTGGAGGCGCCGCCGGGAGAGACAGGACGTGCGGTGGCGGCGGGGGCGTGCGGTGGCGGCTCCGGGAGAGACGGGGCGTGCGGTGGCGCGCTGGGTTCGGCCCTGCGGCGACTCGGTGTCTGCGGGCGTGGCTGTGCGGGGTCCGGATGCTACGGGCGACCCGGCAGCCTCAGCCCGGATGGTCGCCAACGGCCTGGAGCGGCTACGGCATCCGTCTGACGATGCGTGCAGGGGCTGCTGCTTGTGGGGGCCCCTGCGGCGTACAAGAGCAGGTCGCGAGCCTGCGCCGCGGTGGAGGGTGAGCTGACCGCGGGTTGTGGTGAGCAGTCCGGCGGAGGTGGCGCTAGGTGTTCTGCTTGATGCGGTTGGTCAGTTCGGCGATCTGGTTGTAGAGCGAGCGCCGCTCCGCCATGTGCTGGCGGATCTTGCGGTCCGCGTGCATGACGGTGGTGTGGTCGCGGCCGCCGAAGGCCTGGCCGATGCGCGGGAGGGAGAGCTCGGTCAGCTCGCGGCAGAGGTACATCGCGACCTGGCGGGCGTTGACCAGCACCCGGCTGCGGGAGTGGCCGCGGAGGTCCTCCAGGGAGACGCCGAAGTAGTCGGCGGTCGAGGCCATGATCTGGTCGGCGGTGATCTCGGGGCCGGCGCCGTCGGGCATGAAGTCGCGGAGGACCTCCTCGGCCAGGCTGAGCTGGACCGGGGAGCGGGTGAGGCTCGCGAAGGCGGTGACCCGGATGAGGGCGCCCTCGAGCTCGCGGATCGAGTTGGAGACGCGGCTGGCGATGAACTCGAGGACGTCGTCCGGGGCGAACATGCGCTCCTGGGCGGCCTTCTTCTGCAGGATCGCGATGCGGGTCTCGAGGTCGGGCGGCTGGATGTCCGCGAGCAGGCCCCACTCGAAGCGGGTCCGCATGCGGTCCTCGAGCGTGGCCAGCTGGCGCGGGGAGCGGTCCGAGCTGATCACGATCTGCTTGTTGGCGTTGTGGAGGGTGTTGAACGTGTGGAAGAACTCCTCCTGCGTGCGCTCCCTGTTCTCCAGGAACTGGATGTCGTCGATCAGCAGGATGTCGACGTCGCGGTAGCGCCGCTGGAACGCCTGCGTCTTGTCGTCGCGCAGGCTGTTGATGAAGTCGTTGGTGAACTCCTCGGTGGAGACGTAACGCACACTGCGCGCGTGGCCGAGCGTGGTCGCATAGTGGCCGATCGCGTGGAGCAGGTGCGTCTTGCCCAGCCCGGAGCTGCCGTAGATGAAGAGCGGGTTGTACGCCTTGGCGGGCGATTCGGCAACCGCGACAGCGGCAGCATGCGCGAAGCGGTTGGACGAGCCGATGACGAACGTCTCGAACATGTACTTCGGGTTCAGCCGGTTGCCGCCGTCGTTGCCGCCGGGGCGCGGGCTGACCGACGGGCCCGCGAGCGGCGAGCGGCCGGGGCCGTTGTCGCCGCGCATCGAGAGGGTGTCCTCCGCCGGGCGCTCGTCCGGGCGGCGCTGGTTGTCGCGCAGCTGGGCGGGCTCGGTCGCCATGCGGTGACCGTCGCTGTTGTTCTCGGCGAAGTGCGGGCGCTGGCGAGGCGCCTCCGCCGGCTTTTCCTCCGCGAACGCGCTTATCGCCGGCTCCGCCATGGGCAGCGGCGCGGCGAACAGGGCCTCCTGGCCGCCGTCGCGGGCCGCCGGCACATTCCGGCTGTACGGCACCTGGGCCGACCCGGTCGGACCCTCGTCCGCCGCCGGATACTCCTGGTACGCGGAGGGCTGTGGATAACGATCGGGATACATCGGCGCCGGGGGCTCCGCATAGTGGGCGGGCGGCTGCGCGGCGGGCTCGGGCGGAGGGGTGCCGTAGACCGTCCCGGGGCGTCCGGATCCGTCCTCCGGGGGCCGGACTGTGACGGCGACCTGGATCGGCCGGCCCAGCCGGCGCGAGAGGGCCTCGGTGATCGCGAGGCGGAGCCGGGACTCGATGACATCGCGCGTGTAGGTGTCGGGGACCGACAGCAGCGCCGTGTCCTCCACTATGGCGCGCAGGCGGGTGAGGCGCAGGTACGCACGCTGCTGGGCGGACGCGATCTCGTCCACCAGCTCGTCCGTAGCCGCAGCCCAGACCTCGCCCAGGTCGACCGTGTCGGCCACCGCCGCGCCACCCCCATCGCCACCGGTTCCCCGGACGGCCTTGATCGTCCCGCCTCAGGCCTGCCCTCACCCAGTTGGGCGACGGGCCGGCTTCCCCCCAGCCCAGCACGTCGGACGTGCTGAACGTGCACGGCTCCACCGGCTTGTCCACAGGTTATCCACAACCTGTGCACTTGTCGTTGGTCGCTCCCCGGCCGGATGGTCGGCAGACTTCCCGGAGCCTGTGCTGGCGCGGGAAAACAGGCTCACCGTGCCGAACGATTCACCGCCTCGTCCGGTTCTGCGGGGCTGTGGTGCCCGGCTGTCGGCGGCAGCGCTGAAGACCAGCAAACGGGCACGCTAACAGCGTCGCAGTCCCCTCATCAACCGGCGGTACCCACCCCGGGCAGACCTGGCACGAAAAGATTCACTCCGTACGCGCCCGGCCCGGCCTGAGTGACGGACGGTACCCCATCGCGGCGCGCCGTCCGTCGGATAGTTGACCACCACGGGTGCCCTGCGTAGGGTCGAGCGGTTGCTCCGCCGCGTTCTGATAAAGTGGCGTCTTGCAGCTGATGCCCCCTGGCCGTCGCAACAGAGCGACGGAGTACGAAGACGGAGTTCTGACGTGAGCAAGCGCACCTACCAGCCGAACAACCGCCGGCGCGCCAAGACCCACGGCTTCCGGCTGCGCATGCGCACCCGTGCCGGCCGCGCCATCCTCTCCACCCGTCGCTCCAAGGGCCGCGCCAAGCTGTCGGCCTGAGCCGACAGCCGGCGGGCCGGATGCCCAGGTAGATCGTGCTGGCCGCCGCGCAGCGACTGCGGCGCAGCACGGACTTCGCCGCAGCGGTCCGTGGTGGCCGCCGGGCCGGCCGCGGCACGGTGGTGGTTCATCTTCTTCTCGACGAGCCGGCGCAAGCCTCCCAGGCACGCGCCGGCTTTGTCGTGTCCAAGGCGGTGGGCAACGCGGTGGTCCGCAACAAGGTCCGCCGTCGCCTGCGTCATCTGGTCCGGCCCCGGCTGGACGAGCTGCCGGCCGGTGCCACCGTCGTGGTGCGCGCCCTGCCCTCGGCGGCCGAGGCGTCCTTCGAGACGCTCGGCACTGACCTCGATGCCGCCCTCGCCGCGGCACGCAGACCCCGGCGGCCACGATGACACCCCTTGCCCGTCTGCTGACGGCGGCGGTCGTCGCGTACCGTCGTTGGATAAGCCCGGCACTGCCGGCCCGCTGCCGGTTCTACCCCTCGTGCAGTGCGTACGCCGTCGAGGCGCTCGCCAAGCACGGCGCGCTCCACGGAACCGGCCTGACGGTCCGGCGGCTGCTGCGGTGCCACCCCTTCCACCCCGGAGGGTACGACCCCGTGCCCGACCCGATCCGTCACCGTCCTGCCGATGTGACTGGAGCATAAGTTGAGTCTCGACTGGATCTACTACGCCATTTCGTGGATCCTCCTGCGCTGGCATGACCTCTGGGACGCCATCGGCGTTTCCGACGGCCGGGTCCTCGGCACCAACTGGGCCTGGATCCTGTCGATCGTCTTCCTGGTGGTGACGCTGCGCGTCATCCTCTTCCCCGTCTTCGTCAAGCAGATCAAGTCCCAGCGGGCCATGCAGGCGCTGCAGCCCAAGGTCAAGGAGCTGCAGGAGAAGCACAAGGGCGACCGGGAGACGCTCCAGAAGGAAATGATGGAGCTGTACCGGACGGAGAAGGCCAACCCGCTCATGGGCTGCCTTCCGATGTTCCTGCAGATCCCCGTCTTCCTCGGCCTCTTCCACGTCCTGCGCCGGCTGAGCCCGGACAACGGCCAGCCCACCCTGTACGGCTGGTCGGCCGAGAAGTTCAACGACGCCACCCACGCGGCGCTGTTCGGGGCCCCGCTGCCGGCCCAGTTCGGCTCCTCGAGCGCGGAACTGGCCCGCCTGGGCGCGACCAACGGCGCCGCCGTCAAGGTGATCGCGGCCATCCTGGTCCTGACGATGATGGCGACGACCTACCTCACCAGCCGTCAGATGATCCTCAAGACGGGCTGGGCCGAGGACCCGCAGCAGAAGATGATCCAGCGCCTGATGCTCTACGGCATCCCGCTCTCGCTGCTCGTCTCCGGCACGCTGTTCCCCATCGGCGTGGTCATCTACTGGGTCACGAACAACGCCTTCAGCCTGGCGCAGCAGCAGTGGGTGCTCCGCAAGTTCCCGCCGCCGCAGACCGCGGGTGCGAAGACCGGCTCGACGTCCGCCCGGACCGCCCCCGCCGCCGGCAAGAACGGCGCGAAGAACCCGGTGCAGCCGGCCAACCGTGGCCTCTTCGGCCGCAAGCAGGCCGCTCCCGAGGCCACGACCCCGGTCGTCGACACCAAGGCGCTCGCGCCGAAGCCGGGTGCCAAGCCGGTGAACCCGAAGAAGGGCGCTCGCCCCGCCAACAAACCCAAGGGATGACGCTGCGGCGGTCCGGGCGTTTTCGCCCGGACCGCGCGCGACCCTGATCAGGGTGGTGGCGACACAGACCTCCCCGCCGCCGGCGATGGTTCCCGCCGGGGTGGGAAACAGCGGACCGAGCAGGTCCGGCCCGACAGTACGGAGATGAGACCGTGACCGACACCAGCACTCCCAGCGCCGAGGAGACGGCTGCCGCCACTCCCGCGGAGTCCGGTAGCGAGGAAACGAAGAAGTCCGAGACCGTGACCTCCGACTCGGAGCTGTTCGCGCAGAGCGAGGTCGCGGCGGACTACATCGAGGGCCTGCTGGACATCCTCGACTACGACGGCGACATCGACGAGCTCGTCTCCGCGGGCCGGCCCA
>NZ_JAUQWH010000194.1 GCF_030757795.1 Actinoplanes oryzae
ACTGGATCCGCCACGGCGGCGCCTTCGCCACGGTCACCGACTTCGACGCCGCCGTCCGCGACCCCGCCGCACCGGGCCGCCTCGCCCCCGCCTACGACACCGGCGACGGCCTGCACCTCAACCCCGCCGGCTACGCCGCCCTGGCCGCCGCCGTCCCCACCGCCTTTTGTGTACCGAGCGGTTAAGATAGGGGGATGGCGGAACAGACGAGAGAGCGGGGGCGGCCCCGGGGCTTCGATGCGGACGCCGCCCTCGACCGGGCCGTCGAAGTGTTCTGGAAGCACGGCTACGAGGGCGCGTCGCTGGCGGACCTGACCACCGCGATGGGCATCAACCGCCCGAGCATGTACGCCGCGTACGGCAACAAGGAAGCACTCTTCCAGCGGGCCGTCGCGCGCTACGCCGAGGAGGACATGGCGTACGCGCGGGCGGCGCTCGAGCAGCCGACGGCGTACGCAGTGATCGCGAAGTTCCTGCACGACAACGCGGACGCGGTGACGCGTACCGATCGCCCGGCGGGCTGCCTGTCGATCCAGGGCGGCCTGGCCTGCGGCAGCGACAACGGCCACGTCTCGCAGTTCCTGGCCGCGAGCCGCCTCGCCGGGGAACGCGCCCTGGCCGACCGCCTGGCCCGCGCGGCCGCCGAGGGCGACCTGCCCGCCGGCACCGACCCGGCGGCCCTCGCCCGCTACGTCATGACGGTCAGTGAGGGCAACGCCGTGCACGCCGCCGCGGGCGTCGACCGGGCGAGTCTGCACGCCACGGTCGACATCGCCCTGCAGGCGATCCCGCGTTAGCGGGTGAGGGCAGCCAGCTCGCGCCACTCGGCAAGCGGGAGGCCCGACGAGCCCGGGGCGGTCAGCACGTGCAGCGCCACGTGGTCGGCGCCGGCGTCGTGGTGCTCGCGGACCCGGCGGGCGATGTCCTCGGCGCTGCCGTGCGCGACCACCGCGTCGATGAGCCGGTCGCTGCCGCCGGGCACGAGATCGTCGTCGGTGAAGCCGATGCGGCGCAGGTTCTGCTGGTAGGTCGGGAAGCCGAGGAACATGCCGATGCCCGCCCGCGCCGCGGCACGCGCCCGCCGGGGATCGGTGTCGAGCACGACGGCCTGGTGCGGCGCGAGCAGAGGCCCGGCGCCGACCCGCTCGCGCTGCTGCGCGACATAGCCGGGCGTCACCAGGAACGGGTGCCAGCCGGCCGTGCGCCCGGCGGCGAGGTCCACCATCCGCGGCCCGAGCGCGCCGAGCAGCAGCCGCTCCGGCGGCAGCACCGACGCGTCGACGCCGTCCAGATAGTGGCTCATCGTGGCCAGCGGGCTGCCGTAGTCCAGGCCGTGCGCCCGAGCCCCGGCCGGGCTGCCGATGCCGAGACCGACGACCGTGCGGGGCCCGTGGGCCTGATCCAGCTCGGCCACCCGCTTGCTGAGCTCGCCGGGCGTCTGCCCCCAGATGTTGAGGACACCCGTCACGACGTTGCCCTCCGGCGACGCGGCGAGCAGCTCGCCGACGTCGTCGAGCACGCCGGCGCCGTCGAGCCCGGGCAGCCACACCGTCCTCCAGCCCAGCTCGCCCAGCTCCGCCGCGGCCTCGCGGACGGCCGGGCGGGCGGCCCCGCGCAGCTCCATGCTCCACACACCCACACGACCCAGCATGATGATCCCCTCTTTTCTGTACCGGCCGATACATTAACACCGCCGCCCCGATCCGCCCCATGACCCGCGTCACGGCGCTTGAGGCGTCCTAGGAACCTGGGTTGAATGGCGGCGCAAGGGTGATAGCACCCGTCGAAGACGGCGGGTAGCCGCATTCCGGAAGGGCTGTCCCGTGCCTAGCGTCGGAGCAATGAAAACGGTGCTCAGCATGGTGGTCGCGACGACGATGGCAGCAAGTCCGGGCACGACCGCCGACACACCACAGAGCCGGCTGGACGCGATCACGGCCGCCGGCACGATCGGGGTGCTGGCGGAGGTGCGCGGTCCGGACGGCACCTGGCGCGGCACCGCCGGAGTCGCCCGGCGAGGCACGAGTGAGCCGGTCCCGGCCGGCGGCCGCTTCCGGGCGGGCAGCATCACCAAGACGTTCGTGGCCACGGTCGTGCTGCAGCTCGTGGACGAGGGCCGGCTGCGGCTGGACGACCCGGTGGACAGGTGGCTGCCCGGCGTCGTCCCGGACGGCCGGCGCATCACCGTGCGCCACCTGCTCAACCACTCCAGCGGCCTGGCCGACTACGCGGACACCTTGCCGATGCCGCCGGCACCCGAGTTCTTCGCCGGCCGATGGCGCACGTGGACCGCGGCCGAGCTGATCCGGCGGGCGGTCGCGAACCCGCCGGCCTCCACGCCGCCGGGCTCGGCCTATGCGTACTCGAACACCGGCTACCTCGTGCTCGGGGAGATTGTCGAGGCGGTGACCGGGCGGCCGTACGGCAAGGAGATCGAGCGCCGGATCCTGCGGCCCCTGCACCTGCGGGACACCACCGTGCCGGGCACGGCACCGGGGATCCCCGGCCCCCACCCCCACGGCTATGTGCCCGGGCCGGACGGTGACCTCGTCGACTACACCGAGATGAACCCGTCGATGTTCGGGGCGGCCGGTGAGATGATCTCCACGACCCGGGACCTCGACGAGTTCTCCGGCGCGCTGGCCGGCGGGCGGCTGCTTCCGCCGCCCCTGCTCGCCGCGATGAAGACCCCGGCCGTGGCGGGCGGCAGCTACGGGCTGGGGCTGGAGCGGCGCGACACCCCGTGCGGGATCCGCGCGTACGGCAACGACGGCGGCACCCTCACGTACCAGGCCTGGACCTTCTCCACCGAGGACGGCGGCCGGCAGGTCACGGTCGCCGTCACGCCCGACCTGCGCCGCGACCCGGTGGCCGTCTTCGCCGCCGTGAACGCGTTCCTGGACGCGGCCCTGTGCGGCTGACGCGCTCCCACGGGCACCGGCCGCCCGGCGCCGCCCGCGGCGCCTGACGCGCGCGGCGCCTGACGCGCGCGGCGAGCCGGTGAGCGGCCACGACCGGCTACCGGACGGTTGTGGCCGTTCTCGTCTTCATGGCGCGGAAAGCCTCGGTGGCCTCCGCGAGGGCGGCCTCAGCGTCCTCGTGGAGTTTCCGGGCGACCGCGGCGAGATCGGCCCCCGACAGGATCGCCTCGCCGATCCTGTCGGTGACGGCCTGGATCACCGTGATCAGACCGCCGGCATGGGCGCGGGCCACGAGGGCGGGGATCTCGGGATCGGTCTCGCCGATGGCCGCTGCGATCGCCTCGGCCTGGTCGAAGCGGAACTGCAGCGCGTAGCGGCGCAGCGAGTCGCTTTCCACGGACTGCGCCGGGAACTCGCCGCGGGCGAAGTACACGTCCCGCGCGGCGAAGTGGTCGATGTCCTCGTGCACCTGCACGCCGAGGGCTTCGGCCGGCGTCAGAGCCGGGTCGCGCCCGGCGACACACCGGCGCGAGCGCTCGAGCATGTCGTCGGCACGGTCGAGGACGAGGTCGGGCTTGGTCGGGAAGTAGTTGAAGACGGTCTGCACCGCCACCCCCGCGGCGGCCGCCACGTCGGACATCGACACGGCATCGTAGCCGTGCTCCGCGAAGAGCTGTGCCGCCGCATCGGCCAGCCGCTGCCGCGTCTCCAGCTTCCTCAACTCACGGCGACCCGTCGGCTTCGTCACGGACGTCATCATGCCACGAATCTTGTAGTCACACCAAGTTCGCGCTATGGTCGTGAAACTGTAGTCACTACAAGTTTGCTGGAGGCACATCATGGATTCGGTCCTGATCTCGGGGGCGAGCTTCGCCGGCTTGACGACGGCGATCTGGATGCGGCGCCTGGGTTACCGGGTCACCGTCGTCGAGAACGCCACCGGCCTGCGCAAGGGCGGGACGCCCGTCGACCTCCGCAACGACGCGATGGCAATCTTCGACCGGATGGGCATCCTCCCCGCCGTCCGGGCGAAGGCGCTCCCGCCGCGCACCACCGAGTTCGCCGACATCGACGGCACGCCCATCGCGCGGATGGAGCCGGAGCCCACGGCCGGGGCCATCGTCATCGACGACTACGAGGTGCACCGCCACGACGACGTCGAGATCCACCGCGACGACCTCCTCGCGATCCTGTTCGCCGAGCTCGGGGACACCGTGGAAGTGATCTTCGGCGACTCCGTCACCGGGCTCACCGCCACCGCCGGGGGCGTCCGGGCCACCTTCCGCACCGGCCCGGAGCGCGAGTTCACGATGGTGCTGGGCTGCGACGGCAACCACTCCACCGTCCGCAGGCTCTGGTTCGGACCGGAGACGGACTACAGCCACTTCCTGCACCACTACACGTCCGTCACCGTGGTGGACGACACGTTCATCCCGTCCTGGACGTCCCGGATCCAGAACACGCCCGGCCGCACGCTGCTGCTGAACTCCTACGAGAGCACCACCGACGTCGTCCTCGTCTTCCACTCCGACCAGGAGATCCCGTACGACTACCACGACATCGACGAGCAGAAGCAGATCATCCGCGACCGGTTCGCCGATGCGGGCAGGCCGTTCACCGAGGTCGTGGGCAAGGCCCTCAGCGCCGACAACTTCTACTTCGACAAGCTGAGCCAGAACAGGTTGCCGCGCTGGGCGTCCGGTCGGGTCGCGCTCGTCGGCGACGCCGCGTACTGCCCTTCGCCCGCCGCCGGCATGGGCGGATCCGTCGCGATCCTCGGCGCGACAGCACTGTACGACGCCTTCCGCGGCAGCGGCGGCGACATCGAGCGGGCGTTCGCCGAGTACGAGCGGAGCTTCCGCCCCACCGCCGAGCGCATCCAGTCCGAGACCGAGACCTTCGGCCTGCCCATGATCTTCCCCGACACCGCCGAAGCGATCGCGGCCCGCAACGCCCAGCTCCTCGGGCAGTGAACCGGCTCCTGCCCGTTCCTCGTCCGGCAGGAGCCGGTCCGGCGGCGGCTCAGTCCGAAGCGCTGGGGGCGTACGCCCGAATCAGCGGGCGCACGCCTCCGGGGCGCCGAAAGCGTCGACCAGGCGGGCGGCGGCGCGGGCATGCTTCGCGTACGCCTCGGGGTGGGCCGACACCTGCACGGCCTGGGCCGCCTCGGTGAGCCGCATCTCCCGCCAGCCCTCGACGGCGAGCAGCCCGTCGTAGAACTTCCGGGTCTGGTACTCCGGATCGGCGAGCTGCCGCGGCGTCCCCCAGCCCTGGCTGGTCCGCTGCTGGAACAGCCCGACGGAGTCGCGGTCGCCGCCGCGCAGGTTGCGCAGCCGCGACTCCTGGATGGCGGTCGCCACCGCGATCACCTGGCCCTCGACCGGCACCCGCCGCTCGGCGCCGACCGCGACGATGAGCCGCGCGTTGGCGAGCTGCTCCTCGCTCCATCCGGCCGGTGTGGACACGGCCGGCGCCGGGGCGCAGGTCGCCGCGTCGGTGCGGACCAGGGGGCTGAGGACGAAACCGGCCACGACGGCCACAGCAACCACGAACAACGCGCGCACGACGTGAGAAACCTTCCGGGGTGGGGAGCCCGGCGAAGGATACAGGTGGCGAAAGTCGGCCACCCGACGCATCCACCACCCGTCCCGGCGACGAACACCCTCGGGGACCCATGTGCGGGAGGGAGGTCGATGAGCTCCGACGACGAACTCGCCGAGCGGCTGCGCGGCGGCGACGAGCAGGCGCTGCGCACCGCGTACGACCGGCACGGCGCAGCCGTTCTCCATCTGGCCCAGCGGCTGCTGGGCAACCGCGCGGACGCCGAGGACGTCACCCAGCTGACCTTCGTGGCGGCGTGGACCGGCCGCGACGGCTTCGACCCGCAGCGCGGCACGATGCTGGGCTGGCTGCTGGGCATCGCCCGGCGCAAGGCCGTCGACCGGGTCCGGGCGGCGATGCGCGACGGCCGGGCGACCGAGACCGCCCGCGCCCTGCACCCGCCGCCCGGCGCCGAGGAGACGCCGGAGCAGATCGTCGACCGGCTGGTCGTCGCCGACGAGCTGAGCCGGCTGCCCGACGAGCAGCGGCGCACCCTGGAGCTGGCGTTCTTCGACGACCTCACGCACGCGCAGATAGCGGCCGTCACCGGGCTGCCGCTCGGCACGGTCAAGAGCCACATCAGGCGCGGCATGGCCCACCTGCGACGTCGCTGGGAGGTGGACGGTGCGGCACGTGGATCCCGATCGGCTGGTCCTACTCGCGCTCTCTGAGGCGGAGCCGGAGCCCGGCGAGGCGGACCACCTCGCGGACTGCGCCGGCTGCCGGCACGAGCGGGACGACCTGCGCCAGGTCGCCGGGCTGGGCGCCCAGGCGCAGGACGTCCAGGACCTGCCGCCGCCCCCGGAGCACGTCTGGCGGGCCATCGAGGCACGGATCGGGACCGTCCCCCACCGGGCCCGTCCCCGCCGGCTGGCCCCGGCCCTCGCCGCGGTCGCGATCGCGGTGCTCGCGGTGGCCGGCACGGTGGTGGTCGACCGGCTCGTGTCGCGGCCCGCCGCCGAGCAGGTCACGGCGCGGGCAACCCTGACTCCCCTCGCGACGGTCCCGCCCAGCGCCGGCGGCGACGTGACGGTGCTCGCCGGCGGCCGGATGCGCGTCGACGTCCGGAACCTGCCGCTCACGACGGGCTACCACGAGGTCTGGCTGCTCGACCCGGCCGACCCCACGCGGATGGTGGCCGTCGGCAGCCTGACCACGGCGCCGGAGGTCGTGCTGCCGGTCCCGCCCGGCACCGACCTCAACCGCTACCGGCTGGTGGACATCAGCGACGAACCGCACGACGGGGACGCCGCCCACTCCGGGCACAGCCTGCTCCGCGGAACCCTGACGTCCTGACCGCATCCAAGCCGGGGCCCGCGTGCGAACTACCGGATGGTGGCACCGACGCCACCGCCCGATCCGGAAAGGACACCCGACCATGAGGATCACCCGGCTCGTCGCCGTGGCCACCGCCGCCGTCGTCGCCTCTGCCCTCTCCGCCGCACCCGCCGCCGCCCACACCAGAACCCGATCGCTGGCCGCCGTCCTCGCCGCCGACCCGAGCGGCTTCGACCGCACGGGCCGCGACTTCGACATCCTGCAGGCCGCGGTGGGGGCGGTCCTGGCGGCCAAGCCGGCCAGCCCGGTCGGCGTCCTGGCCGACGGCACACAGCCCCTGACCGCCTTCCTGCCCACCGACCGCGCCTTCCAGATCCTGGTCGCCGACCTCCAGCACACCCGGCACCTGCCGGGCGAGAAGAAGGCCTTCACCGCCGTCGCCGCCCTGGGCATCGACACCGTCGAGTCGGTCCTCCTCTACCACGTCGTCCCGGGCGCCACGATCACCGGCAAGGCGGCCCGCAAGTCCGACGGCGCCACGCTGACCACCGCGGCGGGCGGCACCGTCAAGGTCGACGTCTACGGCCGGCACTGGAAGCGCATCCAGCTGATCGACGCCGACCGCGACGACCGCAACCCGCGCATCGTCCGCTTCGACATCAACAAGGGCAACAAGCAGATCGCCCACGCCATCGACCGCGTCCTGCGCCCGATCAACCTGCCCTGACCCCCTACGGGAAGCGGGCATCGGCGCCTCGGGACCGCGCCGATGCCCGCTCCGCGGAGCCGAGACCGTAACGCTGCCGTAGGGCCTCGGCGTGCGGGTGCTTGCCGGCCGACAGAAGCACCTCGATCGGCAGGAAGGACAGCGTCAGTCCGCTCGAGGACCGCACCATGCGGCCGGCCTCCGCCCACCGGCGCTGGACGCTCTCCTCGAAGGCCGGAGCAAACAGCGTGACCGCCACGCTGCGGTACTGGCCGTTCCGAAGCAGACTTTCCCCCAGTGCCAGCAACCGCATCGGCTCATTGGTACGCCGGAACGGACACCCGCCCTCCGGCACCCAGTACCCGGTGTCCTTCAGCGGGGGACTCGGGGAGATGTCGAGCAGACGGGGATACGCCTCAGCCTCGCCGACCGCGCCCCGGAGCAGGTGACAAGCGTCTTCCGCACCCCCGAAGGGCGCATTGGCACGGCACGCATCTCGCCGTGAGTTGTCCGCGGCACCATGACCGGGGCAGGGCTCGAGCTCGTCCCCGGTGAGCCGGACCAGGAGCAGAGCGGCCATCCGCTGCCCGTCGGCGGTCGTCCCGGACAGCATGACGTCGGCTCGCGTCGCGAAGTCGGGCGGCTCTGCCCGGTGAACAGGCAGGGCGAGTGTTTCACACACCCGCGCCGCGCCTTCGGCACCCAGCGGCTCGAAAAGCTCCCGGGCCAGGGAGTGCCGATCCCCGGCTTGACGGCGTCGCACGAGGCCGGGTCGCGGAGGCGCCGGCCGGGGCGGGGCGGCCGGCACCGTACAGATCACGTCGAGTTCGCCCGGCCAGTCGCGCACGAGCTCGCTCACCTGCACAAGGCTGAGCGAGTCGACATCGATCGCCTCGAGCTGTGCCGGGTGCAGGGGATGCAGAGCGCCCGGCATCCCGAGGAGCAGCCGATGCTCGAGCCGCGGGTCGCCCTCCGCGAACTCGGCGGCCAGCTCGGCCCGGACGGCCAGCGCCCACATCACCTCGTCCAGGCATCCGAGCACGCCGTCCGCGACGTGGGTGCCGATCGGATGCAGAGTGGTCAACGGCGTGCCGGCGGCCAGCACGACGACCTTGTCACCGGACTCGGCCATGTGCAGCACGCGCACCGGGTGAAACGGGGCCTCCGCGCCCGCCTCGAAGAACGGCTCCACGTAGGGCCATGAGTCGTCCGCAGCGGCAATCGTCCACCGCTGCCGCGCCAGGTCACGCAGCACCTCGACCCGGGCCGGCACCACCGCGGGGGCGACCCGGTGACCGTCGTGGATCCAGACCCGGACACCGGCGTTCAGGAACGCCGCGCGGCGCAGCGTACGAGACTCGCGCCCGGCCGGGAGCATCACGGTGATGTCCCTGTCGTACGCGAGGCCGAGCGCGTACGCCAGCGCGGTGTCCACGAGCGCCGGCCCGGCGTCGAGGTCCGCGACGACGGCAAGCTGATCATCGCTGGCGAAGACCATGAGCTCGGCCGGCGTCCCGATGTCCGGCATCAGCCGCGCGGTGGGCAGCCCCGCCCGGCCGGCCAGCCGCATCAGACGTTGCCACCGGCGGCCCTCCGGCGTGAGGTCCTGCCACGCGAGCCGGTCCTCGACAGCGGCAGCCAGCTCACCGGTGCCGGCCCCGGCCCGGTGGCGCGCTGCGAGGTCGATCACGTGCTGCCCGGCGTAGGCCCGCCCGGTGGGGCTGAGCGCACACCATGCCGCCCCGGCGCTCACCGCCACCCAGAGCCCGGCCCGCTCGACGTCGCCGGCCGCCGGCGTGAGTCCTCCGCACCGCTCGACCACCGCCTCGTACGACAGGGTGGTCAAGGTTCTTCCCGCCGTCCGCAGCAGCAGGCCGACCTGCCACATCAACGGAAAGGCCGCCTCGGCCCGCAGATGGAAGCACCGCTCGTGGTCGCGCTCGTCCCAGCAGTCGCTCAGCTCGAACAGCTCTTCAGCCCGCCGGACCCAGGTGTCCCAGTCGCCGGTGCCGGCCCCCGCGAAGAACTCGCCGTCGAGGCGCCCCGGCTTCGTCGGGTGCAGTGCGCAGTCGCCCGTCGTCAGCTCGATGTCGCCGGTGACCGGCACCAGATGCGGGACGAGCCCGATACGCGGATACCAGCGGCTCGTCAATTCCTGACTCAACCGCAGACGTCGCCACGCCGCGCTGTCCGGCAGGTCGCTGTCGTTCCGGACGAGCCCACCGGCGTCCTCGGTCCGGCTCGCCCAGAACGGGTCGCTCACGGCAGGACCACGCCCAGTGCTGTTGCGACCGTCGGCATCAGGCGGCGGGAATGAGCGGCGTACACCTCCGGCAGGGCGATCACCTGCTGCCCCGCATAGACGAAACCGTCCGTGTCGAGGATCGCGACGGGCTTTCCGGCTCGCAAGACGCACCAGTACCGGTAGTACGGAATGCCCAGCAGATCGTCGGCGCGGACCTGTCGCGCTCGCTCCGCCGCGACGGGAAACGGTGTCAGATACTCCTCCTTGACCCCGCCGCCCATTCCGCTGGCGTCGAGTAACACATTGCGGACGTCCCACGTCTCCTTGGCATTCACGGTGATGGCCATGATCTGGGCGATCACGCGGTAGGCCAGCACGGCGGGCGTCGACGCCGGCGCGTGGGCCGGGGACCGCAGGCCCGCTGCCTCCTCCAGGTCGTGCACGAAAGCCGTCACATCGTGGATGTCCAGCAAAGCCTCCACCGGTACGGGCGTCCACCGCGACTCGCGATGGACGTGCACGCTGCCCTCACGATTGATGTCGATCAGCTTGTCGCCGTCGCGAAACAGCGAGAGGCAGTCGTACATACCGTCCCCGGGATGGGTCTCGATGCACGTCAGCTCGGGATGCCGCCGGATCAGCAGCGCCGCCAGCCACCACGACTGCATGAGTACGAACCGTTTATCCGGCATCGAAGGCCTCCACCACGCGGCGCAGCTCGTCGTTCACGTAGTACCCGTGCCCATCCAGCAGTGTGCGCATCTCCGCCAGCGCGGCCGGACCGCTCCTGCCTGTCCTGAGCATCGCGTAGCGGGCGGCCACCGCGGGTGTGCGGCTCTGTCCCGCCGCGCAATGCAGCAGCACTTTGTGTCCTTCGTCGCGGAGCTCGGCCACCGCGCGGGCGGCCTGATCCACGGCGAAGGCCGTATTGGCGTTGGCGCCCGCCTGATCGACCAGCCATACCTGCACCTGGTTCTCCGCGGGCACCGACGCGAATTGCCGCACGCCGACCCGGCACAGCGACACCACCGCATCGATCCCCTCGACCGGCGTCATCAGATTGCCGAGCACCACGCCCGCATCGTCCGGATGTGCCGCCGCCAAGGGACGCGGCAAAGGCGCCTCCATCCGATCGGTGCCGGGCCACCCGACCCGGTCCGGCTTCCCGTCCGCGGCCGTCAGCAGAGCCAGCCGCATCAGGTCGGCGGCCCGGTTGCGCTCCCAGCCGTGTACTGCCCGCTGCCACTTCAGGGGTACTCCCGAAGCGCCCCACCTCGCGCCGAGCACCGCCCCGGCGATCGCCGCCACGGTGTCCGTGTCGTTGCCCGCGCCGACGGCCGCGTACAAGGCGTCCCGCAGATGGTCACACGCGAACGACGGCTTCCCCGGGTCGTCGGGCGGCACCGGTGTCCGCGCGATCGCCGACCACGCGGCCTGCAACGCCGTGACGACGAAACCGTTGTTCGGGAAGTGCTGCGGCTCGTGCCGTTCCGCGTCGTCGAGCCACCCGGCCCACTGGTCGCGGCGCTCCCCGGGAAGGAGCTCGAGGCCCCGGCGTACCCCGCCGAAGGTGCCGTGCACCACCGCGTGCCGGACTCCTTCGCACCACAGCACACAGGCGTCACCGGCCAGCTCGTCGAAATGCGTCAGCTCGCTCACCGCACGCGCGGCCTCCGCCATCGCCACCGGATCATCCAGGTACGCGAGCGCGACAATTCCCGCCCGCATCAACGATCCGTTCCCGGCGCTGCGCCCGGTCTCCGCGTGCAACGCCCGGCCGGCCTCCCGCATGGCGGCCCCGAGCCCCTTCGCGCCGTGCCGCCGCACCTCGGCGATCACCCGGCTCGTCTGAATTCCCACATCGGTCGCACCCTCGGCCCGCCACCACACGAAATTGCCCGCGATACGATCCAGCGCCCCGGCCTCCCGGAGATCCGCCCCGGTCGCCGCGACCTCGGCAATGCACACCGCCATCTGCGTGTCGTCGCTGTACTCCCCCGGCGCATAGTCGCCGAGCCCACCCCCGCTCATCCGCGGCGCCAGTCCCTTCGGCGGCGGCGACGAGAACTCGTACGGAACCCCGAGCGCATCGCCGCAGGCCGCCCCGAGCAACACTCCGGCCGCCCGATCGCTCTGCATCGCCGTCAGCCTCACGACAGCGCCCTCGCCAGGGCCACCAGCATCGCCAGGTCCGCCCGCATCTCGACAACCCTTTCGCGCCGTTCCAGATCCGTCGTCAGCCTGCCCGCCAGCCGCGTCAGCTCAACCGGCCGTCGTTCGGTCAGCCACCGCACCGGACGCCGCACGTCGTCGCCGCCGGTGTCTTCGGGACCGACGACCATCCCGACGTGGGCGACATCGCGGGTTCCTGCCAGCACCAGATCGCCCTCGCCGATGCTCGACCATTCCCCCGTACGATCGGCCACCGGCACAGTCACGACGCCCTCGTGCAACCACTCGCCCAGGAAGTCACCGCCGCCGGGATATGAATCCCGTACGAACCAGGCCCGTCCCGCCGGTTCGTCAAGAGCTGTCGTCCGCCACCGCTCGCGCCACGGCGCGGCATAGAAGTCGACTTCCGCCCGCGTCTCGGCCTGCACCGCGATGCAGATCCGCGCGAGCGTGGCGTCAACCGTCTCGCCCGGTTCCCGGTAGCCGATCTCGGTCGCCAGTCCCTCGGCGATCGCCCGTTTGTCCGTACCGGAAAAAACCGGGACGAACGCGCCGGGGTGACCGAAGTAGAGAAGCGCTTCCCGCTGTGCCGCCGCTTCGCCGCCCTTCGCCCCGAGCACCAAGCTGTACCAGGCGTGCTCGTGCTCGCGAGAAAGCTCCCGGACGTCTTCCGGCTGTTCGAGCCACATGGCCGCGAACTCGGCCAGGAATTGCACGTCCGGCCACACGTCCCGTGCCCGCCATGTCCCCGGCGGTGCCATCCCGTGGTCGAATGCCCGGTCGACAACCGTGGGCAGCCCGGCCGGCTGCATCACCTCGTCGAGGACCACAGCAACGCGCCGCCGCTTCACCACGGGCGCCAGATCCGCCGATCCGATCGGCACCATGCCGAGCGCCAGAATCTCCGCCAGCAACACCGTCACATCGTCGGAACAAACGGGCAGCAGAGCCCAGAGCCCATCCAGGAAGTCGTCCTGATGCCGGCACCGATCAGCCACCGCAGCCGCCAGATGTCCGGCATTCTCGGCGGTCCACACCCGCGCCCCGGGCACGAACACCGACCCGCCTCGCCACAGCCCCTCCCGCAGCAGCAACCCGCCGGCTTCCTCCATCGGCTGCGGCGGCTCGTCGGGCACATCCCAGGGCCCCGCGCCGAAATCAACCTCGGCGGTCGTCCCCGTCCCGATCCGCCAGAGCGCTCCGTCCCGCTCGATCGATCCCGTCGCGATCAACGTGCCGATGTCCCACCGGAATTCGGCCTCTCCCGCCTCGGGCGCATCCGTCACCGCCCGCCACGCCTCCCCGGGCGTCACACCTTCCGGCCGTTCCCGCAACAACGCCAGAACCGCGTCGATCCGGTCCCACCCCGGCACATACCTCTCCACCCCCCGAGTGTCGGCGCCCCGTCGCCCGGGGAACCGCGTTTCCCGGATTCTCCTGCGTCATAGGCTGGCGAACATGAAGGCCGGCAGCTGGGAAGACTGGAAGCCGCTCGCGTGGGCCATGGTCGCCGACCCGAGCGAGAATCGGGAGCCACCGCCGCTGCCGGCGAGCATGCGGGACCGACGGAAAACCGGCGACCTCAACGAGCGGCTCTCCTACTGGGGCCCCTTCGTCGACCTGCTGGCGTACGGACTCGGCTGGCCGGCCACCCGTCCCGGCCTGGCCCGCTGGATAATCCTCGGCATGCCGGCAGCGCACCCCGTCCTCCGCACGGTGAAGGCGTGGTACGGCCCCTTCCTGGGCGACTATTTGCGCTCGGAGGCGGCGGCTGCGATCGACGACCAACTGGCCGAGCTGTTCCGTCCGACGATCCCCGACGCGGGCGGCATCGTGGCCGAGGCGCTTCGCGGACCCCATGGCCAGCCCCACTTCCCGCAGCTGTGGCAGGGCGGCTGGGACCCCATGCACCTCTCGATACACCTGAACACCCCGCTGGGAGGGCCGGACAATGCCCAGGTGTACCGAACCGGCGAAGCCGAGCGCCGAGTCGTTCTCATGCTCGACGCCTACCCGGGCTGGTACGCCGCGCTGACGGACCACGGCCCCGGCCGGACCGGCTACGGCCGGTCCTGGAACGTCGACGTCGTCGTCAAGCCGGTCGGCTGGCTGGGCACCTTCCGCCAGTCGCAGCTCACCGGCCGATGGTTCACCGGCCGGCACCGGTGGCACCAGCTCGGCTGGGGCGGCGACGTGCCCGGCTGAGCGGGCCGCTCAGGCCATCGCCGGTACGCGCGCCCGCTCGACAATCGACTCCGGGATGCCAGGGGCGTTTGTTATCGGGCGGCCGGCTTCGGGGTGATGGGTGGCCAGGTGGTGCTCTCACCCGACGTGCCCTCCTGCTGCCGAATCAGTGACAGCAGGAGGGTGGGGAGGGTCAGCGGGCCCCGGCGGTGGCGGCGCGGCGGCGGGCGAGGGCGTCGACGCTGGCCGCCACCAGCAGGATGAGGCCGGTGACGATGTACTTGGTGCCGGCGCTGTAGCCCATCAGGCCCATGCCGTTGTCGATGACGGCGATGACGGCCCCGCCGACGACCGCGTTCAGGACGCGGCCCTTGCCGCCGAAGAGGCTGGTGCCGCCGATGACGGCCGCGCCGACGGAGTAGAGGAGGATGTTGCTGCCGCCGGTGTTCGGGTCGACCGAGCTGGCCCGGCTGACCGCCATGATGCCGCCCACCGCGGCCATGAACGAGCCGATCACGAACACCGAGATGCGGATGCGGTCGACCGGGATGCCGGCCCGGCGGGCGGCCTCCGCGTTGCCGCCGACGGCGTAGACGTGCCGGCCGTAGGCGGTGCGCCCGAGCACGAAGCTCCACAGCACCAGGAACGCGGCCATGATCGGCACGACGATCGGCACGCCCTTGAGCGAGTTGATCGCCGAGTTGACCGCCCGTTCCTGGGTCAGCACGGCGGTGGCCGCGAGCACGAGCGCCGCGAGGACTCCCACGCGCAGCGCGACGATCCCGATCGGGTCGGCCGGCAACCCGCGGACCAGTCGCGCCCGCAGGCGCAAAACTTGATTGATCCCGTACGCGAGGACCGCCCCGGCCGCCAGCACCCAGCTCCACCCGACCGGGACGTTGCTGTTGTTGAGCGCCACGACGAAGTCGTCCCGGATCGAGATGTTCTTGCCGCCGCCGAGCAGGACGAGCAGGATGCCCTGGAAGCCGAGGAACGCGGCGAGGGTGACCACGAACGACGGGATGCCGACCTTCGCCACGAGCAGCCCGAGCACCAGGCCGATGAGCGTGCCGGTGGCCAGCGCGGCCGGGATCGCGACGTACCAGGGCAGCCCCTGCTCGGTGAGCAGGATGGCCATGACCGCGCCGCAGACGCCGCTGGCGAAGCCGGCCGACAGGTCGATCTCGCCGAGCAGCAGCACGAAGACCAGGCCCATGGCGATGAACACGACCTGGGCGCTCTGGGTGAACAGGTTCGCGAAGTTGAGGGCGCTGAAGAACGTGTCGCGGGCGGTGCCGAAGAGCAGGCAGAGCACGATCAGCCCGAGGACGGCCGGCAGGCTGCCGAGGTCGCCGCCGCGGATGCGCCCCCACGACCGGTGGAGATGGTCCGCGACGGTCGTCACGCGATGCCTCCGGTGGTGATCAGCTCGACGACCTGCGACTGGGTGACGTCGGCCCGCCGGACCTGGGCGGCCATGCGGCCGAGGTGCAGCGTGGCGATGCTGTCCGCGACCGCGAAGACGTCGTTCATGTTG
>NZ_JAUQWH010000195.1 GCF_030757795.1 Actinoplanes oryzae
TGACCCTGCTCGTCTACGTCTTCGCGGGGCTGTGCGCCGGCATCGCGGGGCTCATCTACAGCTCGAACGTGTCCAGCGCCGACAGCAACGCGGCCGGCAACCTCATCGAGCTGGACGCCATCCTCGCCGTCGTCATCGGCGGCACGGCCCTGACCGGCGGGCATTTCTCGCTGGCCGGCACCACGCTCGGCGCCGTCCTCATCGAGGCGCTGAACGTCACCACGGTCACGCTCGGCATCCCGGTCGAGACCACGCTGCTCTTCAAGGCGGTCGTCGTGGTCGTCCTCTGCCTGGTCCAGTCCGCGACCTTCCGCACATTGGTCCTGCGGCGTCGCAAGACCGCCGTTGTCGAGGTGACAGCATGACGGCGCTCGGCACGACTCCCGCCACCAACAAGCAGGCGCCGCCCGCGCGCAACCGGGTCTACCGGCCGCGGATGCGGCAGCTGCCGGTCCTGGCCACCCTGGCGCTGCTGGTCGTCATGTACGTCATCGGCACCGCCAACTACCGCGGCTTCTCCGACACCCAGGTCGTCCTCAACATCCTCGTCGACAACGCGTTCCTGCTCGTGGTCGCGGCCGGCATGACGTTCGTGATCCTGACCGGCGGCATCGACCTGTCCGTCGGCGCCGTGGTGGCCCTGACCACGACGCTCGCCGCCACGCTGCTCGACGCGGGCTGGCCGCCGGCGGTGGTGCTGCCCGCGATGCTGCTGGGCGGCACGCTCTTCGGCACCGGCATGGGCGCGGTGATCCACTTCTTCAAGATCGAACCGTTCATCGCCACGCTCGCCGGCATGTTCCTCGCCCGGGGGCTGGCGCTGCTCATCAACCGCAACTCGATCACCATCACCGACGGCTTCTGGACCTCGGTCGCCCAGCAGCGCATCCGCTTCGCCCCCGGCGTGTTCATCTCGTCGAGCGTCGTGGTCGCCCTGGTGGTGGTCCTGATCGGCGCCTACGTCCTGGCCTACACCCGCTTCGGCCGTACGGTCTACGCCATCGGCGGCAACGCGGACTCCGCGCTGCTCATGGGCCTGCCGGTGGGCCGCACCCGGATCGGCGTCTACGCGGTCAGCGGCTTCTGCTCGGCGCTGGGCGGGATCCTGCTCAGCTTCTACATGCTCTCCGGCTACAGCCTGCACGCCCAGGGCCTCGAGCTGGACGCGATCGCCGCCGTGGTGATCGGCGGGGTCCTGCTCACCGGCGGGTCCGGCTATCTCTTCGGTACGGTCCTCGGCGTGCTCGTGCTGGGCCTGATCCAGACGATCCTCACGTTCCAGGGCACGCTCAGCTCGTGGTGGACCCGCATCGTCGTCGGGGCGCTGCTGTTCGCCTTCATCGTCCTGCAAAGACTGGTCACCCGCCGGGTGCGCTGATCCTTCCCCGCAACGGCGGTGTCGCGGAACCCCCTTCCCGCGACACCGCCGTTTCCTTCATCCCCGGGGCTCCCGGCTGCGTAGTCACTGAGGACAACCGCCGAGTACCAGGAGTCCGCCGTGGACCAGCAGCCGCCCACCGACCCCGGCCCCCTCCCCCCGATCTCCGACTACTGGCCGGACGCGCCGCACCGCACGGGGCCGCCGGCCGGCTTCGACGACGCGCCTCCTCCGCCGGGACCCGCCATCACCCTGCGGACCCGCGCCGAGCCCGGGCGCCCGCGCCGGCGTACCGGGCTCGTCGTCACGCTGGTCCTGCTGGTGGTGATCGCCGGCGCCGGCTACATGCTGTGGGACAACGGCACGCTGGACCTGCGGATGCCCGCCGCCGGCCCCGCCGCGCCGGGCCTCGCCCCGGACCCGTCCCCCGGCCTCAGCAGCACCGGCCCCGGCATCGACGCCCCGGCGACGACCGTCACCGCGCCGGCCGGCGGCCGCACCGGAGCGGCCTTCGAGCTGGTGAGCAACGCCGCCCTGGTGCGGCTGGACGTGGCCGACCTCGCCGGTGACCTCTACCGGGTCACCGCACCGCAGGGCAGCAGCGTGACGCCGCGCGTGGTCGAGGCGGACGGCACGCTCCGGCTCTTCCTGGACCCCACCGGCCGCGCGGGCGACGAGGAGGTCGAGGTGACCCTCGCCGGCGACGTGCGCTGGCGGCTCACCCTCACGGGCGGGGTCAGCAAGGCCCTGCTCGGCCTCGGCGCCGCCAAGCTGGACCGGCTCACGCTCGCCGGCGACGCGGCCGACCTGTCCGTCGAGCTGCCCCGCCCGAGCGGCACCCTCCCGGTCCGCATGTCCGGCGGCATCGACCAGTTCACGGTCACGGCCGGGCGCGACGTGCCGGTCCGGGTCAGGATGCGGCGCGGCGCCGGCGAGGTGACCTTCGACGGCCGCCGGGACGAGGGCGTGGCCCGCGACGCGACCTTCCAGAACGACGCCTTCGCGAAGGGCGGCAACCGCATCGACCTCGACGCGACCGCCGGGGTCGGGACCCTGAACGTGGCACGCGGCTGACGGGCGGCGTCAGCGTGGACGGTCGTGATCACGACCAGGCGGTCCGCCCGGCGTTCATCGCGGCGTCTCCGTCTGTTCACGGCGGCTTCCGACCTGAAGGTAGCGGGACGCGCACTCAAGGTGACAGCTTGATCGGCGTCATCGGGGCGTGATCTCGAACGGGAGTCACATTGAACATCGGAGCAGTCCTGCGCCGGGCGGCGGCGGGGGCCGTCGCGCTCGGCACGCTGGTCGCCACGGCCGTCGTGGCCGGGCCGGGGGTCGCGCGGGCGGCGATCACCCCGGCCGCGGGCATCCAGATCCGCGCCGGGCACTCGGCGAAGTGCCTGGCCATCAAGGGCGGCAGCCTGGTCGACCAGGGCGCGCTGATCCAGTACACGTGCGGCGACAACTACGCCAACGACAAGTTCCGGGTCGAGGCGCGGACCGGCGGTTACCTGATCGTCGGCAACCAGTCGGGCAAGTGCCTGGCCGACCCCGGCAACTCGACCGCGAACAACACCGCGATCGTCCAGCTGACCTGTGCCGACACGTACCGCAACAACCTCTGGAAGTTCGAGGCGGTGGCCGGGCGGACGACGTTCCGGGTCCGCAACGTGTTCAGCGACAAGTGCCTCAACGTGCCGTCCAGCTCGCAGGACATCAACGTCGCCGTCGTGCAGTACACCTGCGGCACGAGCACGACCGCGCTGAACGACCAGTTCTACTTCCCGCCGTCGCTGGGCAGCACGATCGGCGCGCTGTCGCCGCAGGCCGACGGGCCGATCGTGGCGGTGCAGGGCGGCGCGGCGGCCGGGGCGGCCCTGGGCCCGCTGGTCTACGCCTACACGAACGACGCCGGTCGCCTCTACCGGGCGTACCAGAGCGACCCCGGCTCGACGTCGACCACCGTGTGGGAGACCGTCGGCGGGCTCGACCAGTACGCCGGGCACCCCGCCGTCGCCGTCCAGGCCGACGGCCGGGTGCAGGTCGCCGCGCGCAACGCCGTCGACGGCGACGTCAACCTCACGACGCAGACCACCAAGGGGGTGAACACCTTCGGCACGCTGGCCGACGTCGGGGGCACCAGCCCCGAGCAGATCGTCACCGGCAAGCTCCCGGACGGCAAGCTCGTCGGCTTCGAGGTGTTCAACGGGCGGCTGTGGCACCTGCCGCAGGACGGCACCTCCCTGCCGATCGGCAAGTGGCGCATCGTCGGTGAGGGCGCCTTGGTGGGCGAGCCCGCCGTGGTCACCATCCGTGACGGCCTGCGCGTCTTCGTCCGCAACTCCAGCGGAGCCGTGCTGACGGCCGCCTACCGCAACGGCGCGCTGGGCGACTTCACCAACCTGGGCGGCAGCTTCACCGGTACGCCGTCCGCCGTGACGGTCACCGGCTACTACACCTGGGTCGCGATGCGGGACACCGACGGCCGCATCGTCGTGAAGGGCGAGCACAGCGACGGTACGTTCGACGCCGCCTGGACCCCGATCAGCGACGTCGTGGCCGCCGGCGACCCGAGCATCGTGATGGATCCGCTGTCCGGGGCGCTCGCCGTGGTCTTCCTGACCACGAACGGCTACGTCCAGCCGGTGCTGGAGACGGGCGCGAGCAGCGGGACCTGGCACGACGTGGCGGCGAACGAGCGGCCGGTGCGCACCGACCCGAAGGTCCTCACCTTCGCCTCGAACGGCGGCTCCACCTGGGGCTACACGACGCGGGACGCGACCCTGACGCCGTACCTGTTCACCCGGAGCGACGTGCAGCCGGGCGCCCGGGCGGCGGGCACCTCGATGTTCACCGGCCAGGCCCTGCCGAGGCCCCCGGCGAACTGACCGGAGCGAGACCCTTCCGGACGAGCCCCGGCCTCAGGACCCGCGGATGTCGCGCAGGAGGCCGGGGATCGTCCGGAGGTTCGCCAGCGGCGGATAGTCCGCGTAGGTCATGTAGGCGAACGGGTTGATCAGCCCGATCGTCGCGATCACCACGCCGGCCGCGAACAGCACGAAGAACGCCACCCGCAGCAGGCGTCCGCCGTCCAGCACCGGGTGGAGGAAGAAGAACAGCAGCGGCAGCAGCGGGACGAACCAGCGGATGCTGTAGCTGTAGCCGCCGTAGTTGTTGGAGTAGAGCAGGTAGTAGGCGACGATCGGCACGGTCACCACGACGGTCACCAGCGCCTCGCGGAAGAACGGCCGGCTCGGGCGCAGCTCGCGCAGCAGGAACGGGATCGCGAGGAACAGCAGCGGGCTGTGGTGCAGGAAGCCGCGGGAGCCGATCAGCGCGGTGAATACGTACCAGGCGAGGAACGACCCGGAATTCATGCCGGCGCCGGTGAGCATCGAGGGCTTCCAGAACGTGCCGGGATACTGGAAGTACTCGGTGACCAGCTGCACCGGCACGAAGCTGCCGGAGATGTGGTGGTTCACCAGCAGCGGCGGCACCGCGGTCAGCAGCACCGGAAGCAGGTACCACCCCACGTGGCGGCGCAGCGTCCGGTCGGCGAGCACGTAGAGCAGGAACCCGCCGTAGACCGCCATGATCGGCAGGTCCGTGCCGCCGGTGAGCGACAGGAACACCCCGGCCAGAAAGATGCTGAGCCGCACCCGCTCGCCGTGCCGGGCGCGCAGCAGGAAGAAGAAGCCGATCGCGACCCAGGACGCGGCGAGCGAGTGGTTGTTGAAGGTCGCCGACCAGGTGAAACAGAGCGAGCCCAGGCCCAGGGCCAGCGTCAGCCAGATCCGCTTGCCCTCGGTCAGCGGCGTGTAGCGCAAAGCCTTGAAGAAGGCGACCAGGCCGAGGAACCACGACAGCTTCACCGTCAGGAGCGTGATCAGGTAGTAGGCGAGGTTCCAGCCGTAGCCGAGCTTGAGCCCGAGCGCCGACAGCGGCCAGTAGACGACCGCGCCGAGCAGCGCCGGCCCGGTCAGCTTGTCGGAGAAGTAGTGCCCGCCGATGAAGACCTTGTCGCCGGTGGTGTGGAACGGCGTCCGGTCGATCCGGAAGGTGTGGAAGTCGACGACGGCCTGCACGGTGCCCATCCGGCTGGCGTCGCTCCAGCTGATCACCTTCGGCATGACGGTGATCAGCCCGACGACGGCCAGCGCGAGGAAGACCCACCGCACCGTCGCACCGGACGGCCGTCGCACCACCACGGTCCGCCCGGGTGATTCCGCCGTCATGGTCATCTGTACCCCGTTCCTGCGTGGTCCCGGCCGCGCTCGCCGGAGACCCCGGAGGCGAGCCGCCCATTTTCCCCTGCGCAACATGAATGGCGGCTGAACACGGCAAAGGGATTCCGCGAAGACTGGGTAGGGTGCCGGGCGTGACGACCGATCCGAGCACTGTGGAACTCCGCGAAGCGCACGACAAGCTCGCCGCCTTCTATCTCGAGCACCTCGACGGGCTGCTCGACCGGATGCCCGTCGAGCGGATGATGCTCGCCTTCTTCGGCGAGGTGACGCGCGCGGCGGGGGTGGGCACCGAGGTCCTGGACGTCGGGAGCGGCACCGGGCGGCTGATCCCGTACCTCCAGGGCCTGGGTCTGAGCCCGCGCGGCGTCGACCTGGCGCCGGAGATGGTGCGGGTGGCCCGCCGGGATCATCCGGGGGTGGACTTCCGGGTCGGAGACCTGCGGGCGTTGCCCTTCGCGGACGGGGAACTGGCCGGCGCGGTGTGCTGGTACTCGCTGATCTTCCTGGCGCCGGAGGACCGGCCCGTCGCCTTCGCCGAGCTGGCCCGGGTCGTCAAGCCGGGCGGTCACGTCGTGATCGCCGCGCAGGACGGCGACGGCAGCCGGCAGCGGCGGGGCAGGTCGACCGGCCTGGGCATCGAGTTCGACGCCTACTGGATGCCGGCGGACGAGGTGGAGGAGCGGCTCACCGCGGCCGGCTTCGTGCCGGTGTTCCGCGGGAGCCGCCCGCCGGAGGACATCGAGTCGGTGCCGGGCAACTACTTTCTGGCGAGGCGGCCGGCGCCGCCGGTGTAGACGGTGATGCCGAGCGCGCCGGTGTCGAGGCGGCCGTCGGCGGCGATGGCGAAGCGCCACCGGTCGTAGCGGGTCTGGCCGAGCACGATGACCACCCAGACCGCGTCGGCCCGGCCGGCCAGCTGCTGCACGCGCTCGAGGTCATGCCCGCCGGGTGCCGACCCGAGGATGAGCACGCCGATGCTCGCGGGGAGGCCGGCCGGTCCCCCGCCCAGCGCGACGGTGTGATCGCCGTCGCCGCCCTCGGCCTCGGTGATGGCCTCGCGGACCCCGCCCAGCGACGTGAGCCGCGGGCCGCCGGCCAGGTGCGGGCGGACGTCGCCGGCCACGACCCGGACGCCCTCGGCCCACGGGCTGGTGGTGAGCTCCTCGGCCCACGAGGCGATCAGGGCCCGGGCCGCGGCGCCGTCGCCCTGCAGGCTGATGATGCCGGTGGCCTGGCCGAGGTCGACCAGCTCGCGGACGCCGCCCGCCACGCCGAGCGTCACCAGGCGCGGGCACGGGCTGCCGACGTCGCCGGCGGGCAGGGCCTGCAGGTCCCGCAGCGGCGCCTGCCACACACGGCCGTTCTCCACGGCTTCCCACGGCGAGGTGGGGCTGTCGTCGGGAGCCGCGAGGCGCAGCACGATGCGGGTCTCGTCGAGCGAGACGCCGTACACGGCGGGAACCGGACGGCCCGCGGCGCCGGCGCCGGTGACGAGCACCCGCAGGGCCCGGTCGACAGTCCAGGCCGCCGCGGTGTCGAAAATGCGCGAGGGCGGCGCGGCCGCCACGGGCCTGCCCCGCTGCTTGGGCACCCGCGGGGCGGCACCGGGCGCGGCCGGCCGGCGCCGGCGCAGCAGCAGCCAGGCGACGATCGCGAGGCCGGCGAGCACGAGCACGCCGGCGACGATCAGCACGATGAGCAGCGCCGGGGACGACTTCTCCCCCGCCGGCGCCGCGGCCTGGCTGGGCGCCGGGGCGGGCGCCGACGCCGCCTCGGTCGCGGGGGCGCTGGGCAGCGGGCCGACCTCGATGCCCTCGCCCTGGGCGTCCTCGGGCAGGATCAGGATCCAGCCGGGCTCGATCTCCTCGGGCTTCTCCAACACCCGTCCGTCGGGCTGGACCCGGCCCTTGTTCAGCTCGAACAGCTCGGGGTTGCGGTCGCCGTCCCCGAGGAAGCGCTCGGCGATCTCGTAGAGGAACTCGGGCTCTCCGTTGTAGGACGACCGCACCCGGTAGTACTTGACGTCCTCGCGGCGCTGAGCAGCGACGCCGAGCGACGAGACCGGGGCGGCCGAGGCGGCGGAGACCGCGGGCGCGGCAACCACCGGCACGGCGAGCAACAGACCCAGCACCGCGGTGGCGGCTCGGCGGAGGGTTCGACGGGGGCCCATGGGCAGACTTCCTCGCGGCGAGATCATGGATCACTGACGGCCACACCATACATTTACGCGGCGCGATGATCTCAGCCTCCCGTTCGCGCAGGTCAGCCGGGCACGGCCCGCGGTGATCGACGCCTCGACGCCGCGCGACTCCGCCGCCCCCAGCGAGCTACGCGACCGCCCCGGTCACCGGCGAGCGTAGAACGTGCCCTGCTCGGCGAGGCGAACGAACCAGTCCGCCTCGGGCGACGTGCCGGTCAGCCAGACGGCCACATGGCGCAGGTCAACTCCCCCGCCCGGGTCGGCACCCCGGCGGGCGTCAGCATCACCGCCGCCGGCGAGGAGCTGCTGCGGTGGGCGCACGCGTGGCAGGACGAGGCCGTGCGCGCCCTGACCGCCGGCTGGCCCGCCGAGGACGTCGACACGCTGCTGACCCTGATGGACCGGCTGGTCGACGCGCAGACCCGCCTCGCCGCGGGCGGCGGAAACCTGCGGCAGAATTCTTCCCGTCGCTCGTCCGATCCGGGGTCGGGTCGTTCGTAGTACCGGCAGGAGGCAACCGGTCGAGGTTGCCGGGACAAGGGAGTCATGACATGCCGCGGTACCTGATCTCGTTCGACGACGGCGGGATGGACCACATCACCGCCGAGGAGCTGCCCGAGGTGGGCAAGGCCTCGCACGCGGTGATCCGGGAGGCCGTGGACGCCGGCGTGTTCGTCTTCGGCGCCGGGCTGCAGAGCCAGCGGGCCGCCGTCGTGGCCACCGACGGGCTGGTCACCGACGGGCCCTACCCGGAGACCAAGGAGGTCATCGGCGGGTTCGTCGTCGTGGACGTGCCCTCGCGCGAGGCGGCGCTGCCGTGGGCCGCGAAGATCGCCGCCGCGTGCCGGTGCGCCCAGGAGGTGCGCGAGCTGCTGCCCGACCCGGAGCTGGACGCGTGGCTGCGCGAGGGGGCCCGGTGAAGCTCCTGCTGACCTCCGGCGGCGTCACGAACCCCAGCATCCAGGCGGCGCTCGTCCGGCTGCTGGGCAAGCCGATCGCCGAGTGCCGGGCGCTCGTCATCCCGACCGCCCAGTGGGGCCACCCGATGTGCGGCCCGGACTCGGTACGCGGGCTGATCGCCGCCGATCCCCCGGCCGACTGGCGGTTCCTCACCGGCCTGGGCTGGGCGTCGCTCGGCGTCCTCGAGCTGACCGCGCTGCCCACCATCGGCGCGGACCGGTGGGTGCCGTGGGTCCGCGAGGCCGACGTGCTCCTGGCCGACGGCGGCGACGCGACCTACCTCGCCCACTGGATGCGCGCATCGGGGCTGGCCGAGCTGCTGCCGACGCTGCCGAACAAGGTCTGGGTCGGGGTCAGCGCGGGCAGCATGGTGCTGACCCCGCGGATCGGCGACTCCTTCGTCGAGTGGCCGGGCGCCCCGGACGACCGCACCCTGGGCGTGGTCGGCTTCTCGATCTTCCCGCACCTCCACCTCTTCCACACCCCGGCGGACGCCGAACGCTGGGCCGCGGACATCGGCGGCCCGGCCTACGCCATCGACGAGCAGACCGCCCTCGCCGTCGTCGACGGCGCGGTCGAGGTCGTCTCCGAGGGAGAGTGGATCAAGTTCGGCTGACAGGGTACGGGCCGACAGCCGTGCCGTTCCGGGCCCGGCCGGCTCAGACGGGCTCGTGCTGGGCTTCGGAGGCGGCAGCCGCCGGCGTACGCAGGGCCGGGGCGGCCACCGCGGCCACGGCGACCAGGGCCAGCACGGCGACCATCGCGCCGCGCAGGCCGTAGTGCTCGCCGAGGAAGCCGAGGACCGGCGGCCCGACCAGGAACGCGACGTAGCCCACCGTCGCGACCAGGGACACGCGGGCCGTCGCGTTGTCGCCCGAGTCGCCGGCCGCGGACAGGGCGACCGGGAAGCCCAGCGCCGCGCCGAGGCCCCAGAGCAGCACCGCGGCCGCCGCCACGGCCTGGTTGTCGACGATGATGACCAGCGCGACGCCCGTCCCTCCGATGACGGCGCTGGCGCACAGGACGGCCGCGCGGCCGAAGCGGTCGAGGAACCAGTTGCCGCCGAAGCGGCCGATCGTCATGGCCGCGGCGAAGAGCACGTAGACCGCGGATCCCCACGCCGGGGCGAAGCCGTGGCCGTCGACCATGATGAGGGGCAGCCAGTCGTTGGCGGCGCCCTCGGCGAGGGCCATCGCGAGCACGATGACGCCGATCAGCAGGAGACGCTTGTCGCGCCAGACCGCGGGGCCCTTGGCCGCGGTGCGGGCCGCGGAGCGCCCGGTGCCCGGCGGGATCTGCCGGACGGCGATCAGCGCGACCGGCAGCGTGAGCACCCCGACCGCGACGAGGTGCCACTGCACCGGGAAGCCGGTCGCCGTGAGCACCATGCCGGCCAGGGCGCCCACGACCGTGCCGAAGCTGAAGAAGCCGTGCAGCGTGGGCAGCACGGGCCGGTCGATGAGGCGCTCGACGGCGGCGCCCTCGACGTTCATGGCGACCTCGCCGCCGCCGACGCCCAGGCCGAAGAGGAACAGCCCGGCCGCCACGACCAGGCTCTGCGACAGCGCGGCGCCGCCGCCGATGACGAAGAGGCTCGCGACGGCCGAGAGCGCGCCGGCGGCGACCACCGGGCGGGTGCCGAAGCGCTGCACGAGCAGCCCGGAGCTCAGGATGCCGGCCATGGATCCGGCCGACAGGCCGAAGAGCACGAGGCCCATCTCCGCCGTCGACGCACCGAGCAGGTCACGGATCGCCGGGGTGCGCGTGACCCACGACGAGATGCCCAGCCCCGGCACGAAGAACAGCGCGAAGAGCGCGGCGCGGCGCCGGGCGGTGGCGGTGTCCATGGTGTCTCCCTGCACGACGTAATCTGTGTACGAACGTACACACTTTCCGGCGGCGCGACCGCGAGGAGGATCACATGGCCGGGACCCGGCGGGTCGCCAACGATCCCCGGCGCAAGCAGCGCATCCTCGACGCCACCCTGGCGGTGATCGCGGACCACGGCGTGCACCGCACCACGCACCGCCGCATCGCCGAGCGGGCGGGGGTGCCGCTGGGCTCGCTCACCTACCACTTCGCGAGCCTCGACGCGATCCTCGAGCAGGCGTTCCGGCACCTCGGCGAGTCGATGTCCGAGCGCTACGGCGCCGCCCTCGCCGCGGCCCCCGACCTCGCTGCCGCGTGCGCGGCCGTGACGGACCTCATCTGCGGCGACGAGTACGGGACCGAGCGCGAGCAGACATTGATCTACGAGATGTACGCCTACGCGAACCACAACGCGACCGTCGCGGAGACCGGCCGCCAGTGGCTCGCCCGCAGCCACGCCAGCCTGCAGACGCACTTCTCGGAGCGGGCGAGCCGGGCCATCGACGCGCTCATCGAGGGCTGGTCGATCCACCAGGCGTACGAGCGTAAGCTCCTGGATCGCGCGCTGGTGCTCGACACCGTGACCGCCCTGGCCGAGCGCCTCCGCTGACGGGAGACCCAGTGACCGACGTGATCGTGCTCGGGGCCGGTGCCGCCGGGCTCGCCGTGGCGGCGCAGCTCAAGACGCGGGGCGTGGACTCCGTCGTGCTCGAGCGCGGCCCGGGCGTGGCCACGAGCTGGCGGGGCCGCTACGACCGGCTCAAGCTCCACACCACCCGGCGGCTGTCCGGCCTGCCGGGATTCCCGATCCCCCGGGCGTACGGGCGCTGGGTGCGCCGCGACGACCTGGTGCGCTACCTGGAGGCGTACGCCGATCGCTTCGGTCTCGACGTGCGCACCGGCACCACCGTCACGGGTGTCGAGGCGGGCCCCGACGGCTGGACCCTGCGCCTGGGCGACGGATCCGAGCAGCCGGCGCGGACGCTGGTCGTCGCCACCGGCTATCTGCACACGCCGGTGGTGCCGCCGTGGCCGGGCCGCGAGCGGTGGACCGGCTCGCTGACGCACTCGGCGGAGTACCGCGACGCCGGGCCGTACCGGGGCAAGGACGTGCTGGTGGTCGGGCCGGGCAACAGCGGCGCCGAGATCGCCTCGGACCTGGCGGCGGGCGGGGCCGCGGCGGTCAGCCTGGCGATCCGCACGCCGCCGCAGATCGTCCGGCGCCAGACCGCGGGCTGGCCGGTGCAGCTGAGCGGCGTGCTGCTGAGCGGGCTGCCGGAGCCGGTGTTCAACGCGATGGCCGCGGTGCAGTCCCGGGCCGAGATTCCCGACCTGCGGCCGTACGGGATCCCGCGCCCCGTGACGGGGCTGAAGACCCGGCTGCGCACCGAGCGCTACGTGCCGCTGCAGGACGTCGGCATCGTCCGCGACGTGCGGGCCGGCCGGGTCCGCCCGGTCGCCGCCGTCGAGGGCTTCACCGAGACCGCCGTGCAGCTGGCCGACGGCACGAGCCTGCGGCCCGACGCGGTCATTGCGGCGACCGGGTACGGGACCGGGCTGCGCGAGCTGTTCGACGATCCGGCGCTGTTCGACTCGACCGGCGTGCCGCACGTGCACGGGGGCGCGGCGGCCCGGCCGGGGCTCTACTTCGTGGGCTACGACGTGACGCTGGGCGGGATGCTCCGGCAGGGGGCGCTGGAGTCACGCCGCGTCGCCCGGGCCATCGCCCAGTCGTAGCGCGCCCGGGGCCGTGGCCGGCACGGCGGGGTGGTGCGGCGGCACCGGGGGCACCCGCACGTAGGGATCCCCGAGCGGCGGGCGCGGATCCGGCTCGCCGTTGTTCGGCCACATCGCGAGGGCGCGCTCCGCGAGGGCGGTGATCGTGAGCGACGGGTTGACCCCGGGGTTGGCCGGGAGCACCGAGCCGTCGACGATGTGCAGGCCCGGGTGGCCGTACACCCGCTGGTAGGGATCGCACACCCCCGCATCGGGACCGGATCCGATCGTGCAGCCCCCGAGGAAGTGCGCGGTGATCGGCCGGTTGGCGAGCTCGGTGACCGAACCCATCGGCACCCCGCCGATCTTCGCCGCGACCCGGCGGGCCACGTCGTGGGCGGCCGGCACCGAGACGGGATTCGGCGCGCCGGCGCCGGGCCGGCTCGTGAGGCGCCCGTGCCGGCGGACCAGCGTCAGCGAGTTGTCCAGCGTCTGCATCCCGAGCAGCACGATGCTCTGCTCCGACCAGCGGCGCGGGGAGACGTACAGGGGGAGGTCGCGTCCCGCCCGCGCGACCGTCGCCACGGCGGTGAGCCAGCGGGGCCGGCGCCCGGTGTCGCTGACGAGCGCCGTGGCGAGCGCGGCGAGCAGGTTGCTGCCCGGCCCGTAGCGGAAGGGCTCGATGTGGGTCACCGCGTCGGGATGGATCGACGACGTGATGGCGACCCCGCGATGCAACCCCTTCTCCGTACGGGCCCGCGCGCCCACGATCGACTCCGAGTTCGTGCGCGTGAGCTCCCCGAGCCGGGGCGACAGGTGCGGCAGCAGTCCCTTGTCGCGCATCCGCAGCAGCAGCCGTTGCGTCCCGAGCGCGCCGGCCGCGACGATCACCTGCCGGGCCGTGAACGTCTTCCTCCTCCTTGTCCGCACGACGTAGCCGTCCCCCCGCGGGCGGATCGAGGTCACTGTCGTGCGGGGATGCACCGTGGCGCCGGCCCGTTCCGCGAGCCACAGGTAGTTCTTGACGAGCGTGTTCTTGGCGCCGACCCGGCAACCGGTCATGCACGAGCCGCACGTCGTGCACGTGCGCCGCTCGGGACCCGCCCCGCCGAAGAAGGGATCCGGCACCCGCGCGCCGGCCCGCTCACCGTCGCGGGAGAAGAGGACCCCGACCGGCGTACGCCGATAGCTGTGCTCCACCCCCAGCTCGGCGGCCACCTCCCGCAGCACCACGTCCGCCCGCGTGGTCAGCGGGCTCGTCACCACGCCGAGCATCCGCGACGCCTGGTCGTAGCAGGGCGCCAGCTCCGCCTTCCAGTCCGTGAGCCCCGCCCAGCGCCGGTCGGCGAAGAACGTGTCCGGCGGCTCGTACAGCGTGTTGGCGTAGCCGAGCGAGCCCCCGCCGACGCCCACCCCGGACAGCACGAGCACGTCCCGCAGCATCGTGAGCCGCAGAATCCCGAAACACCCGAGCGCCGGCGCCCAGAGATAGTCCCGGACCCGCCACGACGTCCGCGCGAACTCGTCGTCCGCGAACCGCCGGCCGGACTCCAGCACCCCGACCCGGTAGCCCTTCTCGGTCAGCCGCAACGCGCTCACCGAGCCGCCGAACCCGGACCCGATGACGAGGACATCGAAGTCGTACGCCATCCGCCGACCGTGACACCGCCCTCAGCGCGCTGTCAACCGCCGCTCCGCGGCCGCATGCCACCAGCCCGGCGGCGACGGACCGGCGACGAGCGAACTCGGCTGACCGGGATGCAACCCGACCCGGCGCAGCGCGTCCTCGTCGACCCGGACGTCGAACCACCCGTGCCAGTGCCCGTCCGCCCCGATGCCGCAGCCGAGCCCCCAGCGGACCTCGTCATCCGCGAACGGCATCCAGTCGATGCCCCGGTCCCGCAGTCAACGCCGTAGCGCCGCCATCGGCGACGGACAGCCGGGCAGATTCTCGTAGCCCACAACGGACAGCATCCGCCCACTCTCCCCGTCCCGGGCGCCGCCCGTCAACGGAGATCCGATCAGGCCGGGACCCGCGTGATGCTCCTCGCACCTTCGCGATGGCCAATCAGGCGGGGACGGGCGGATACGTTGGCGGCGTGACGACTGCTTCCGCGCGCTACGGCGTACCCCTTGATCTCGGCGTCTCCACCGGCGTGCTGGAGCTGCAGCTGGCGCGCCGGTCGGTGCGCAAGTTCACCGACCGGCCCGTGAGCGACGCCGAGCTCACCGCGATCGTCGCGGCGGCGCAGTCGGCCGCCACCTCGTCGAACCTGCAGCCGTGGAGCGTCGTCGCCGTCCGGGACCCGGAGCGCAAGGCGCGCCTGGCCGAGCTGGCCGGGCAGCAGGAGTTCGTCGCGCGGGCGCCGCTCTTCCTCGTCTGGGTGGCGGATCTGTCGCGGGCGCGGCGGCTGGCCGGGGCGGCGGGCACGCCCCTGGACGCCGCGGACTACCTGGAGACGACGCTCATCGGGTTCGTCGACACCGCGCTCGCCGCGCAGAACGCCGTCGTGGCGGCGCAGTCGCTCGGGCTCGGCAGCGTGTTCGTCGGCGCGGTGCGCAACCATCCGGCCGAGATCGCGGCGGAGCTGGGCCTGCCGCCGCACGCGGTCGCCGCGTTCGGGCTGGCGGTCGGCGAGCCCGACCCGGCCGAGCAGGCGGACGTCAAGCCCCGGCTGCCGCAGGCCGCCGTGCTGCACCACGAGCAGTACGACGCCGCCGCGGCCGATGCGCACATTCCGGCCTACGACGAGCGGCTGGCGGCGTACTTCCGGCGTTTCGGGGGTGCCGGCACGTGGAGCGGGCGGGTGCTCGCGCGGCTGCGCGGGCCGGAGTCGATGGCCGGGCGGCACACGCTGCGCGAGACCCTGACCAAGCTGGGCCTGCCCTCACGTTAGGGCCTGTCCGGCCGATCATGGCGTCGGGAAACCGTCTCGCCGAGCGAGTGCCATTGCGGTATCGGGCGTCCATGGTCCGACTGTGCCCGCAAGGGAGGTGCTCCACCCTGGTTGGAGGCGCACAGGCTGGGGGTCCGATGGCGACGGTTCCGTTCCAGGAGCAGTTCCTGGCGGTGGCGCAGTGGGCGGGGTTGCCCGCGCAGGCGGCAGGGTTCGCCACCTGTGTGCGGCGGGCCACCGCTGATCCGTACATCTTCGAGCACACCGTGATCGTGTTGCGGGCCGCCGACACGGA
>NZ_JAUQWH010000196.1 GCF_030757795.1 Actinoplanes oryzae
CCGGCGAAGCGCTCCCGCGTGGTCTTGCGGCCCGGCACGACCGGCAGGGCCAGCAGGTTGACCATGAAGTCCTGGTAGACGTCGTGCAGGATGCGCCGCGCGTAGTCGCGGGCGTCCTCCTGCGTCGCGTGCGCGGTGTGCCCCTCCTGCCAGAGGAACTCGGTGGTGCGCAGGAACGTGCGCGGCCGCAGCTCCCACCGCACGACGTTGGCCCACTGGTTGAGCAGCAGCGGCAGGTCCCGGTAGGAATCGATCCACTTGGCCATGAACTCGCCGAAGACCGTCTCGCTGGTGGGCCGCACGACGATCGGCTCGGCCAGCTCCTTGCCGCCCGCGTGGGTGACCACGGCCAGCTCCGGCGCGAAGCCCTCGACGTGCTCGGCCTCACGGCTCAGGTAGCTCTGCGGGATGAAGAGCGGGAAGTACGCGTTCTGCGCCTCCGCCTCCTTGATGCGGGCGTCCATCTCCGCCTGCATCCGCTCCCAGATCGCGTACGCCGCCGGCCGGATCACCATCGTGCCCCGCACCGGGCCGTTGTCGGCCAGCCGGGCCTTGTTGATCAGGTCCTGGTACCAGCGGGGGAAGTCGTCCGCCCGGGGAGTGAGCACGCGCGCCATGGTCGTGCATCCTAGTCCGGCCCCGACCGCAACCGGCCGCGTGGGCATCCCGTGTCCCCCGGTCTCACCGGACGACGCGGCCCTTGAGGACGATGCGCCGGGGTGCACGCACCACGCGCAGGTCGGCTCGCGGGTCCTCGGCATAGACGACGAGGTCCGCGAGCCCGCCCTCGACCAGCCCTGGGAAGCCGAGCCACTCCCGCGCCTTCCACGAGGCCGCCGCGAGCACGTCCACGGCGGGGATGCCGGCCTCGTGCAGCAGGAGCATCTCCTCGGCGGCCAGCCCGTGCCGGATGCTGCCGCCCGCGTCGGTGCCGACATAGAGGGGTACGCCCGCCTCGTGCGCCGCGGCCACGACGGACGGGAACCTGTCCCGGAGCGCCAGCATGTGGTCCGCGTACCCGGGGAACTTGGGCCGTGCCTGGTCGGCGATCGACCCGAACGTCCGAATGTTGATCATCGTGGGCACCAGCGCCGTCCCGCGCCGCGCCATCTCGTCGATGAGGTCGAGCGACAACCCCGTGCCGTGCTCCACCGAGTCCACCCCGGCCCGCACCATCAGCGCCACGCCCTCCTCCGAGAACGTGTGCACGGCCGCCCGGGCCCCCGCGGCATGCGCGGCCTCCACCGCGGCGGCCATCGTCGCCGGATCCCACGACGGCGCGAGGTCCCCGGCGCCCCGGTCGATCCAGTCGCCGACCAGCTTCACCCAGCCGGTCCCGGCCTTCGCCTGCGCGGTGACCGTCTCCGCCACCTGCTCGGCGGCCACCTCGATCCCGATGTCCCGCAGATATCGCCGCTGCGGCGCCACATGCCGGCCGGCCCGCACGAGCCGCGGAATCTCCGGCTCGTCGTCCAGCTCCGGGTACGGAAAAGGCGACCCCGCATCCCGGATCGCCAGCACGCCGGCCGCCCGATCCTGCCCCGCCAGCTCCCGGGCCTCGTCCACGCTCCCGATCGGCGACGCCCCGTACCGGATCCCCAGATGACAGTGCGCATCCACGAGCCCCGGGAGCACGAACCCGCCGTCCACAATCGTCTCGGCGTCCCGCACGGGCTCGAACGTCACCCTGTCCCCGACCAGCCACAGGTCCCGCACATCACCCTCGGGCAGCACGACCCCACGCACATGCAAAGCCATGCGTCAGTCCTACCGGATGACGCCCCTCACCGCTCCCGACAGGGTGCCCAGCAGGGACGGCAGGTCGAGCCGGATCGGGTACGGATCCCCGGTCTCGTAGTCGTCGCGCGTCCTGCGCACCTCGACGAACGCCCCGTCGCGCCCCCGGCGGAACTCGGTGAGCGTCACCCCGTCGGCCCCGAACGGATCAACCACCAGGTACACGGAAAGCCCCGCAGCGGCATACGTCGCCGGATCGTTGCACCGCTCGGTCCCCACCACGTCGACGCCGAGCATCGCCTGCCGCAGGCATCCGACCTCATAGGTGCACCGATCGACGGCCAGAATCTCCGGCAGCGCCGCGCTGGCATCGCCGGGCCACAGCCCCAGGTGCCGCACCGGGACAGGACAGCACTCGTCGAGCGCGGCGGTGAGATTCCGGCAGACGCGGTGCATCACTTCGATCCCGCCTGACGTCGCCGCGACTGCACCTTGTCCCGATAGGCAGTCCACGCGTCCAGGTCAAGTGCGACCGGCCACGGCTGCTCCAGCGCGACACGGCCAACGTGGTGACCATCGGACTGATAAACGCCGTCCGGGCCGAGAACATGCACGGTCAACGTGACTTGCTCACCCAGCGGGTCGAGCACCCAGTAGAGCGGAATGCCCGCGTCGGCGTAGACCTTCGCCTTGAAGCGCCGGTCATGGAGGACAGAGCTGCGCGAGACGACTTCCACGACCACGAGGACGTCACGGGCGAGGACCGGCGATCGGTCGGCGCCCTCCAGGCGGATGACCGCGGCGTCGGGCCGAAGCTCGCTGCGAGTGCCGATCGCGACGGAGGTTTCGATGTTGACGAATGCCTCGTCCGACGCGTTCCGGTCCAACGCCTGGGCGACTTGTCGGGCGATCCAGTTGTGCATGGGAAACGGGATGGGCAAGAGGACGAGCCTTCCGTCGAGAAGCTCATAACGGAGGTCCTCGGGAAGGCTTGCCACATCGTCGACCGTCAGATCGTCCCTGCTCAGCAGGTGCGACAGGTGGAGATCGTCCAGTAAGTGCGGTACGGCAGTCACAGGTTCCTCCCCAGAAGGATGCGAACTGCCGCCCACGTTACTAGACATGGCGCTACCTGTCACCTAGCAACCTGACTACTGCTTACCGTCGTCCTTCTTGGGGTTGCTCAGCTTGGTGAAGTCGAGCTTCGGGAGCTTGAAGCCCGGCGGCAGCCCCTGCCCCCCGGCCAGCGCGCTCGGGTCCAGCCCCGGCGGCAGCTGCGGCATCCCGCCGGGGAAGCCCGCCGGCATCCCGGCGCCGCCGACGCGGGGGCGGTTGCCGCCCTTGGTGCCCTTGCGCTTGTTCTTGGGGCTCTTGGTGGCCTTGCGGCGGCCGCCCGGGAGGCCCATCATGCCGCTCATCTGCTTCATCATCTTCTGGGCTTCGGTGAAGCGGTTGAGCAGCTGGTTGACGTCCATGACCGTGACGCCCGAGCCGCGGGCGATGCGGGCGCGGCGGGAGCCGTTGATGATCTTCGGGTTGGTGCGCTCGCCCGGGGTCATCGAGCGGATGATCGCGGTGACCCGGTCGAAGTGGCTGTCGTCGAGCTCGGCCAGCTGGTCCTTCATCTGGCCCATGCCGGGCATCATGCCGAGGATGTTGGCGATCGGGCCCATCCGGCGCACGGCGATGAGCTGGTCGAGGAAGTCCTCCAGGGTGAACTGCTCGCCGCCGAGCAGCTTGGAGGTCATCTTCTCCTTCTGATCCTCGTCGAAGGCCTGCTCGGCCTGCTCGATGAGGGTCAGGACGTCGCCCATGCCGAGGATGCGGCTGGCCATCCGGTCGGGGTGGAAGACGTCGAAGTCCTCCAGCTTCTCGCCGGTGGACGCGAAGAGGATGGGCTCGCCGGTGACGTGCCGGACCGACAGGGCGGCACCACCGCGGGCGTCGCCGTCGAGCTTCGACAGGACCACGCCGGTGATGCCGACGCCGTCGCGGAAGGCCTCGGCGGTGCTGACCGCGTCCTGGCCGACCATGGCGTCGATGACGAAGATGACCTCGTCGGGGTCGACCGCGTCGCGGATGTCGCGGGCCTGCTGCATCATCTCGGCGTCGATGCCGAGGCGGCCGGCGGTGTCGACGATGACGATGTCCTTGGCGGTGCGCTTCGCGTGCTCGATGGAGTCGCGCGCGACCTGCACCGGGTCGCCCACGCCGTTGCCCGGCTCGGGGGCGTAGACGTCGACGCCGGCCCGGCCCGCCAGGACCTGCAGCTGGTTGACCGCGTTGGGGCGCTGCAGGTCGGCCGCCACGAGCAGGACCTGGTGGCTCTGGCCCTTGAGCCAGCGCGACAGCTTGCCCGCGAGCGTGGTCTTGCCGGAGCCCTGGAGCCCGGCGAGCATGATCACCGTGGGGGGCTGCTTGGCGAACTGCAGCCGCCGCCCCTCGCCGCCGAGGACGTTGATGAGCTCCTCGTGGACGATCTTGATGATCTGCTGCGCCGGGTTCAGCGCCTGGGAGACCTCGGCACCGCGGGCGCGCTCCTTGAGATTCGCGATGAACGACTTGACCACCGGCAGCGCGACGTCCGCCTCGAGCAGCGCGAGGCGGATCTCGCGCGCGGTGGCGTCGATGTCGGCGTCGGTGAGCCGGCCCTTGCCCCGGAGCTTGGTGAAGATCCCGGAGAGGCGGTCGCTCAAGGTGTCAAACACGGCACTTCTTCCCGTTGCTGGCGAGGGTGGGAAACGACCCCAAGCCTAACCGGCCCCGCCGACCCCTACCGGTTCCGCATCCGGTACGTCTTCACCGCCGCCTCGATCCGCCGCTGGTTGCGCGTCCCGGGCTCGAGTCCCTTCTTGGCCTTCCCATAGACCCACACCGCGCCGCCGACCACGACCGCGCCCACGATCAGGTACGCGATCCCGCCGATCAGCCACTGCAGAACGGCCGCCGCGGCCCAGCCGACCAGGATCAGCCCCGCCGCGAACGCCACCAGATATGCCACTGCCTTGCCCATGAGTCCCTCCCGATGAGTAAGCCCAGCATGCGCCCGGGCCGCAACCCACCGCATCGGGGCGGACCCGTAGGGGTGGGCGACACGCCGTTCCGACGCGCGACACGGGGCAAATGCCGTATACCGCAGGTAAAGGCATGCACCGCAACCATCCGGTATATCGCGCCGTTGAGGCACTGGAACTGCGACACCCGGCGGAAGGACGAGCTCGTGCCCTTGCGGCGGATCCTGCGACTGGCCCCGTGGACCATGCGGTCCCGAGTCCTCAAGAGCGTGCAGAAGCGGGTCCTCCCCCGCGTCCCCGAGCAGCGGCGCCTGGCCGTCGCGCGGCGGCTCGTCCCGCTGTCCCACCCGCCCCGGCTGCCACTGATGCGCGCCAAGCCCGACGCGCCGACCATGCGGGTGCGCACGGGCCGCGGGTGGGTCACGGCGCACCGCGACCCGGACGCCAGCCCCACCTCCGTACGCCGCCAGAACCTCGACCGCGTCACGGCGGCCCTGGACGCGGCCGGCATCGACTGGTTCCGCGTCCCGACCCGCGCCCTGCGCCCCACAGCCGTGGCGGTGAACGCCGACGACCGCGCCACTGCCCTGAAGGCGCTCGAAACGACGACCGCGCTCATCGAGCCCGTCAAGCCCCGCACAGGGAAACTCAAAGCGGCGAAAATCCTCCGCGTCTGCTGGCCCGTCACCGACCCGCACGGCAGCCTCCTCCTCGGCCGCGACCTCAGTTGCGAGGTCGAGTTCTGGACCGAGCAGGACGGCACGCTGCGCGCACCCCGGGTCAACCCCGTGGCCGACGTGATCGCCGTCGACGAACCGGTGACGAGCGCACCCGAGCCCACGTTCGGCGCGTTCGCGTCGCCGCACGACCTGACGCCGTACAGGACCCGGCGAAGCCTCACCGAGCCGGCGCCGGACCGCATCATGTTCCCGATCGACGTGGTCTACACGTGGGTCGACGGCGCGGATCCCGCGTGGCGCGCGGCGAAGGCCCGGGCCCTCGCGGAGAACGGCTGGCTGGAGGAGGCGAGCCGGCTCGCGCACAACGACTCCCGTTTCGCCTCCCGCGACGAGCTGCGCTACTCGCTGCGCTCGCTGCACTGCTTCGCGCCGTGGGTCAACCACGTGTGGCTGGTCACGATGGACCAGGTTCCCGACTGGCTGGACACCGACCACCCGGGCCTGACCGTGGTCAGCCACCGGGAGATCTTCGGGGACACCGGCCGGCTGCCGACGTTCAACTCGCAGGCCATCGAGTCGCGGCTGCACCGGATCGAGGGGCTGAGCGAGCACTTCCTCTACCTCAACGACGACGTGTTCTTCGGCCGGCCGGTCTCGCCGGAGCTGTTCTTCACGCCGGGCGGGCTGACCCGCTTCTTCCCGTCCAAGGCGCAGGTGGACTCGGCGCCGCGGCGGCCGGACGACCCGCCCGCCGACTCGGCCGGCAAGAACAACCGTGAGCTCATCCGCGCGGCGTTCGGCCGGGTGCTGACCCGCAAGATGATGCACACGCCGCACCCGTCGCGGATCAGCCTGCTGCGCGAGATCGAGGAGCGGTTCTTCGAGAACGTGCGGGCGACCGCCGGCCACCAGTTCCGGCACCCGGACGACATCGCGCTGCTCTCGTCGCTGCAGCAGTACTACGCCTACCTGACCGGCAAGGCCGCGCCCGGAACCATCGAGTACACGTACGCGGACCTGGCCAACCCGACGACGCCCCTGCGCCTCGCCCGGCTGCTGCGCCACCGCGACCTGGACACGTTCTGCCTCAACGACACCGATTCCGACGAGGCCGTGGCCGCCGAGCAGAGCGCCCTGCTGGGCGAGTTCCTGCCGGCGTACCTGCCCTTCGCCTCGCCGTTCGAGAAGAAGGCTCCCCGGCGAGCGGTGCCCGCTCAGCCCACCATGAAGGAGAGAGTTCCGTGAGCTTCGACGCCGTCATCCTCGGCCTGGGGTACGTCGGGCTGCCCCTGGCCCAGCAGGCCACCCGCGCCGGCCTGACCGTGCTCGGCTTCGACGTGAACGCGCGCGTGGCCGACGCCCTGAACGCCGGCCGCTCGCACGTCGACGACCTGTCCGACGCCGACGTGGCGGAGATGACCGCCGGCGGGTTCCGGGCGACCACCGACGAGACATTGATCGCGCAGGCGCGTACGGCTGTCATCTGCGTCCCCACGCCGCTGTCCGAGGGCGACGGCCCGGACCTGCGCGCGGTCACCGGCGCCACCGAGGCGGTCGGGCGCAACCTGCGGCCGGGCATGCTGGTCGTGCTGGAGTCGACCACCTATCCGGGCACCACCGACGACGTCGTACGCCCACTGCTCGAGAAGCTGTCCGGCCTGACCGCGGGCATCGACTTCCACCTGGCGTTCTCGCCCGAGCGGATCGACCCGGGCAACGAGCGGTTCGGGGCGCACAACACGCCGAAGGTCGTCGGCGGCTTCACGCCCGCGTGCACCGACCGGGTCGCCGAGTTCTACGGGCGGTTCATCCAGACCGTCGTACGCACCCGGGGCACCCGCGAGGCGGAGACGGCGAAGCTGCTCGAGAACACCTACCGGCACGTCAACATCGCGCTGGTCAACGAGATGGCGCGGTTCTGCCACGAGCTGGACATCGACCTCTGGGACGTGATCCACGCGGCGTCCACCAAGCCGTTCGGCTTCCAGGCGTTCTACCCGGGCCCGGGCGTGGGCGGGCACTGCATCCCGATCGACCCGAACTACCTGAGCCACAACGTGCGCAGCAAGCTCGGCTACCCGTTCCGGTTCGTGGAGCTCGCGCAGGAGATCAACGCCACCATGCCCGCGTACGTGGCCCGGCGCGCGCAGAATCTCCTCAACGCCGACGGCGTCGCCGTGCACGGGGCGAAGATCCTGCTGCTCGGGGTCACGTACAAGCCGAACATCGCCGACCAGCGCGAGTCGCCCGCCACGCCGCTGGCCCGCCACCTGGCCGCGCTCGGAGCGGAGCTGACGTTCCACGACCCGTACGTCACCCAGTGGGCCGTCCCCGGCACCGACGACCTGGAGGGCGCAGCCGCGGCCGCCGACCTGGTGATCCTCGTGACGCACCACCGCGACTACGACGCCGACCACCTCGCGGGCATCGCCAAGCGCTTCTTCGACACGCGCGGCGTGACCAGCACGCGGGAGGCCCACCGCCTGTGACCGACACGATGACCACGTCCGCGCCCGTGCAGCGCCGGCACCGGTCCGGCGACGGAAAGCACACAGCGGCCCCGCCGAGACACCGCAAGGACATCGAGGGGCTGCGCGCGGTCGCGGTGCTCCTCGTCGTCGCGTACCACTGTGGTCTGCCGTTCGTCTCCGGCGGCTATGTCGGGGTCGACGTCTTCTTCGTCATCTCCGGCTTCCTGATCACCGGCCTGCTGCTGCGCGAGGTGCACAGCAGCGGGCGCATCTCACTCCCCCGCTTCTACGCCCGGCGCGCGATGCGGCTGCTGCCCGCGTCGGCGCTCGTGGTGGTGGCGACCGTCGCGGCGGCCGCGCTCTGGCTGCCGCCGCTGCGCCTGACCGGGATCCTGTCGGACGCGCTGCACACCTCGATCTACGCGATGAACTACCGGCTCGCGGCGATCGGCACCGACTATCTGCAGGCGGAGGCGGACCCGTCGCCACTGCAGCACTTCTGGTCCCTGGCCGTCGAGGAGCAGTTCTACCTGCTCTGGCCCGTGCTGATCCTGCTACTGCATCGTCGCTTCTTGAAAAGCGCTCTGGTCCTGCTCACCGCGGGCTCCTTTGCGCTCTCGCTGTGGCAGACCGAGGCGAGCGCCGGCTGGGCCTACTTCGGCATCCACACCCGTGCCTGGGAGCTCGGCGTCGGCGCCCTCCTCGCGCTGGGCGCGGTCAAGCTGCCCCGGTGGTGCGTGCCACTCGGCCTGATTGCGATCGTCACGGCCGCGGTCTGCTACACCCCGCAAACCCCCTTCCCCGGGTACGCGGCCCTGCTGCCCGTACTCGGCACGGCGGCCGTGATCGCGGGCGGCACCGGCCGTTCCGCGGGTCTCCTCGGCGCAGCCTTGTTCCAGAGCATCGGCCGGCTCTCCTACTCCTGGTACCTGTGGCACTGGCCGGTGCTCCTCATCGCGCCCTACGCGCTCGGCCGCCCCCTGGCCGCCTGGGAGAACATCCTCGCCGCCCTGGGTGCCCTGATCCTGGCCGCGCTGACGTTCGCGCTCGTCGAGAACCCGATCCGGCACCTGGCCCGCGATCGTCCGTGGCGCGGCTTGCTCGCTGGGCTCGGCATCTCGCTGCTGTGCGCCGCCCTGTGCGTGGGCATCACCACCGCCGCCGGCCGCCTGCACAGCTCCACCACCGTCGCCGCGCCGCAGGCCACCGCCGCGAACCTGCGCCAGTTGCTGACCCAGCCAGACCGGGCCGTCCCCTCCAACCTCACGCCGGCGTTGGAGAAGGCGGCCAAGGACAAACCCCGCTTCTACCGCGAGGGCTGCTCCGGCGCGTTCGCCGACGCGGAGGTCAAGAAGCCCTGCGCGTACGGCGACCTCGCCTCGGACACCACCGTCGTGCTCATGGGCGACTCGCACGCGGGCCACTGGTTCCCGGCGCTCGAGGCGGCCGCGCTGCGCGAGCACTGGAAGCTCGTCGTGGTCAACAAGAGCGCGTGCACGGTGGCCGACAGCCTGATCTTCCTGCCGGAGCTCAAGCGCGAGTTCACCGAGTGCGTCCGCTGGCGCCGCGACGCCCTGGCGTACGTCCGCTCGCTGCGCCCCGCCAAGGTGGTGCTCGCCTCCACCTACCCCAACAGCGAACTGCTGGGCGTCGAGGGCACGCAGGAGGAGGCGTGGGTCGCGGGCTGGCGCAAGTCCCTCCGCGCGGTCGCGGGCAAGGGCACCCGGGTCTACTTCGTCAACGACACCCCGTGGATGGCCGGCAACACCCCGGAGTGCCTGTCCGCGCACCCCGGCGACCCGGCCTCCTGCGGGCGCGCCCGGGACCAGGCGATCGCCAAGCAGAAGCGCCGGGACCTCGTCATGGCGACCGCCCGCGAGGAAGGCGCCACGGTGGTCGACCCGTCGCCGTGGTTCTGCACCGACACGTTCTGCCCGGCGGTGGTCGGCAACGTGCTCGTCTACAAGGACCAGCACCACGTCACGACCGCGTACAGCCGGCTCCTCGGCCCGTGGCTGGCGGAGGAACTGCGCTAGAAACACCCGGAAGACCAAGCGGCGGCCCGTGAAAACGGGCCGCCGCTGCTGTTTGCACCGCTTCTGCAACCGGCCGGGAAACCCCGCCGCAACCGCGGCCGGGCAGGTACCCGATCGGCAACTCAGCACTCACTTCAAGGCACCTGAAACGGCGTCAGCGCGCCCGTGCGCCCTCCGAAGGGATAGGCGTACCCAGCGAGATGCGCCGGGACGGAGACAACGAAGGAAGTGACCCGTGCAGAAGACCCTGGTCCGTCGCCTCGCCACTCTCGCGCTGTTCCCCGCCGCCGCGTTCATCGCCCTGATGGTCGCCGCGCCCGCCCAGGCCGCGGTCGTCTCGACCTCGACGCTGCAGACGCAGGTCGCGAACCTCTCGAACGCCCAGCGCGTCAAGGCCGGCTGCAAGGCCCTCCCGGTCAACTCGCAGCTGCTCTTCGCCGCCCGCGGCCACAGCAAGTACATGGCCACCACCGGCAACTTCAGCCACACCGGCGCCCGCAACTCGAGCTTCATCACCCGCGTCAAGGCCGCCGGCTACACCGCGCCGCGCAGCGAGAACATCGCCTGGGGCTACCGCTCGGCCGCCGAGGTCGTCAACGCGTGGATGAAGTCGCCGGGCCACCGCAAGAACCTGCTCGACTGCGGCGCGAAGTCCTTCGCCGTCGGCGTCATCTACTCCGCGAACGGCACGCCCTACTACACGCAGGAGTTCGGCTCCAAGTAAGGCTTCTCTCTCCCCCTGAAAGGGACCGGCCGGCATGCCCCCGCATGCCGGCCGGTTCTTTTGCTTTGCCTAGGCCCCGACGGGCGCTCCGCTGCGGAGGTACGACAGGACGGCGTGCCGCCCGAGCATCCGCGGCTCGACGGTCAGCCCGCCGATCCGCTCGGTCCAGCGCCGGACGGCCTCCTGCTCGTCCGTGCGGTTCGCGTCGTCCAGCACGACCGTCGCCACCGGGGCCAGCCGGCTTTCGAGGGCGTGCATCGCCGGGTACCGCGCGTCGGGCCCGGTCGCGGCGGGCGGCCCGTCGATGAGCACGAGGTCGATGTCGTGCAGATCCGCGAGCTGCTCGATGTCGTACCAGGGATAGGTCCGCCCGTCGGCGGTCAGGTCGGCCAGCGGCGCGGTGCGCACCTCGGCGACGGCCGCGAGCCCGTGCGCGTCGAGCATCTCCCGGGTCCGCGCGGCGTACTCGGGGTCGTGGTCCAGCGAGACCAGCCGGCCGCCGGCCTGCTCCAGCGCGTACGCGAGCCACACCGTCGACGTGCCGCTGCCCAGCTCGAGCACCAGCCCGGGCCGCCGCAGCCGGACGAGGTGCAGCAGGTCGAGCAGGTCCGACGGGTTGAGCGCGAAGTCACCCGACGACGGCATGGGCGCCCGCGGCGTGAAGTCGGCGAACAGCTGGAACATCGCCTCGATCTCCCGGCTCTGCCCGCGCAGCAGCAGATCGGTGCCGTGGCTGTGCTGCCGCAGCCCGCGCGTCACGGTCTGCTTCAGCTCCTGGTGGCGGTCGCCCGCGCTGAGCCGCTCCTTCTCGACGGTCGCCACCACCCGGCGCTGCATCTGCTCCACGACCGTGCGCAGGTCCCGGCTCGCCGCCTGGTTCGCCCGGTGCAGCCCGGTCATCCAGCGCGACAGGTGCAGGATGCCGAGCAGCACCACGAGCAGCAGCACCGCCAGCAGCGAGATGGCCAGACCCTGCCGGCCCGCGGCGGCCGCCGCGCAGGTGCCGGCGACAAGCACCAGCGCCGCCATGAGGACCACCGCCTGCGGACGGGTCAGGCTCTGCAGCCGTACGGCCACCCGGCCGCCGAACCGCGTCAGGTCGCTCATTCCAAGACCTCCGTAGTGCGCCGTTACGACAACACGTGCCTAACGCTGGGACAAAGGTGTCGTTACGCCGGGGCCGGCTCGGGCATGCGCTGCACCGGCGCCGCGGGCCGCGGGGCGTGCACGAGCGACGCGATCCGGTCCACGTACAGCTGGGGGTGGTGGGCCTTGGCGACCACCTCGCGGGAGCGGCGGCTCTGCTCGGTGTAGAGCGCCCGGTCCGCCGTGTAGCGCCGCAGCACCTTGGCCACCTCGTCCGGCGCACAGTAGACGGCCGCGTCGCCAAAGACCGCCGCGTGCCGCTCCGGCGTCACCACGACCACGCCCTGCCCGGCCGCCTCCAGCGCCGGCCGCGAGAACGTCTCGACCGCCTCCGGGTGCGGGAAGTGCAGGTAGAAGTCGAGCTGGTGCAGGAACGTCCGCAGGTCCAGGTCGGTCGCCTCGAAGACCAGGTGGGAGCGCGGGCCGCCGAGCACCACATCCGTACGCGGCCAGTCCGGCAGCCGCAGCCGCACGTCCACGCCGTCGAGCGCCTCGTGGACGGCCAGCGCCTCGCGCGTGTCCTTGGGCCAGACGCCCTGGTCGCACAGGTCGGTGCCCGCCACGGGAGCGTCGGCGGTGGCCCCGTGCCGCGCGGCGGAGTAGCGGTCCGTGGCGATGACGGTCGGCAGGTCGTACGGGGTCAGCTCCACCGCCGGCCGGTAGGCGCGCAGCATCGCGCGGATCTCGGGGTCCTGGGGACACCACACCGGCGTCACCCCGAACAGCTGCTCGGCGACGCGCGTGCAGTCCGCCACGTCGTACCGGTTGTCGAAGCCGTCGCGCCGCACCGGGGCCTGGTCCGCGACGAGCAGCAGCTGCCGCGGCCGCAGCAGGCACTCCTCGCCCTCGGCGAACTGCAGCACCGCCGCCTGCCGTACGACCAGCAGCGCCGCCCTGTTCTCGTCGGTGGGCAGGATCTGCGTCACCCGGCCGGTGTTCACCAGCTCCTGCACCGGCTCGCACAGCGGATAGCGCCGCCGGGCCATCGGCCGCAGCGACTCCATGTGCAGCACTGCCACCCGCAGCCCCCGGTCGGCGAGCGCGCGCATCTCCTCGATCGCCCCGAGCTGCGCCCCCTGCAGGAACCGCCAGTCCCCGGCGAACACGACGTCGAACTCCGGGCGTGCCGGGGCCTCCCCGCGGGCGTACCGGAGATGGTCCGGCGCCGCGAACGGCCGGTCGCTGCCGTCCCGCGGCCGGTAGGGTGCGGCGTTCCGCGCGGCGATGCGGCTGTGCCAGTGCTGATAGGCCGACGAGTACGCCACCCGCGCCGGATGCATCCAGTAGGCCCGGATCTCCGCGCGCGACAACGACCCGTGCGACAACCGGATCAGCGCGAGCGGCTCCGACTCGACGTGGCAGACCGCCCGCTCGCCGTACACCGCGCGGATCCGTCCGATGTACTCGGAGTCGGCCGCCTTGCGCACGGTGTCGAAGTACCCGATCCGGTCCATGACGAGCGCCCGCCGGAACAGCAGCGACGACGGGTTGAACCGCCCCGTCCGTACGGCCGGCCGGGTGAGCAGCAGCTCGTCGGTGACCCCCAGCCCGTCGGTGGTCGTCGCCACCACCCGCGACCCCGACAGCAGCGGCCGCACCTGCAGCTCCAGCCGCCGCGGATGCGACCAGTCGTCCGAGTCCTGGAACGTGACGAACTCGCCCCCGGCCGCGTCCAGCCCGGCGTTCCGGGCCGCGTACGTGCCCTGGTTGACCGGCTGCTTCACCAGCCGCACCCGCGGCCCGAGCGCCACCGCCCGGGCCAGCACCTCATCGAACTCGGCCGGCGACGCGTCGTCCACGACGATGACCTCGGTGTTGCGCCACGACTGCGCGAGAATGCTGCGTACGGCCGTGATCAGCCCTTCCCCGGGATGGAAGGCCGTGACGATGACCGACACCCGCTGCGGCTCGTCCACCGGCGCCGCCTCGGCCGACGCGGTCAGCCGGTCGAACGGGCTGTCGGTCCTGTCGGTGCCCAACGCCGGATACGGCCGCGGCATGAGCTTCTGAAAGGTCGCCAGCCACGGCGCCACGGGCCGATCCGCGTGCACGAACGGGTTCGCGACGTCCAGCTCCAGATCCTGCCGCACGGCCGGGCTCATCGACCGGTACGCCCCGAGCAGCACCTGCGCCGCGTCAGCCCCGCGCCACGCCAGCGTCAGCTGCGCGTGCAACCCTTGATGCGACCCGGGCACGGCGTCCGCCCCGAGCCCCAGGCGCAGCAGCTCATAGAGGGCGAGGGCATCCGTACGGTCGCTGGGCAGCATGTCCTGCAACGCCAGCGTCTGCGCGAGCCCGGAGATGACCGAAGGCCGCACCCCGCCCTGCAACCCCCGCAACCACTGCACATCCCCGTCCCGCGCCGCGGCGATGAGCTCGTCGTAGCTCGCCCCGGTCCCCCGCAGCGCGGTGTACCCCTGCAACCGCCGCATCTCCAGCGACCGCAACCGCACGGCGATGGCCGGAACCGCCCGCTGCACATGGTGCCGGGCAATCCTCAGATAATCGTCGAGCAGACCGGCTGGTTCCCCCATCGCGGCAACAACCTCTTCATAGCCCTGGCATGGTCACTAGGCCAACGCACCCGCCACGTCAGAGGTCACGGCCTCGGATATCCCAGCTGCTCCAACACCCGCCACACCTCCGTGGCCGGATTCCCGCCCGGCGCGGCCTCCAGCCCGCAGGGGTTGCTCCACGCGATGGAGACGTCCTGCTTCTTCGCTTCCCTGGCGGCAGTCGCCGGATCGAAGTCGTCGACATCACAGACCACCCAGGCGTGGTCGAAATCGTTGTCCGCCTTCCTGCGGCCGACACTCCGGACGGCATCGACGGGCGATCCGTGCTCGTACGCGACCACGACCCGGCCGGCCGTGACCCAGCCGAGTTCCTTGACCTCGGAGAAGTAGGACCGTTCCGTCACCTTGCCGTTGGTGCCGATCAGCACGCTGACCCGCTGATCGCGGCTCGGCGACCGCCGTCGCAGGTCGGTCTCCCGCCCCGCACCCGGCTTGAGCCCTCGGCGCCCCGGGCGGTTACTCCTGGGCATCCTCGCTCGCCGCCTCTCGCGCCGCCACGGCCCGTTCGAAGGGAGCCCAGGACAACTCCGGGACACCCCCGTAGTTGCCGTTGAGGTAGCGACGCTGGCGGTTCTCCCCCTCCCGTCGCGGTTTGAAGTCCGTCAACGGATACAGCGTGGAGGTGCCGTCCTTCGCCTTCTCGGTGAACCAGATCTCGTCCCGGGCCAGGATTTCCTCGGTGTCGAAGGCGCCCAGAAGAGTCGCATCGTGACTGGTGAAGATCAGCTGGCTGCCGAGCGGGTTGGTACGTGGGCTCTGGAACAGGTCGATGAGCTTCGCGGTCAGCATGGGATGCAGACTGGCGTCGATCTCGTCGATCGTCAGAGTGCTGCCCAGTCCGAGCACCGTTGTCGCGTCCATGGCCAGCTCGAAGAGTTGCTGCGTCCCCGTCGACTCGTCGAGGAGGCCGAGCAGGACCTGACCAGACGGGCCGCGATGCGCGAACTGGAGCGACCGGCGCGGGCTGCTCGGCTCG
>NZ_JAUQWH010000197.1 GCF_030757795.1 Actinoplanes oryzae
ATCTGGCAGACGGTCCTGCTCCAGCAGTTCCACGACATCCTCCCGGGCTCGGCCATCGCCTGGGTGCACGACGAGGCCGAGGAGCACTACCGGCGGATCGCGGGCCGGCTCGAGGAGTTCATCGGCGCCGCGCAGCGGGCCCTGGCCGGGCGCGGCACGCAGAGCATCGCCTTCAACGCCGCCCCGGTGGCCACGGGCTCCGTCACGGCTCTGGCCGCCGGGCCCGACGTGGCGGATCCGGCCGTCCCGCCCGGCCGCTCCGGCTCCGGCTACGAGCTGCGCAACGACCGTGTTCTCGCGCGCTTCGACGCGTACGGCGCGCTGGTCTCGTTCGTCGACAGGCCGACCGGCCGCGACCTGATCGCGCCGGGTGAGGCGGCCTCGGTGCTGCAGATCTTCCGCGACATCCCGAACATGTTCGAGGCCTGGGACATCGACCGCTCCTACCTGCGCTCGGTGACCGAGCTGCGGACCCCGGACGCCGTCGAGATCGTCGACCGTTCCCTGGTGGTCACGCACACGTACGGCAAGTCGTCGATCGTGCAGCGCTACTGGCTGGGCGGGAACGACAGCGAGCTGCAGATCGAGACGACCGTCGACTGGCACGAGCAGGAGAAGCTGCTCAAGCTCGCCTTCCCGCTCGACCTGCGGGCGGACCAGGCGGCCTCGGAGATCCAGTTCGGCCACGTCCTGCGCCCCACGTACGTCAACACCTCCTGGGACCACGCCCGGTTCGAGACGGTGGCGCACCGCTGGGTGCACGTGGCCGAGAGCGGCTTCGGCGCCGTGGTCGCCAACGGCTCGACCTACGGCCACGACATCACCCGGACCGTACGCGCCGACGGCGGAACCACGACGCTGGTCCGCGAGTCGCTGCTGCGCGGTCCGAAGTACCCGGACCCGGAGGCCGACCAGGGTCTGCACGTGCTGCGCACCGCCCTCGGCTTCGCCGGTGGGGTCATCGAGGCGGCCGCGGCCGGCTACCGCGTGAACCTGCCCGCCCGTACGCTGCAGGACGCCGCGCACAGCGTCGAGCCCGTCGTGACCGTCTCGGCGCCGTCGGTCTTCGTGGAAGCGGTCAAGCTGGCCGAGGACCGCTCGGGCGACCTGATCGTGCGCCTGTACGAGGCGGCCGGCGCCCGTACCCGTACGACCGTCCGGCCGAACTTCGAACACACCGCGGCCCGGACGACCGACCTTCTCGAACGTGACCTCGACCGGCAGCCCTGGAACTCGCGGGACAGCATCGAACTCGAGCTGCGCCCCTTCGAGATCGTCACCGTGCGGATCAGTCCCGTCCGATAGTCCCCGCCGTGTCCCGGCGTCCCCGCGGCGGGGGCGCCGGGACGGGCCTGTCCCTGAACGCCGGGCCTGCGGCATCCGTCGTACCCGGCATGGCTGCGCCCTCGCACCGCGCTTCGAGGCATGGCTGGAGCGCCCGTTCGCCCGCCTCGGCGCCGCGTGCGCCGGGGCGGGACCGCGGCGGTTTCCTGCTGGGGCTCGCCCTGGGGGCGGTCTATGTGCCGTGCGCCGGGCCCTCACCGGCAGCGGGGGTGCGTCGGAGGCGCTGACCGCCTGCCAGGACATGGTCGGCGAGGCGGCTCCGGCGCTGGCGGACTGCGGCCCGGCCCCGCAACTCACCGGCCTCGACGGCTGGCTCAACACCCCCAGGAACGCCCCCGTCACGGCGGCCGACCTGAGCGGCAAGGTGCTGCTCGTCGACTTCTGGGCGTACTCGTGCATCAACTGTCAGCGCGCGATCCCGCACGTGGACGCGTGGGCCCGGGCGTACAAGGACAGCGGCCTCGACGTGATCGGCGTGCACACCCCGGAGTACGCGTTCGAGCACGTCCCCGCGAACATCGCCGCCGGTGCCGAGCGGCTGGGCACCAGCTACCCGATCGCGATCGACAACAACTTCGCCACCTGGGACGCGTTCCACAACCAGTCGTGGCCGGCCGACTATCTCATCGACGCCACCGGCCGGATCCGCTACGCCGGGACCGGCGAGGGGCTCTACCCGGAGACCGAGGAGCTCATCCGGCAACTGCTGACCAGCGCCGACCCCGACGCGGTGCTCCCCGTCGCCACGGACGTGCCCGACCGCACCCCGACGTCGTCGCTGCAGTCGCCGGAGACCTACCTCGGCGCGGCGCGCGCAGTACTACACCGGTGACACCCCCATGATCCCCGGCACCGCCACCTTCACCACACCCGCGGACCTGGCCGACGAGTGGTACGCGTACGGCCTCTCCGGCACGTGGAACGTCACCGAGGGGTCCATCACCGCGCAACGGGACGCGGTCATCACCCTCAACTACACGGCCCACGACGCCTACCTGGACCTCTCCGGCACCGGATCGATCACCGTGACGGCCGGCGGCACAACCAAGAAGTACGCGGTGAGCGGCGCCCCGAACATCTACACCGTGATCCACGGGCCGGATCTCGCCGTCGGCACCGTCAAGGTGTCACTGTCGCCGGGGCTGAGCGCGTACTCGTTCACCTTCGGCTGAGAAGCGGCCGCCGGGCGGTGGAGTTCCCGCGGCCACGCGGCGCTCAGCGTCGCTGGTGCTCGGTCGCGTGCACGGTACCGAGCAGCCGGAGGGCCTGGGCGCTGGGGCTGCCGGGCTCGGGCTCGTAGACGACGAGCATCTGACCCGGGGCGGCGCGAACGTCGAACGACTGCGAGACGAGGGAGAGCCGGCCCACCTCCGGATGCTCGAAGTCGACGGGGTCCTGGCGCTTGCCGTAGACCGTGTGCGACTCCCAGAGCGCGGCGAACGTGTCGCTCTCGGCGCTCAGAGTGGCGATCAGCTCGTGCAGACGGGGATAGTCCGGGTTCAGGCCGGCGGAGTGGCGCAGACCCGCCACGATCGAGGTGGCGAAGCTCTCCCAGCCGACGAAGAACCCGCGCGCCGCCGGGTCGAGGAAGGTCATGCGAGCCAGGTTGCCGGCGTCCGCGAACGGGGAGAACATCGCCTCCGCCAGAGCATTGACCGCGATCAGGTCCTTGGCCGGGTTCAGGATGAACGCCGGCGCGCTGGTGTGCGCGTCGAGCAGGTACCGCAGCGGCCGGCTGACCTTCTCCGGCGGCGCCGGACGTGGTCCCGGTGCGGTGCCGGCCAGCCGGAACAGGTGCTCGCGGGCCTGCTCGTCCAGGCGCAGGGCCGCGCTGATCGCGTCGAGGATCTGCGCGGACGGGGTCCGCTCGCGTCCCTGCTCCAGCCGGGCGTAGTAGTCGCTGTTCATGCCGGCCAGCACGGCGACCTCCTCGCGCCGCAGCCCGGTCACCCGCCGCGGGCCGTAGGAGGGCAGGCCCACGTCGTCGGGACGCAGCCGGGATCGGTGCGCGCGCAGGAACTCGCCGAGGTTGTTGCCGTTCATCCACCCCACGATAGGCGTGATCCCGGTGCTGTGCCTGGGCATGCCGGGTCCAGGAAGCCGTTCTGAGCCGGACCGGATCGCCGCCGGTCCGATGCCGCTTGGTCAGCCGGCGGCCGGAATCAGCCGGGACGAGGCACGGTCGTGGCCTTCTCGGGGAGGTTCGTTCGTGCGGAATCGCGCGCCGGCTGTTGACGAAGTTCGTTCCTCGGGCACGCGGTGGGCCCTGAGCTCAGCGCAGGCAGGCCGCGGGCAAGGGGAACCAGCGGACGGCGTCGAACGAGCTGGGCAGGCCGGTCGGCTCGCTGTCGGCGGGTTCCGGGCGTTGCGCCGCGGGGTCGTACGCCTGCTTCAGGTGTCCTTCCAGGATGTCCTCGTCTGACGTCGGGCGCGTCACTGTTTTCCTTTCCGTGCCCCGGCGGGGCGGGGAAGCCGGGGGATCAGGGCCGGGCCTGGATGAGCCTGCGGTAGGCGGGCACCGAGGCCGCTGCGACGCCGAGGTGCATCAGCATGAGCATGAGGACTCCGGCGGTGGTGGTGCCTGGTTGCTGCGATCGGTCGGCCAGCAGCAGGACGTCCGGGATCAATGACAGGGCGAGAACCACGGGCACCAGGGCCATCGGCAGCCGGGATCCGCGGCGCACGCGACCGGCGATCATGTGCCATCCGATCGCCCCGGCCAGGGCGCCGATCACGGACGCCGGGAGGTAAGCCTGCGCGCTCAGGGGCTCGAACGCGCTCGGCACGTCGAACAGGCCGCGAGCGGTCCAGGCGATCACGCTGTTGATGATGATCGCCCCGGCGGCGCCGAGTCCGGCCGCGGCCGCGGTGCGCGGCCATGACCTGTTGCGTACGGCGTCGTCCTGCGTCTTCGAGGTGGGGATGGTGGCGGTCATGGCGTCCTCCGAGTCGTCGAGATCTTCCGGTGAGACTCAGGCTAGGAAGCAACGCCCGCACCGAGGTGGTACCGGAGGCGACATCTGCCGGTGGCGGTGGTACCGGGGTACCAGTGATTGACGGCCCGGCGACCGGAGTGGACGACGGGCAGACCACACCTGGCCGGCCTCGGCCTGCTCGAGCTCTCCGCATCCGCGCTGACTCAGCTGCGCAACCTGATCTGCCTGTGCCACTGACAGGCGGGACCGCGGCCGCCAGATCGTGTCGGCGGGATGGTTCCGGGCTTGAGGCACGCCGCTCCGGCTGCTGCTCGTGGCCGGGCGCTGACCGCCGCGGGCCGCTCGTCGTCCGGGGCATAGGCTGGGGCTCGGTAACCGGAGGACGGCGTTGGTGAGGGTGAAGACTGTGGGAACCCCCGGAGAGCCGGAGACGGGAGCGGCGCCCCCGGCGGCGCTGGACCCGAGCGAGCTCCTGCTGTGGACGTCGCTCGGGCGGGTCGTGCAGCGGCTGCCCCGGCTGCTCGACGACGCGATGCTGCGGTCCGCGGGCGTGACCATGAGCGAGTTCTCCGTCCTGGACGCGCTGCGCATGTCGCCTGATGCCACGGCGCGCATCAGCGACCTGGCCGGCATGACGGGGCTGTCGCACAGCCGGGTCAGCCGGGTGGTCGATGCCTTCGCGGCCAAGGGCTGGTGCCGGCGTGAGCGGGACGCGCACGACGGGCGCTCGGCGCTCGCCGTCCTGACCGGCGAGGGCGTGGCGCGCATCGAGGCAGCCACGCCCCACCACGTGAGCCTGGCCCATGACGTCGTGATCTCGCGCGTCGCCCCGGAGAGCCGCGAGGCGGTCATCGCCGCACTCGTCGCGATCGCCTCCGACCAGGCCTGATTTCGAGAAAGCGGCGGCAGCGGCCGCCAGCGCCGGAAAAATGTTTGCGCGCGCACGCACATAATGTTAGCGTCATTCGCATGACAACCGAGACGGCACAGACGAAACCACCCGACCTCGACGGCGTCCTGCGCGTCGGCGCGGCCCGCGATGTCGTGACCGCGATCGAGCGGTTCAGCCTCGACGGCTCGCAGTCGCCGGCCACCGCCGAGACCGACGACATGTCGACCCGCACGCGTGAGCCGGGCGACCTCGAGGGCGCCGGCGAGGCCCACACCGCGGCTATCGCGAACGCCGCCTCCTTTCTCGAGGAGACGCTGGCGGCACGCGAGGACTTCGTCGCGGCGGCCCTGCTCGCCGGGCATGACGGCGAGCTCGTGCTCTACAGCCAGTGGAAGCGGGGCGGCGACGTGCCCGCCGACCTGCCGGCGGCATGGTCGCTCGCCCCGGCTCTGGCCGACGCGACCCGGGTCGACGCTCGCACCTACGAGGTCGACTTCACCGAGCCCGGGACGGTGAGCGAGGTGTCCCGCGCGGCCACGCCGCACGCGCACTTCGGCGTCTTCACCGTCACCCCGGACACGCAAAGAGAGCTGCTCGACCTGGCCGGCCGGCACGGTCCGACCTCGATGGGCACGCCGGGCCTGACGGCCATCAACTTCCACCGCAGCCTCGACGGCCGCCGGGTGATCAACCTCGGCCTGTGGACCGGGTTCGCCGACTTCAAGGCGCTGATCTCGCGACCGGGCTTCACCGGGGGCGAGGAGTACTGGACCGGCGTCGCCGGATTCCGTCCGCACTACTTCGACGTCGTCGCCGTCGTCGGAAACGAGAAGGGAACGAGTGCATGAGCGAGCTCGCCATCTGGGCCACTCTCAAGGTTCTGCCCGGTCAGCAGGAAGAGGCGGAGAAGTTCTTCGCCTTTTCCCGCACGGTGCTGGACGCCGAGCCGGGCACCACGAGCTTCTTCGCCGTGAAGATCGACGAGGAGACGTACGGGATCTTCGACACCTTCACCGACCAGGAGGCGCTCGAGGTCCACAAGGACGGCGCGTCCGGGAAGGACGCCGTCGCTGGGCTGGTCGGCAAGGTCTTCGCCGGACCGCCGAACATCCTCAACAGCGTCGTCGTCCAGCGCGGCCAGATGAGCTGACGATGTCCACTCCTGCGGTCCAGACCGCGAACCTTCCTACGGGCCGGGGCGCCGTCGACGGCGCCCCGGCCCTGCCGGACGGCTTCGGCGCCGTCTTCCGGAGTCGCTTCGTCGTCGTCGACGGCGTGCGGTTGCACGCGGTGGTCGGCGGGCAGGGACCGGCCCTGCTGCTGCTCGGCGGCTGGCCGGAGAGCTGGTACGCCTGGCGGCTGCTGATGCCCGACCTCGCCCGCCGCCACACCGTCGTGGCGGTCGATCCGCGTGGCACCGGCCTGTCGGACAAGCCCGCCGCGGGTTACGACGCGGCCAGCCAGGCCGCCGACATGGTGGGCCTGATGACGGCCCTGGGGCACCCGAGCTTCGACATGGCCGGGCACGACATCGGGATGTGGACCGGGTACGCCGTCGCATCCGACCACCCGGGTGCCGTCCGCCGGCTCGCCGTGGTCGACGCGATCATCCCCGGTGTGTCGCCGTCGCCCCCGCTGCTGGGGGACCGGCAACTCAGCGACTTCCTCTGGCACTTCAACTTCAACCGGACCCGCTCGATCAACGAGGCGATGGTCCGGGGACGGGAGGAGGTCTACATCGGGCATCAGTTCGCGACCAAGGCCGCCACGCCCGATGCGATCCCCCCGGAGGTGGTCGGCTACTACGTCGAGTCTCTGCGTGATCCGGAGGCTCTGCGGGCGAGCTTCGACTACTACCGGGCCATGGACGACACCATCGTGCAGAACCAGCAGCGCATCCGCCACCGGCTGAGAATCCCGGTGCTGACCGTCGCCGGCGGGCGGTCGTGCGGTGAGCTCACCGGCAACGAGATGCGCACCGTCGCCGACGACGTGACCAGCGTCGTGATCGACGACTGCGGACACTACGTGCCGGAAGAAGCACCCGGGGCGCTGCTGGCGGCCCTGAACGACTTCCTCCGCTGACCGAACTCGAGCGCGAAACGCCCTGAAGCTGGATCCCGGTCCAGCTTCGGGGCGGAAGGGATCATGACATGTCCGAACAGAGCGCCGTCGTGCTCGAAGCGGGCGCCGGCGCCCGGATCGGCACCGGTGGCATGCACGTGGTCGCGAAGGCCACCTCCGACGACGGGGTGTTCGCCTCCAGCTTCGAGCTGGTCGTCCCCCCGGGTTTCGACATCGGCGCGCACCGGATCGCCGACGCGGTCATCACGTTGTACGTCCGCTCGGGAACACTCGACGTGTTCGCCTTCCAGCCGGTCGACACCTCGGACCCTGACTGGCGCCGGTGGCGGTCCGCCGACGACCGGCGTTTCCTGCGCGGTGGTCCGGGGACGTTCGTCTCCGTGCCGCCCGCGACACCGTACGCTTTCGCGAACCCCGGCGACGGTGACACCACGCTGCTCTTCCAGTCGACCTTGCCCGTCGGGCACGAGAAGTACTTCCAGGACCTCGCCGATCTGATGGTGGCGGCCGGCGGGAAGCCCGCCCCGGCGACAACCGCGGAGCTGCGCCGGCGGTACGGGATCTCGCAGCTCAGCCCGCTCGACCCCGGGCGCCCGGCCGGCCCGGGTGCCGCTTGACGCGGTGCGCGGAGGTGATCGAACCGGCAGGCGATCACGGTGTCGGTGACCAGCTTGAGCCCCTCCTCCACGAACGCCTCGGCGAGCGGGTCCTTCACTGCGCGATCTGGCCTGGCAGACCCGGCCGTACGCGGAAACCGTCGCCGACACGGCCGAAAGCATGATCGATGCCGGACTCGCTCCGCCGCGCCGGTGACGGGCCGCCTCACGGGCGCGGCAGTTCGGCCGGCGGTGGCGCGGTGGGCGAGGTGACCAGCATGCCGCCGTCGACCGGCAGCACGGCGCCTTGGGTCTGCTCGTTGCGCGGCGAAGCACCCATCGTGAACGGCCGGCGGCGTGTCAAGCCGTCGTGGGCGTCCACCGCTGCGCCGCTGCGCCGTTGCAGTCGTAGATCTGCAGCCGGGTGCCGTCGGTGGTGGAGGCTCCCGGATCGTCGAGGCAACGCCCGGACTGGGGGTTCACCAGCGCGGAGTTCGCGCCGGTCGTCCAGCGCTGCGCCCCGGAGCCGTTGCACGTCCACAGCTGGACCTTGGTGCGGTTGGCTGTGCCACCGTTGCTCACGTCCAGGCACTTGCCCAGGGCCCGCAGCGACCCGCCGGCGTCCGGTGTGTACGCCCACCTCTGGGCGTTCGATCCGTTGCAGGTCCACAGCTGGACCGGGGTGCCGTCGGCGGTGGCGGAGCCGGCCACGTCCAGGCATTTGCCGGCGATGCCGGACCGGAAGGCGGTGGCCCGGATCTGCCCGCTCGCGGTGAGGGCGGCCTCCACCAGGGCGGCCGCCGCCCGCATGCCGGCCTCGTTGGGGTGGTACTGAGACCGCCCCGCGGGCGGGTGTCCGTTCTCCACCCACGGGTCGGCGGAGCAGGCGTCGTGGCCGCGGCCGGCGGCGGCGACGTCGACCAAGGTTGCCCCGGTGGCGGAAGCGGCGGCGGCGGTGGCCGACGCGAGGCGGGTGGCGATGCTGCGCTCGTAATCCAGCTGGTCGGCGGTGAGTGGCACCCCGGCGCAGGAGCCCGACGCGGGCAGGATCGTGAAGTAGTTGACCAGCTGGACCCGGGCGTCGGGGGCGGCACTGCGCACGGCGTTCACGACGCTCTCGATGCGGCCGGCCAGCGAGGGGAAGGTCCGGTCGATCGCCGCCCGGTCGACGCTCGCGCACCCGGTCCCGCCGTCGTTCTGGCAGGTGTACGCGCCCAGGCTGCCGAGATAGTTGACGTCGTTGCCGCCGATGGTGACCGTGACCCACCGGGTCGTGCTCGTCACGGCGCTGACCTGAGGGGGCAGGCCCGCTTGTCCGCCGCTCAGGACGTTCGCGGTGGTCGCGCCGCTGCACGAGACGTCGGTGAGATCGGCGCCGAGATCCCGGGCCACGACGCTGGGGTAGTTGGCGGCCGACCGCGAACACGCGGCGGCGCCGGTGCCCGGCTGCGCCGGCGGGATGCCCGGCCCGGCGGCGAACGAGCTTCCCATCGCCACATAGCTCGCCCCGGCGGCCGCGACGGCCGCGGGCTGCGCGGGCGAGGCCGGAACGAACGAGGTCACCGTCAAAGCGGTGGCCAGCAACGCTTGCGTACCGGGCATTCGAGCCTCCAGCCGGTGGGGCGGATGAGGGTATGTGGTCAGCTCACTGTGGTTCTGTCTCGTTCCGGGAGGGACTCCGACCGTCCTTCCGCCGGTCCGCGACGCGGTATTCCTGGCCGGACGGGTCGTGGAGCGTCGTCGCGTCGTCGTCGACGCCGATGACCGTCGCACCCAGGGCGACGTGCCGCCGCACCTCGGCGGCCCGGTCGGGGTGGCACTGCCGGAGGTGCATCCCGGCTTCGGGCCGGTTCACCCTCAGCAGCGACACGCCCAGTGGCACCGGCTTTTCCCGCCGGAGGGCTGTGCTCCAGAAGCGTCCGTCCTCGTCGTACCGGTCGGCCGGCAGGTCCAGGCACATGCGGTAGACGCCGGCCTCCACCGGCCGGGCCGGATCGCCGTGCCAGGAGGTCAGGCCGAACGACACGCCCGCGGGGGAACGCAGCAGCACCACCCCGCCGGCTTCTCCCGTCACCGTGGCGCCCAGCTCGAGCATTCGCCGGGTCCCGGCTGCCGCATCGCGGACGTGCAGGTCGAGCCGGGCCGGCGAGGGATCCGCGTACGGCGGAAGCACTCTCAGGATCGGCTCGGCGGATCTCGTCACGTGCAGCCAGAAGCGTTCGGTGTCCTTCGACGGCGCGAAAATCGTGCCGCTGATCCAGCTGATCACGATGAATACGACGTGAGCGAGCCGGCTTCGGTTCATCAATCTGCCGGGGAACTTCGCGCGCTCCGGCAGCGACCAAGTTCCACAGATGTCGATACAAGGGGAGATGCCATGCGCCGTAGAGCTCTGCTGGGCAGCACCGCCGGTCTCGCCGCCGCCACCGTCGTGGCGCCCTCCGCGGCCGTCGCCGCACCTCCGGCGTGGTCCGCGCAGCATCCGTTGCGGGTGCAGATCGTGATGTTCGACGGTGTCGAGGAGCAGGACTTCATCGGCCCGTACGAGGTGTTCTCCTTCGCGGGCCGGATGAGCGGGGGCGCGATCCAGGTCCGGTACGTCACCGCCGGAGAGCCCCGGCCGGTCACCGCCTCGTTCGGCACCGTCGTCAGCGTTGCCCACGGCTGGTCACCGGCCGTCGCGGACCTGCTGGTCGTACCCGGTGGTGGTTTCGCTCGTCCGGACGGTCCCGGGGTATGGGCCGAGATCAAGAGCGACGTGCTGCCTCGCCGCCTGGCCGCCGCTCCTCGCGACGGCCTGGTCGTCACCTCGCTGTGCACCGGGGCGATGCTGCTCGCCGCGGCCGGCCTCACCAACGGCCGGCCGTGCACCACGCACACCAATGCCAAGCAGGAGCTGGCCGGCCGGGGCGGCATCGTGAAGGATGCGCGGGTCGTCGACGACGGCGACCTGGTCACCGCGGCCGGTGTCACCTCCGGTCTCGAGCTCGCCCTGCACCTGGTCCGCCGGGAGCTCGGCGCCGACCTTGCCGTCCGGACCGAGAACGCGCTGGAGTACCAGGCCCGCGGCACGGTCTGGACACGCTGAGCACACCCGGGTTCACGTCCCGCGCACTCCGCTGCCTTCGCCGGCCGGCTGTCGCGAATGTCCCGGGGGCGTGACGCGGAGGTCCAAGTTCGTGCAAGACCGGACGGCCAGCCCGCCCCTGCCGTGCCCGCGGGTGCGCCTCGGCGGTGTTGCCGGGGGCCGGCCCGCGAACGGCCGGAGGGTGCGGCGGAGCGGTCACCTGCCGGGAGCGGGCTGGGCGCGGCGGGCCCGGGAGTTGCGCAGGTTGGCGACGTTGCCGCAGGTGCGGACGTCGTGCCAGGCGCCGCTGGTGTTGCGGGAGCTGTCCCAGAAGGCCACCCGGCAGTCGGGGTTGCGGCACAGCTTGATGCGGCGCCACGCTCCGGTGAGCTGGGCGTCGCGGACGGCCAGGAGCACCCGGCCCGCGAGGGCGGCGATGCCGTCCGGCCGGTCGTCGAGCCGGACGGTGCCGTCGGGAGCGAGAAGCAGGGGCGCGGCGGCCGGGACGTCCTGCGCAGCGGGGCCGGTGTCGCCGACCCCATGGTCGCGCTCGAGGAGCGATCGGCGCAGCGTGTCGCGCAGGGTGCGCAGGGCGCTGACTCCGGGGCTGTCGCCCGCGATCCCGTACGCGCTGAGCCACTGAGCCGCCGGCGCGGGCGCGTCGAGCAGGTCCGGCGTGCGTCCGCCGTTCTTCGCCGCGGTGTTCAGCAACTCCTGGACGACTCGCAGATCGCCGGGCGCGACGGCCACCCGGTACCGCGTGTTGTCGGACATGACAGAAGCGTATCCCACCGGCATGGGGTCCAGTGAGCTAGCTCATCCCCGCCGGCCATGGACATGACAGAGTCAAAACGCCTTATGCTTCGGTCATGAACAACGTGCAGTACGAAGTCTTCGTCTCGGACATGGCGCCGGTCGCCGGGCCACCCGCGCCGGACGGCGGGCCGTCGAGGTGGTCGTCGCTGTCCCACACCTTGATCCACGGGCCGACCGAAGCCCTGCTCACCGACCCGCCGATCACCCGCGCGCAGGCCGACACGCTCATCGACTGGATCGCCGGCCACGACGTCGCGTTGCGCTACATCTATCTGACCCACGCCCACGCCGATCACTTCCTGACCACGAACTACCTGCTCCGCCGGTTCCCGGACGTGACCGTCGTGGCGAGCGAGGCGGTGCTCGCGCGTATCGCCCGGGAGACGCCCGGCGGCGCGATCTCGGACCGGTACGTCGCCTTCTTCGGCGACGCCCTGCCCGAGGCGCCGGTGACCGTGCACGGCACGGTGTTCCCGGCCGCCGGGCTGACGCTCGACGGGCACGAGCTGTACGCGCACGAGGTCGGCCACTCCGACACGGACGACACGAGCGTCCTGCACGTCCCGGATCTCGGCCTCGTCGTGGCCGGCGACGTCGTCTACAACAACGTGCACCAGTTCGTCGGCGAGGGCCGCGACGGCGGGCTGGACGCCTGGCACCGGGCGCTCGACGCCGTGGCGGCCCTGCGTCCGCGGGCCGTGGTGGCATCGCACAAGGACACCCGGCGCCCGGACCTGCCCTCCGACATCGACGAGACGCGGCGCTACCTCGACGCGGCCGCGGAGGTGCTGGAGCGGGCCACGGATGCGACGAGCTTCTTCCACGAGCTCACGAAGCGGTGCCCCGGCCGGGTCAACCCCTGGGCGGTCTGGCTGAGCGCGCGCCGGCTGTTCGACAACTGAGCCGCGTCTGCACTGCTCGGCGGTTGGCCTCGGGGTGCTGCGGGACCAGGATGGTCTCCATGATCGCGGTCGCCCGGTGGGGGGCACCGCAGGGTGACCAGGAGTTTCAGGCATGACGATGATCTCGGTCCGAGGCGGGCGGCAGCTCGATGTGGTGGTGAGCGGGCCGGCCGATGGTGTGCCGCTGGTCTTCCATCACGGCACGCCGGGGGCGGCGCTGCCGTTCCGGTACATGGAACGGGCCGCCCACGAACGGGGGCTGCGGCTCGTGACGTTCTCCCGGGCCGGTTACGGCGCCTCCACCCGGGCTCCGGGGCGGGCGGTGGTGGACGTGGTCGCGGACGTGCGGGACGTGCTCGACCATCTCGGCGCCCCGCGGTGCCTGGTCGCGGGCTGGTCCGGTGGTGGCCCGCACGCCCTCGCGACGGCCGCGCGGCTGCCGGAGCGGGTGGCGGGGGCGCTGGTGATCGCCGGGGTGGCGCCGTACGAGGCCGGTGGGCTGGACTTTCTCGCGGGCATGGGCGAGGACAACGTCACGGAGTTCGGGGCGGCCGTGCGGGGGGAACAGGAGCTGCGGCCGTACCTGGAGAAGGAGGCCGAGGGGATGCGCGGCGCCGACGCGGCCGGCCTGATCGCGGGGATGTCGAGCCTGCTGCCGGAGGTGGACCGGGCCGTGCTGACCGACGAGTTCGGTGCGGACCTGGCGGGCAACTTCGCGGAGGCACTGCGCGCGGGCGTCGACGGCTGGCTCGACGACGACCTCGCCTTCACCAGGGACTGGGGCTTCGACCTGGCCGAGATCACGGTGCCGGCCTTCCTCTGGCAGGGCAGCGAGGACCTGATGGTGCCGTACGCCCACGGCAGGTGGCTCGCCGCGCACGTGCCAGGCGTGACCGCCCACCTGGAACCGGGGGAGGGGCACCTGTCGGTGACGGTCGGGGCCTTCGGCCGCATGCTCGACGAGCTGGTGGCTGTGCTGTGATCCGCGGGCCGGCCCGGGCGGAGTGCCCGCGCGGGCCGGCCGCCGGGGTCAGGCGTTCTGGATCCAGCCGGTCGTCTGCACCGGCGGCTTCGGGGGCTCGACCGCGGTGAGGCCGCCGTCCACGGGGATGACGGCCGCATTGACGTACGAGCCGCCGGGGCTCGCGAGGAAGGCGATCACCTCGGCGACGTCCTCCGGCCGGCCGACGCGGCGCAGCGGGATGAGATCGATGTACCGGTCGAGCCACACCGAGGGGGCGCTGGTGTATACCGGGCCGGGCGAGACCGCGTTGACCCGGACGCCGACCGGGCCGTACTCGGCGGCGAAGGCCCGGGTGATGGCGTTCACCGCGCCCTTGGTGGCGGCGTAGATCGCGTTGTTGTCGTCGCCGAGCACGGACGATCCGCTGCTGACGTTGATCACGCTGCCGCCGCCGCGCCCGGCCATCGCCGGGGCCAGGGCGGCGGTCAGCAGGAAGATCGCGCGCACGTTGCTGTCGAACAGCGTGTTGTACTGCTCGGTGGTGAAGCCGGCGCTGGGGCCGAAGGCGCCCGCCCCGGCGCTGTTCACCAGGATGTCCACCTCGCCGGCCTCCCGGGCCAGCCGGCGTACGTCGTCCTCGCTGGTCAGGTCGGCGCCGACGAAGCGGGCCGTGCCCCCGTCGGCCTGGATCTCCCGGACCGCCTCGGCCCCGCGCCCGGGGTCGCGGCCGGAGATCACCACGCTCGCGCCCCGCGCGGCCAGGGCGATCGCCGTCGCCCGGCCGATGCCGCTGGTGGCACCGGTGATCAGGGCCGTCTTGCCGGTCAGCTCCTGCATGACTCTCCACCTCCACAGAGTTCTGTACCAACCGATCGGTTCAGAATTACCGTAGCACTTCCGGATCGATCGGTCCGGAATTGGTAAGCTCGATCACATGGACACCCGCAAGAGCGCACCCGTAGGCCGGCCCCGGGGCTTCGATGCCGACGAGGCGCTCGAGAAGGCGATGCGGGTCTTCTGGCAGCACGGCTACGAGGGCGCGAGCCTGCCCGACCTGCTCGGCGCCATGGGCATCAGCCGCACGAGCATGTACGCGGCGTTCGGCAACAAGGAGGAGCTGTTCCGCAAGGCGCTGGCGCGCTACGCCGAGGGCCCGGCGTCGTACGGTGCCGAGGCGGTGACCGAGCCGACCGCCCGCGGGGTGGCCACGGTCTTCCTGCACGGCGCGGTCCGCAGCGCCACCCTGCCGGGCTACCCGACCGGGTGCCTCAGCCTGCGGGCCTCGCTCATCGGGGGCGAGGACGGCCGGGGCGTCCGGGAGCTGCTGGCTGCCTGGCGCGACGAGACCGGCGCCATGCTGCGCAAGCGCTTCCAGCGGGCCGTCGAGGAGGGCGACCTGCCGGCGGGGACCGATCCGGCGCTGCTGGCGAGGTACGTCATGACGATCGGCAACGGTGTCGCGGTGCAGGCTGCCGGCGGCGCCTCACGCGAGGAGCTCCAGCTGATCACCGACGCCGTCCTGCAGAGCTGGCCGCCCGTCCTCGTGGATCAGAGGAAGTCGTCGTAGAAGGTGGCGAGCCGTTCGACGGCGGGGTCCACGTACTCGGGGACGTCGTACATCTCGTAGTGGCGGGCGCCCTTGATCACCATGCGGTCGACGGGGTGGGGTGCCAGCTCCCACAGCCGTTCGGCGGCGGTGTCGAAGCCGGAGCCGTCGAGGTGCTCGGCCAGG
>NZ_JAUQWH010000198.1 GCF_030757795.1 Actinoplanes oryzae
CAGGGCTCGGTGGCCGGCGGCACCCAGATCCTGCGCGACTTCCCCCGCTACATCGCCCTCGCCGAGACCGGGCAACTCAACCTGAGCGCCATGGTCTCGCGCACCATCACGCTCGATCAGATCAACGACGGCATCGACCTGCTCGACCGGGCCGACGGCGTCCGATCAGTGATCACCGGCCGATGACCGACCGCAAAGTCCTGCTCGCGCTCAGCGGCATGCTGCTGGCCCTGTTCGTCGCCAACCTCAGCAGTACGATCGTCTCCACCGCACTACCGCAGATGCTCGCGGCTCTGCACGGCTCCCGCACCCAGTACGCGTGGATCGTGACCGCGACCCTGCTGGCCACGACCGCGACCACACCGATCTGGGGCAAGTTCGCCGACCTGTTCCGCAAGCAGAACATCCTCCAGATCTCGGTCGTGGTCTTCGTGGCAGGCTCGCTGGCCTGTGCGTTCAGCCAGAACGCGGGCCAGCTGATCGCCGCCCGGGCACTGCAGGGCGTCGGCGTCGGCGGCGTGCAGGCCCTGGCCGGGATCACCATCGCGGCGATGATCGCACCCCGCGACCGGGGCAAGTACCAGGGCTACCTCAGCGCGGCCACGTCATCGTCGACGATCGGGGGCCCGCTGCTCGGCGGGCTGATCGTCGACACGTCGTGGCTGGGCTGGCGCTGGTGCTACCTGATCGGCATACCCATCGCCGCAGCCGCGATGGTGGTGATCCGGCGGACCATGAACCTGCCGGTTCACCGGCGCGACAGCGTCCGCATCGACTACGCCGGAGCCGCCCTGATCGCCGCCGGCGTCAGCCTACTGCTGATCTGGGTGTCCTTCGTCGACGTCTCCTTCGCCTGGGTGTCCTGGCCGACGGCGGCGATGGTCGGCGGAGCGCTGGTCCTGCTGGCCGCCGCGACCTGGGTGGAGACCCGGGCCGCCGAGCCCGTCGTGCCACCGCGCGTGCTTCGACAGCGCACCACCATCCTGGGCATCGTCGGCAGCCTCGCCGTCGGCACCGGCCTTTTCGGCAGCTCGGTCTTCCTCAGCCAATACTTCCAGCTCAGCCGCGGGCACACCGCGACCGAGGCCGGCCTGCTTTCCATCCCGATGGTTGCCGGCACCCTGATCTCGTCGATCGGCGGCGGCCGCCTGGTCAGCCGGACCGGAAAGGTCAAGCCATTCCTGGTCGCCGGCGCCGTCCTGCTCGCCGCCGGGTTTCTCGGCCTCGGCCTGATCGACCAGCACACCCCGATGCCGCTGATCGCGACCGCTATGCTGGTGGCCGGGCTCGGCACCGGCCTGACCGTGCAGAACTTCGTCCTCGTCGTACAGAACGACACGCACCTCAAGGACATCGGCGCCGCCAGCTCGACGGTCACGTTCTTCCGCTCCCTGGGCGGCGCCATCGGCGTCGCCGTGCTGGGCGCGATCCTGGCCCGCGACGTCGCCCGTCACCTCGCCGCCGACAGCAGCCCAGCGGCCGTCCAGACCGCCTACGGGCAGGCCACCGGCCTGATCTTCCAGATCTGCGCGGCCGTCGCCGTCCTCGGTATCACGGCGGCACTGCTGCTCAAGCCGGTCACCCTGCTGTCGGCCGCCGACCGGGCCACCGCCCTCACCGACGGCAAGGAGCCGATGGCTGAAGCCGCGACCCGATGATGCCCGACCGGACGGCGGCGTGGCCGGAGGCTCCCGTCTTTCGCCGACCCCGTCGTCCGGACCGACCAGGACGACGACCGTTCTGCGCCCGAGCCATCAGCCGGATCAAGCTCGGAGTCGGCGTCACATCGCCGGCGCTGCGTTCGCCAGCCTCAACCCGCCGGCTCCGGGCAGGATCGCCTGTAGTGTCGGCACCGGCAACTCAGCCCGGCACACCGGGGGAACACCGCCGGCGCATTCGCCGAAATATCAGAAGGACTGGACCGACGCCGCCACCAGTCTCATCGACGCGATCAGCGGGCTGCTCGAAGCCCGGATCAGCCAGGACCTTCGCCGACATGGATCTCGCTACGGCTTGGCCGGCTCCGTCGCAGAGACTCCGGCGACGGAACGAGCCATGGCCGCGAGCGCCTCACGCCGCGGCATCGCCTGCAGGCCCGCGAACGACTGCCGATAATGGTCGCTGGGCACGTGCACCGGCTCGCCACCGAGCTCGCTCAACGTGCTGCCCACCACGTCCTCGGGCGACATCAGATGCCGCAAGGTGGCCTTGTCGATGCCCTGCCGGGCAGGCGCCTCGGTGTCCGTTGCCCCCGGGCACACCGTCAGCACGTCGATTCCGGCCGGGGTGAGCTCGCCCCACAGCGCCTCGCCGAGCGCGACGACGTAAGCCTTGGTGGCCGAGTACACCGCCGAATAAGGAACCCCGATCAGGCCTTCCACCGAGCTGGTGAACAGCAACGCGCCGCGGCCACGGCGCTTGAGCGCCGGGGCCAGGCCGTGGGCCAGCCGGGTCGGGGCGGTGCAATTGACCGCCTGCATCTCGGCCAGCGTACGCGGGTCGCCGCCCTCGAAGGCGCCCTTGACCCCGAAGCCTGCGTTGTTGATCACCATGCCGATGTCCAGGTCCCGCACCGCGCCGAGAATCCGGTCCGGCGCACCGGAATCGGCCAGGTCTTCGGCCAGCACCCGGACGTCGACGTCGTGCCTCGCGGTCAGCTCGGCGGCCAGCGCCCGCAGCCGGTCGTCGCGCCGCGCGACCAGGACCAGGTGCAGTCCACGGGCGGCCAGCTCGACCGCGAAAGCGCGGCCGATGCCGGAGGAGGCGCCCGTCACCAATGCGGTGGGGCCGTATCGGTGCAAGAAGTCGGTCATCGCTCGCTCTCTCTCGGTATGAGACGACGTCACGTCAGCGCGACGCCGCCGTCGATCTGCAGGACTTGGCCGGTGATGAAGCCGGCGTGCCGCGACGCGAGGTAGACCGCCGCCGCGCCGATCTCCTCCGGGCGGGCGAAATCGCGCGGCAACGCGCTCCTGCGGCCGAACCCGCGCTCCCCCTCCGCGCGAGGCCGGGCGAACAGCCCCGTCTCCGGGTGGAACCGGCTGCCGCTGCTGGTCTCGGCGGCCGGATCGAGCGGAATCGTCCCGTAGGGTGCGATGGCGTTCACCGTGACCCCGCTGCCACCGACCTCGAGCGCGAGGACCCGGGTGAAGGCGTGAACCGCACCCTTCGCCGCGGAGTAAACCGCCATGTGCGGGTCGCCGATGATTGCCGCCATGGATCCGATGTTGACGATCCGGCCCGTACCGCGCTCGAGCATCTGCGGCAGCACCCGGTGGGTGCACAGCAGCGTGCTGGTCAGATTGAGGTCCAGGTCCGTGCGCCACTGGGCGGGCGTTGATCGTACGAAAGGAGTCACTGCCGCATTCCCGCCGACGTTGTTGACCAGCACGTCGATCCGCCCGAACGCCTCGAGCGCCCGGCTCACCAGCCCGGCGACGGCATCTTCGTCGGTCACGTCGGCGGCATGCCACACCACGCCCGCCGCACCGGCCTGCCCGGCCAACTCGGCGACGCGCTGGCCGGCCTCGGTGTCCCGGCCAGCGAGCACGACCCGCGCCCCCTCGGCGGCGAACGCCAGCGCGGTCGCCCGGCCGATGTTGGCTGTCGCCCCGGTCACCAGGACGACCTTTCCGCGCAGCCCGGACTCCACTGCCCCACCCCCAATTTAAGTCAGTCGACTGACTGGAAACCGTACACCATCGGGAGGAGCCGGTCATGACGGATGCGAGACGACAGACCCGGACGGATCACGGAAGGATTCACCGACCGGCCGAGGAGGTCGTGCCCAGCCCGGCCAAGAGTCCGGCAAGGTGCGGCCTGGCGACCACGCAGATCGGCCAGTCGCGCGCGGCAGGGGAACGTCGGCAAGCATCGAAGGGGTAAGCGAAGTCACCACCGGCCTCGCGCCGTCGACGAGCCCTGGGACTACGACGCCGCCCTGCCCTGTGGGTGGCCGCCGCTGTCCCGAACCCCTTGGCCGTCCCGCTGGTCCTCGGACACCCTCATTGGACTGGAGATCGCGCCCGACCAGCTCCACGTCTACCGATCATGGCGGGCCGCGCCCCGGAAGCCGATGAGACTCTGGCCCGGGTGGGCACCTGGCTCTCGGCCAAGTTGGGCCTCCCCGCCCGATAGTCGAAGGAGAACCTCAGAGTCCGTTCGCGCCGAGCCGGTCCTGGACTGCCTTGGCGGACGCGGCGACCAGACCCGAGTCGGCCCCGGCGGCCTGTTCACGCAGGTCGCGGGGCCGTTCTCGAAACAGCGTTCAGGGGGAACATTCGCACGGGAGCGGTCAGGAGATTGGCATCGCCTCCCGTGCTGAGGGCGCCGCTCGTGACGTAGACCATTCCGCTGTGCACGGCCACGGCTGTCGTGTTCTGCAAGCCGTCACCACTGTCCAGGACGATCACCGGCGGCTTCCCCGGATTGATCAGGGCGAGCTGGCTCGGAATGTTGAGTGCCGCCAAGAGCTGGTCACCGCGACCGGTGAAGGCGAAGTCGTCCACGCTGTCGAGTCCAGTCACCTCGACTTTGTCCGGTCCGGCCGCCCCGCTGCGGGTGATCGGGATCCGGACGATGGTCCCCTGATCGAGGTTGGACGCCCACACGGCGTGATCGTGGACCTTCACCCCGTTGGCGCCGAAGAAGGTGGTCGGTGCGAGGCTCGGCCGGACGGCCCACGCCGTTGCCTTCCCGCCGAGCGGTCCGACCTTCCATATCCGGCCGAGCGCAGAGTCAGTGATGTAGAAGTTCCCGGTGTGTTCATCTCGGGTCAAGCCGTTGAGGAAACTTGTGGCCGGCATGGCCGCGATACGAACGGGTTTGCCGCCCCGGTGAAGTCTCCAAAGGCCGGTAAGTGCGCTGTCGCCGGCTGAGTAGAGAAAATAGAGCGTTCCGTCCTTCGTGCGCTCCACGCCAGTCACGGAGGCTTGTCCGGTCGGAGTGCTTTTGCCGCCGTCCGCGGGTAGCGGCATAGTCGCAAGTATTTGCACGTAGCCCTCATTGGTGACGTGCGCCAGCTGCCTCGACACGATGAAGCCGACATCCGCGGATCCGTCGGGCTCAACGACCACGCTCTCCGCCGTCTGTCCCGCTGCACGGTCGAAGTGGGCGATAATCCGTGGCGCGGGCGGCGTTTTTGTCGATTCGATGGGATGAGTGCCGGGGACCGAGTTAGTGAAGGCCATTGCTATGGCCATTCCCGCGGCGGGGATAAAGAATGGTGAGAACAACGTTGCCTCCAAGGGGCTGGCAGGGCTTCGGCTTGTCGCCCGCCCTTGCTCTGTACCTGTTTCAGAAGGGATGTCGGGCGGCTGTTACCGCAGCCGCGAGTTCCAGCGAACGTGCCCGGTCATCGAGGCTGTGCAATTGGGTCGTGAGCATGAGTTCGTCGGCGGCCGTGCGATTGAGCAGGTCGGCGATCGCGCGGCCGGCGTGCTCGTGATCTCCGACCGCTTGTCCCGCCCGGCGCCGGTCGGCGAAGCGGCGCTGCTCTTGAGTCCATCGATGACCGATGACCTCATCTCGCGAGGGAAAGCGTGCTGGCGGGTTGCCAGTGGTGAAGAACCGGTGGAAGTACAGGTCCGCCGAGCCGGCTTGGACTGCCGCTTCATCGTTGGTCGCCGCTACGACGGCCAGCAGGGTCACGAGCGTGTACGGCCGTTCGAGCGTCGGGGAAGGCCTGAAGTTCGCACGGTAGTGGGCGAGGGCGGCCGCGACATCGCCACGGCCGAAGTGGTGGGCGAACGCGAACGGCAGGCCGAACACGGCAGCGACAGTTGCGGCTGCTTCCGACGTTCCGAGGACCCAGACGGCAGGTGGTTGTGCGGCCTGCGGAGCGACGTGGATCTGGCCGTACCGGCGTCCGCTGGGGAATCTCCCGGTCAGGAATCCGACCAGTTGATCGACGCGATCGGCGAAGTCGTCCGCACCGTAGTTTTTCAGGTGGCGATCGAACACAGCCGCGGTAGCGGCGTCCGGTGGCGCAGCCCGCCCCACCCCGAGATCGATACGGCCTGGGTGCAGCGCGGCCAGGGTGCCGAATTGCTCCGCAATCACCAACGGGACATGGTTCGGGATCATCACTCCGCCTGACCCGACCTGGATCGTCGTCGTGGCACCGGCAACCGCGGTCGCGGTGACTATGGGGGCCGAGCCGGCGCCGGCGGTGGGGCCGTGATGCTCCGCGAGCCAGTACCGCGAGTATCCAAGACGTTCCGCGTGACGTGCCAGGTCGACGCTGTCGGCGAGGGCTTGCTCGGCTGTGTGCCCGACCATGACCGTGTCCAACGCTGCCAGGCGGGGGCGTCCGGGGGTGGTCACGGAGCCCGCCGCAATTTTGTACTCAAAGATACAATCACGAGGCAGGACTGTACCAGGCGATACAGAGAGGCGGGGGGTGCACTAAGCTTCTTGTCGTGGCCACGGAACCGACGACCGCGCGCGGCCGGGCGACGCGCGCTCGCATCCTCCAGGCAGCCAGCGAGCTGATCTTCCGCAACGGTGTCGGCGCCGTCCGGCTTGACGACGTCGAAGCTGCTGCCGGAGTCGGGCGCAGCCAGCTCTACCACTACTTCACCGACCGCGACGACCTGGTTCGTGCGGTGGTCCACGCGACGATCGACACCGTGCTCGCCATGCAGAAGCCCCGGTACGCAACCCTCGACTCACTGCTTCGGATCGACGAGTGGTTCGAGAGCATCATCGCGAACGGGATTCGTCCGGAAGGCGTCGGCGGCTGCGCGATCGGCCTGCTGGCCGCCCAGCTCAGCGAGCATGATCACGTCACCAGGCAGGCTTTCCTGGATGCCTTCACTCGTTGGGAGGCACCTCTGATCGAAGGACTCTCCCGCATGCAACAGCGTGGCGAACTGGCGGTCGGCGCGGACGTGGTCGAGCTGGCGGACCTGACCATGGCTGCCATTCAGGGAGGGCTTCTACTGGCCCATGTGCGGCGCTCTCCTCACCAGATTCGGCTCGCTCTCCAAGGCGCTCGTGCAGCCTTACTCGCCTCGACGGCTAGCAGCGCACGGCCGGATGACATGTCCGGGGCCTCAGCCGGCGATCTCTCGCCCTGACGTTTGCGCCGTCGACCAGGCTGACTGCGGCTGGTAACGCTCGTAATCGGCTGGTTTTCAGACGCAGGCGACCGCTGAGGCCCACAGACCCTGAGATGGACGTCCGACACGGCGTTCAGGAACGTCGGCGCCTTAGCAACAGGCTGCCGCCCGCGCCCAGGGACACGAGTCCCAGACCTGCAGCGGCGCTGATGCCGGTAACGCCGTCGAGCAAGAGCAGGACGGTGACAGCCGCCGCAAGGTTGAACAGGAACAGGAACCACAGCACCGGGCCGGTGCCCAGGAAAGTCTTGATCGGCTCCTTTCTAGCGATGAGAGTGCCGGTGACCAGCGAGAGAGCGGGCCCGCCGTAGGTCGCGAGGTCTCGGGGCGGCCCATCGGGCACGTTGCCCGCCGCGAAGCAGCAGACCAGGCCGACGACGAACAGCAGCCAGAGCGAGGTCCGGAGGAGGCGCTTGATCACGGTCATCCGAACGTCACCACGACCTTGTCCGCGGCGCCCGGAGTGGTGGCCAGGGTCAGGGCGTGGGACACCTCGTCGAACGGGACGGTGTCGCTGATGATGTGCGCGTACCTCGGCCAGTCGCGCACGATGTCCGCGGTGACCTCGAAGATTTCGCGCGGGTAGCCGACCGCCAGGGCGATGGTCAGCTCGGTGGTCAGCAGGGTGCCGAGGTCGATCGGGACGGGGTTCTTGTGTACGGCGACGATGCCGAGGGTGGCGCCGTGCTTCGCCGTCCTGGTCACCGTGTCGAGGACCGCCGGGACGCCGGCCGCGTCGAGGTAGATGTCCGTGCCGGCGCGGACGCCCCGGGTGGAACCGGCCGCGCCCGGGCCGTGCAGGTCGATGAGCCGGGCCGCGGTGTCCTCCCGTGCCGAGTCGATGACGGCGTCGGCGCCGACGAGCAGCGCCTTCTCCAGCCGGCCGGGCAGGATGTCGGCGACCACGACGTGAGCGCCAGCCAGCTTGTAGCTGATGGCCGCGCCGAGGCCGATCGGGCCTGCGCCGAAGACGACGACCCGGTCGCCGGCCTTCGGGTTCGTCCGGTTGACGGCGTGCCGGGCCACCGCCATCGGCTCGTTGAGCGCGGCCACCGCGAACGGGACGTGTGCCGGCACTGTCACCAGCTGCCGGCCGACCTCGGCGTCCCGGATCACCAGGAACTCCGACAGTGCGCCCTGGGCCCCGCCGCTGCCGATGAACCCGTCGGCGGCAGCCATGGTGTCGATGACCACGTGATCGCCGACCGTCAGCCCGGCCACCTGGTCACCGACCTCGCAGATCTCGCCCGCCGGTTCGTGGCCGATCGGGGTGGCGCCCCGGCGGGGCGGGATGCCGCCGACGGCGATGTAGAGCCCGTCGGAGCCGCAGATCCCGCACGCCCGCACCCTGACCAGGACGTCGCGCGGGCTCACCGCGGGCCGGTCGACGTCGATCACGGCCGTGCTGCCGGGGCCGGTCACCAGTACCTGCTTCATGATCCATCCTCGGGTCGGGAAACGTTGTCCGGATCCACGCTCGCCGGTGCCGGAGTTCGGGGAGACCCGCGGATGGATGACCTACGGATACCGCAGACGCGGTATGTGCCGGCCGGGCGACGGTGCGAGGATCGCCTGGTGACGAGCGCGGAGCGGTGGCGGCGCGGGCACCAGCTGCTCGAGGCCGCCACGATGACGATCATCGGCCTGGCGGCAGCCGTGGAGCTGATCACGGTGGCGCAGGCGTGGCCGGCGTGGAACGGGATGCTCGCGCTGCTGCTCGCCGTCGCCGGTGCCGGGGTTCTGCGGCTGCGGCCCGGGCTGAGCACCGGCCTGCTCGCCGCCGCGCCGCTGGTAGCGACGGCGCTGGGCTGGAATCCGATCGCCACCTGGAACATCGGCGTGTTCGCGGCCCTCGTGCTCACCCTGCGCGGCGCCCCGGCGCTGCGCATTGGCGCGGTGATCGGCGGCGCCAACCTGGTCGCGACCGGCCTGGCGGCGGGCACGCTCGCGGTCAACACCGATCCGGGCGCGGCGGTGTCGGCGGTGTCGGCGATCGCCGCCGCGGCGGCCGGCAGCGCGATCCGCACCCGGCGGCAGTATCGCCGGGAGCTCGAACTGCGGGCCGAGGACGCGGTCGCCAACCGGGCGGCGGCGGTGCAACGCGGTGTGGCCGAGGAACGCATCCGCATCGCCCGGGACCTGCACGACAGCTTCGGCCATCAGATCGCCGTGGTCAGCATGCACCTGGGCGCGGCCGAGGTGCACGGCGAGGATCCGGCCGTCCGCGCCGACCTCCGCGCCGCCCGTACGGCCGTGCAGGCGGTGCTGGCCGAGACGCAGCAGATCCTGCGCGTGCTACGGGTCGGCGCCGAGGCGGACCCGGTCGGCGCGACCCCCAGCCACGAGCGGATTCCCGACCTGATTGACACCTTCCGCAGCGGAGGCCTGCTGATCGACGCCGTGCTCGACGGGCCCGCCGAGCCGCTGCCGCCGGAGGTCAGCGCCGCGACGTTCCGGATCACCCAGGAGGCGCTGACCAACGCCCAGCGGTACGGCGCGGGCCGGGTGGTGCTGACGGTCCGGGCGAGCGCGGCGGCGATCAGCGTCGACGTGGTGAACCCGATCATGACCAAGCGGCCGTCCGGCCTCGGCGGCAGTGGACTTGCCGGGATGCGGGAGCGGGCGTCGTCGGTGGGCGGGCGGCTCAACGTACGCGACGACGGGCACTTGTTCCAGATCAGTGCCGAGCTGCCGGTACGCCGGGGTGCGCTGCGATGAGCGTGCGGATCCTGCTCGTCGACGACCAGGAGATCATCCGGGCCGGGCTGCGGACGATCCTCACGGCCCATCCGGAACTGACCGTGGCCGGCGAGGCCGCCGACGGGCTGGCCGCGCTGCGGATGCTCGCGGCCCTGGACGCCGACGTGGTCCTGATGGACCTGCGGATGCCGGGCATCGACGGGGTGGAGACGACCCGCCGGGTCCGGGCCGCCCATCCGCACGTGCAGATCGTGGTGCTCACGACGTTCGACCAGGACGAGAACGTGCTGGCGGCGCTGCGGGCCGGCGCGGTCGGCTTCTTCAACAAGGCGGCCGGCCCGGAGGAACTGACCGCCGGCATCCTGCGGGTGGCCGCGGGCGGACGGGCCCTGTCGCCGGGCGCGCTCGACGCGGTGGTCAACCACGTGGCGGACGACCGTGCCCCGGGCGACCCGGCGGCGCGGGCCCGATTCACCGAGCTGACCGCCCGGGAGCTGGAGATCGTGGCGATGATCGTCGAAGGGCTGGACAACGCCCGGATCGCCGCCAGGGAACACCTCTCGCCGCACACCGTGAAGACCCACGCCAACCGGGCCATGGCCAAAGCCGGCGTCCGTGACCGCGCCCAGCTGGTCTCCCTGGCCGTCCAGGCCGGATTCCGGCCTGGACGGCCAGACGGTCAATGAGCCTTTCAATATGGCCGGCGGCACTCCCTTGCACCGGTCAACGGCATGGACGCTCGGGCCGCGAGGCCAGGTTGAAATTGCCCATGTGCCAGCCTGGAGGCGTCGGGTCTCTACTCGACCTGCTTGACGAGGTGTTCGAACTCGCGATCGCGTTGGGTGCGTCGCTCATTGAGCGCGTAGACGACGCAGAATTCCTGGCCGTCGGGTGCGCGCATGATGACCCGGCGAAAGGCGTCGCGATCACCTCGGATCCCGCTTACCTCGCAGCGGTCGCCGCGGAGATCAATGACCGGCCCCGTAAGATCTTCGACTGGAAGAAACCCTCCGAGGTATTCACCGAACTCGTAGAGTCACATGCTTCCACTGCCTGAATCTGCCCTCCTGTGCCGGAGTTGGCCGTCAGTAACTGGACAAGCGCGGCATTCATCCTTCCCCGAGAATCCAGAATTGCGGCTCCGCGAGTCGTTAGGTGATGATGCGCCGGACTGCGGCGATCTTGTTCTTCCAGCTGGCGAGGGTGCTGATTTTGACGACGTCGCCGGTGCGGGGGGCTTGGACGACGAGGCCTTGGCCGATGTACATGCCGACGTGGCGGGGCCGGCTGCGCGAGCCGAGGCTGCCGGCGATGAAGACGAGGTCGCCGGGGGCGACGGCGGAGACGTTGGTGACGGCGACACCGTTGTGGACCTGGTCGAGGGTGGTGCGGTCGATGCGCACCCCGGCGTGGCGGTAGGCCTGTTGCATGAGCGAGGAGCAGTCGCATTGTCGGCTTTTGACGCCGGAGTGCGGTGCGGTGCAGTCGCCGCCGAAGGTGTAGGGGGTGCCGCGCTGGGCGAGGGCCCAGGCGATCGCGGTGGCGACGACCGGTGAGGTGCCCGGGGGCAGGGTGAGCCCGTCGGGCAGGGTGACGTCGCCTGTGTCGGGCAGGCCGTCGCCTTCGTCGGCGCACGTGCTCAAGTCGGTGCTGGGCGCGGCGGGGATCTCGGTGCCGAATTGGGCGGCGAGCTGGGTGGCGAGGGTTTCCCATTTCGCGTACGCGTTCGGGTAGGCGCTGCGTTGGACGGCTTGGGCGGCGTCGGTGAGCGCGCGGGTCTGCCAGCCGGGGACGCGGACGAGGCGGTTGTAGAAGGAGTTGCTCGCGTAGACGGGGTCCAGGATCTGCGACGGTGTGCCCCAGCCCTGTGACGGGCGTTGCTGGAAGAGCCCGAGGCTGTCGTGGTCGACGGCGGTGTCAAGGTTACGCAGCGTGGATTCCTGCAGCGCGGTGCCGAGAGCGATGACGGCCGCGCGCACGGGCAGTTTGCGGCTCATGGCCACGGCGTAGATGGTGCGGGCGTTGCCCATCTGGGCCGTGCTGAGGTTGCCGATCGCGATCGGTGACCCGCCGCCTGCGCCACCGTCGCCGGTGGTGGTGTCGGCGGGCAGGGTGCAGGCGGCCGGTTCGAGCGCGCCGGATCCGGCGGCGCCGACGGCGATCGCGGTGGTGAGCATGACCGGCAGCAGCGCGCCGCAGGCGATCAGCAGGCGGGCTTTCACGGCGCGTGGCCGCGGGGCGAGGCAGAGGGCATGAGGGGGCCGTCCGGCGGGTGCGTGAGGGGTGGCGGACCCGTCCGGCGGTGGTGATCAGCCAGGTCGGGGCCGTCAACGTACGCGACCTTTGCCCTTATCGGTCAAGAAGCGGCTAATCGACGTATTAGCGGCTTTGTTTCGTCCGTTCGGACGGCTTGTTCCCCGGCCTGCCGCATGGCACGTGCGCGTCTTCCGCTGGGCCCGCAACATCCTTGACGGCCGGGCGCCGGTAGCCCCACGTCACGAAGCCGAAACCGTAGACGTCCGATTCGCTCAGGTAATCCGGAATTTTCATGTTTTCTCTTGACGGAGAACCGTCACGCTCGGTTATGTTCTTCGTCCACCCCTCGCCGGGATCAACTCAGAAACCCTCCTGAGCTGGCGTTATGCGGCGAGCGGCCGGTTGTTGAACATGACCCTCCGTGACCCCTCCTGGAGTTTGTGATGTCTGCTGTGACGGCTGTTCTGGACGTTCTGAGCGCTCCGCTGCCGAACCCCGCGCCGGCGGATCCGACCGGCGGTAACGCCGCGATTCAGCTGCTCATCTCGTACGTGAAGTGGGGTGTGCTGATCGTGTGCGCCGTGGTCGCGGTCGCGTCCGGTGCGTTCATGGCCTGGGGCAGTGCCTCGGACCGCCCGGACGCCTCCAGCAAGGGCAAGCGCGCGCTGTTGTGGTCGGTGGTCGGGCTGATCGCCTCGGCGGTCGCGATCCCGATGATCAACGCCGTGCAGACCGCGACCAGCTGAGCCAGGTCCACCGTGTCGAACTCTTTCCTGAACGCGCCCCGGCGCGGCCGGCGCTTGGCCGTCACGGCGGCCGGTGCGGCGCTGGTGGCCGGAGTGGCGGTGGCAACCGTGGTGGCCGGACAGCACGACGACGCCCCGGCACCCGCCGCGCCCGGCGAACCGGCTATCTCGGCGCAGGCGCCCCTCGCGGTTGCGCCGGTGCCGGTGGCATCAGCGTCATCACCGGCGACCGTGCCGGTGACGCTGGTGGCCGGAGCCCGGCGGGTCAACGACGTCGAGGTCGGGTTCCCGCACAACGCGGCCGGCGCGGTCTCGGCGGCCGTCGAGTACGCGACCCAGCTGGGTTCGACGTTGGACCCGCAGCGCGCCTCCGACATCGGCGAGGCGATCGGCGACCGCAACTCCGGCATGCTGCCGGCGGTGTTCGCGCAGGGCCCGCTCAACTCGCGCCACAAACTCGGACTGCCGGAGACCGGGCTGCTGCCGACGGGCGCATCGATGACACTCGGCCCGGTCTCCTACCAACTGCGGGACCAGGGCAAGGACCGGGTGACCGTGCTGTTGCTCGGCTACATCACGACCATCACCCCGGCGCAAGGACTCAAGAACGCGGTCGGGGTGTTCCCGGCGCCGCTGGTCTGGTCGGACGGGGACTGGAAGCTCGTGCGCCGCGCGCCCGACGCCCCGGACTACGCGGAGCTGCGGTTCGCCCCCGGCAGTACGGAAGCGGTCGCAGCCGGCTGGCTTCCCCTGGTCGCCTGACCACCGTCTGGGTTTCTTCCTCTCCATTCTTTCTTTGCTCGCCCTCATTGCTAGGGGGATTCGCTGTGCCCTGCGATCTTTCATCGCCGCTGGATTGCAAGCCCTCGGACATGGTCAGCGACCTGGTCGGTGATGCCACGTCGTCGGCGTGGGAGTCGATCTGCAAGTCGTTCGCCGAGGCCGCCGTGAGCTTGTTGAAGAGCTTCGCGGAAGGCTTCGCCGCGTTCCCGAATGTCGACCTGAGCTCCAACGGAGTGCGTAGCGTCTACAGCATCAGCCTGGGCATCGCCGTGTCGGTGGCGGCGGTGCTCATGCTGATCCAGATCGCCCGCACGGTGATCACCCATGACGGCAACGCGTTCGCCCAGGCCTTCATCGGCCTCGGCAAAGCCGGCCTCGCCTTCCTCATCACGCTGACCGCGGCGAGCACGGCGTTGGTGGCCGCTGACGGGCTGACGGCGTTCATCATCCAGTCCAGCTTCGGCAGCCCTGAAGGTTTGACGACGAAGCTGACCACGATCTTCGAGCTGTCCGGCACGATGGCGCCGTCGCTGATGCTGCTGCTGGCGGTGATCGGCATCGTGCTGGTGCTGGTGTTGTGGTTCGAGATGCTGCTGCGTAACGCGGCGATCGCCGTGCTGATCGGGACCTCGCCGATCGCCGCGGTCGGGCAGATCTCGGAGCTGACCCGGCAGTGGTGGTCGCAGCTGGTCGGCGCCACCGTCCGGCTGATCATTTTGAAGCCGGTGATCGCGTTGGTGTTTGCGGTCGGGTTCGGGATAACTGGCAACGAGAACAAGGACCTCGGCGCCGTCCTGGCCGGCATGTTGATCCTGTTGCTGGCGGGGTTGGCGTGGCCGGCGATCGCCCGGTTCTTCACCTTCGCCGCCGCGCACACCGGCGGCCCCGCCGGATTGGCTGCGGTGCTCGGCTACGGTGCGGGCCGCGCCCAGAACGCGGGTTCGCCGGGTGGGGTGAGTCCGGAGCAGTTCGGCCGGCATGCCGAGGCTCGCACGATGAACTCGTTCGCGTCGCGCTCGGCTGAAGGCGCGGCAGCCGGTGGCGGCGAAGCCGCCGCGGGAGCCGGTGCTTCCGCTGGGGCGGGTGCCACGGCCGGAGCCGGCGCGGGTGCGGGTGCGGCGACGGCGGCCGGTACTGGGGCTGCGGCTGCTGCGGGTCCGGCTGGGGTGATGGCTCTGGCGTTGATCAAGGGTGCGCAGATGGCGCAGCAGGCGGCCAACAGCATGGTCGGGCGCATGGAACAGACCGCCGGGCACGCCGGTCTGTCCGGCGCGACCTCGTTCGCGCGCCCGGCCGGGCAGGTGACTACTGCGCCGTTGTCCTGGGACACCGTCGCCGGCACCACGCCCGGGGCCCGAGCCGTCGAACCCGGCGGCAGCGAACCGGCCCCCGCACCGTCCACCGGTCGTGGCGGTGGGGCGGGCGAGCCGCCGTTGCGGCCCGCTACCCCACGTGCGG
>NZ_JAUQWH010000199.1 GCF_030757795.1 Actinoplanes oryzae
CGCACCTGGCACGACACCCGCGCCACCGAGGCCGACGAGGCCGTCCGGGCCGCGGACCGCCGGGTGCGCGAGGCCGCCGCCGAGGCCGACGCCGCCCAGCGCCGCCTGGACGAGGTCGACGCCACGGTCGAGCGCCTCTGGTCGGAGTTCGCCCACGCGGCCGGCCGCCCGGCGGAGCGCTTCGGCCGCCCGCCCGGCCCGGTCGTCCCCCGCCAGCGCGACCGCGGCGTCGAGGACTATCTCCAGGAGGCCGAGGCCACGGCCAACCGCAAGGCCGCGGTCAAACCCATCAAGGGCGCCGCCGTCCTGTACGTCGGCCTGGGCGCCCTGGGCGGCGCGGTGGGCCTGGCGGCGTGGTCGCTGCTGCGCTGGGCGGGCCGGGAAAGCGGCGGCGACCTGGCCGTCGGCCTGCCGGTGGTGGCGCTGATCGTGGCGCTGCTCGGCCCGATCCTCGCGGTCATCCTCGCCAAGCGGGTCGCCGACCGCGCGGACACCCCGCTGGACGCCTCCACCGTCGTCACCGTCCTGGCCTCGGCCCTGATCACCGCGGGCCTGATCCTGGTCATCGTCCGCAACAGCGCGGCCACCGGGTGACCGGACGGTAAGCGCCGCCGCGGCCGCCGCCGACCCGCCGTCCAGGCCGCCGCCCTCGACCGGGGGAACCGCACCACGAGAGCGGCGGCTACCGGGGTTCTGCCTGCCGCCGACTCGGGGCAGACTGGACGGCATGGGCATGCCTGCCGCCCCACCGGGTCCGGAACGCTCTGGCCCCGGCGCGCGGGATCCCGGAACCCGCCCGTCCGGGTCCCAGGAAGGCCGGCTGGACTGGTACGGGCGGGCGGCCGGCTTCCTGCTCGGAGTCGTCGCCCTGGGCGTCAGCGTCAACCTGCTCAGCGAGCGCGGAGTCCCGGCCCTCACCATGATCACCGGTCTCGGTGGTGTGCTCGGTGTCGCCGGCTGGCTACGCCGCTATCCCGGATCAGCCCTGCACCGTACGGCTCGGCTGGTGCTGTGGACACTCGCCGCCGCCTGCACAGTCACGGCCGCGACGCTGTCCGGGGGCCTGGCGGCAGCCCTGACCCTGGCAGCCGCGGGACTGCTGGCCGTCACCGTGCTGCTGTCCGGATCGCTGCACACCGCCGGCACTCTCCTCGGAGGAGCTGCGGCCGTCGGGATCGGCATCGCACTGGCCGTCTTCGGGGCTGCTCACCTTCAGGACCTGGTCAGCGTGGCGGCGGTTCTGTTCGGGACGGCCGCCGTGGTGTTCGGCGCGGCGCTGCTGCGGGGCGAGCCGCTGCTCACCGGGGCGGCAGCCATCGGTTTGGGTGTCACGGCCGCCCTGCTCGGTGCGGCCTGGCTGCGCTCCGGCGACATCCCGGCAGGCGCGGCGAGCAGCGGCGCAGGAGTGGCCGGGATCCTCCACGGCGTCACCGTCTTGCGCGGCCGTCACGTGGTGGGCGGCCCCGCCGGCACCGGGCTCGGCGGCATGGCCCTCGTCCTGGGCTTCTCCCAGCTGACCCGAGGGCATGTCATCGCTGGTCTCGCTGTCGCCGGTCTCGGCGTCGTCGCCGTCGTCCTCGGCGTGGTGGTGCTGCACGGCCGGCGCACCCTGGGCGGCGCGACCATGGTGGTCAGTGGTGTCGCCGTCATCGCATACGGGACGACCGTCTTGGTGGACGGTCACCTTCTGGGCGGGAGCGCGGTCATCGGCCTCGGCGCCGCGGGAGCCGCCCGGGGCGTCGGTACGCTGGTGGACGCCGAGGTGACGGCCAAGTTCGGCGATTGGTGGTCCGCCTTCACCGCCGATCGGCATGACGATGACCTGACGCCGACCTGAGCAGCGCTCGCGGATTGAGCGCGTCCGCATAGCCGGGCGGGCAGGTGCTCGCGCCGCGCAAGAGTGGTCCTGATCGCTCGCAGGGGTAGCCCGTACTCCTGTCGCCGAAGGCCGCGCCCACCGGGAGGGGGACACGGCCTTGCGGGCGGCGGGTTCAGGCGGCCGGGACCAGGACGGCCTCGCGGAGCAGGCGGCGGGCGAGGACCAGCCGGTCCTCGTCGTCGTCCAGGCCGGGGAGGTCGCTGACCCGGTGCGGGGTGCCGTCGAGGGCCACCCGCAGCGCCGGTTCGCAGAAGGCGGGGAAGCGCAGGGTGCGTCCCTCCAGCTGCAGGACGACGTGCTCCGGGCCGTCCGCGCGGAGCTGCCAGAACAGCGCATGGCGCGCGGCGATCGGGCTTCCCGGGGTCAGGGATTCGGCGTACGCCAGCTGGGCCAGGGGCTTGACCGGCTGCGGGCGGCGGGCGGACCAGGCGCGGGTGCGCAGGCGGGCGGCCACCGCGGCCGGGTCGGCGGTGAGGAGCCAGTCGCGCAGGGCGGTGACCGTTTCCTCGAGTTCGGGGGCGACTTCCTCCGGGTCGGCGACGTCCATGGCGTACGGGAGGGTGGCTCGCAGCCGTTGATCCTCCGCCGCGAGGTGCAGGAGCTCCTCGACGATCGCGTAGCGGGTGAGGGCGCGGACGCCGAAGGTCAGGTGCAGCGAGCGCTCGCCCTGGGCCTCGGCGGCGTGGAGCCAGCCGCGCGGCAGGTAGAGGGCGTCGCCGGGGTGCAGGACGACGTCGAGCGCGGGGTCGCCGGCGGCGGTGGCGCCCACCTCGTCGGCGCGGCCGCCCCAGGCCTGGCGTTCCAGGGGCTCGGGGAGGACCGGCGGGTGGATCTTCCAGCGCTTGGTGCCGTCGACCTGCAGGACGAAGACGTCGTGCGTGTCGTAGTGGGTGGCGAAGCCCTTGTTGCCCGGCGGGGTCAGGTACGCGTTGACCTGCAGGGGCTGGTTGAGCTCGGCGCCCAGGCGGCGGGCGTAGTCGATGATCGGGGGGTGGATGCGGTGCAGGCCCTGGAGGACCAGGGTGGCCCCGTCGGCGTACAGCTGCATGACCTTGTCGTCGCGGACCTGGTCGCCGATCTCGGCGCCGGCGCCGCCGCTGCCGGTGAAGGACGCGGCCGGCAGGACCTTGCCCTGGTTGGCGACGCGCAGGAACGGGGTGCGCAGGCCGCGCTCGCTCAGCAGCTCGTCGACGGCGTCGGGGGCGAGCAGGTCCCGGAAGCCGTCCGGACCGGCCAGCTCGTCGGCCCGGGTGAGCAGCGGCTGCCGCCCCCAGTAGGCCTCGGCGAACTTGGCCGGGTCGGCCGCGACGGCCCGGGCCAGGGCCGGCGCCTCGGCGGCCGGCCCTGGAACGGAGGTGCTCATCAGGAGGCGGAGCCGTCGGCGCCGCCGTCGTGGCCGTTCGGGTTGGCGCCGCCGTCGGCCGGGCCCTCGCCCGCCGAGCCGTCCGCGCCGCCGTCGTGGCCGTTCGGGTTCGCGCCGCCGTCGGCCGGGCCCTCGCCCGCCGAGCCGTCCGCGCCGCCGTCGTGGCCGCCCGGGTTCGCGCCGCCGTCCGCCACGCCCTCGCCGGACGTGCTGCTGCCGCCGGTGATGTCGTCGTCGTTGAGTCGCATCACGTTTCCCTTCCCTCGGTGTGACCCGCTGGTACCCGTTTCGATCACCGGAAAACCGGTAAGCAGTCCGGCGTGCTGGTGATGGGGACCTCAGGCTGGCAGTACAAGGACTGGCGCGGCGACGACCGGCTCTATCCGCCGAAGCTGCCGCAGCGGCTCTGGCTGGAACACTTCGCCGGGTCGTTCGCGTCGGTCGAGGTCAACAACGCCTTCTACCGGCTGCCCGAACGGGACACCTTCGCGAACTGGCGCGCCCGGACGCCGGACGACTTTTGCTTCGCCGTCAAGATGAGCCGCTATCTGACGCACATCAAGCGGCTGCAGGATCCCGCCGAGCCGGTGGCCCGGTTCCTGTCGCGGGCTGACGCGCTCGGGGACAAGCTCGGGCCGGTGCTGCTGCAGCTCCCGCCGACGCTGCAGTTCGATCCCGGCCTGCTACGCGGCGTTTTGTCCGAGTTCCCGTCCGGCGTCCGCGTCGCCGTGGAGCCCCGGCACGACAGCTGGTGGGTGCCGTCCTGCCGGCAAGCGCTGGAGGCCCGCAACGCGGCACTGTCCTGGGCCGACCGGAAGGGCCGCCCGGTGACACCCCTCTGGGTGACCGCCGACTGGGTCTATCTGCGGCTGCACGAGGGGCGGGCGCACCCGTGGCCGCACTATGGGAGGGAGGCGCTCGCGACCTGGGTGGACCGGCTGCCGGACCTCCCCGCGTACGTCTACTTCAACAACGATCCCGGAGGCGCCGCCGTGACGAACGCCACCACCATGGCGCGCCTCGCCCGCCGCCGCGGCCGCGATGTCACACGCACCCCGTAGGGTGGTCGGAGTGCTGACCGTCGAACTGAACGGGCGCGTGCCCGACCTGGCCGAGATGCACCGCATCGCGACGCTCGGCTACGGGCACTTCACGAGCATGCAGGTGCGCGCCGGCCGGGTCCGCGGGCTGGCCCTGCACCTGGCCCGGCTCGCCGACAGCTCCGAGGAGCTCTTCGGCCACCGCATCGGCGTCGCCGAGGAGCACCAGCTGCTCACCCGCATCCGCCACGCCCTCGGCCCGGTGCGCGACGCCTCCGTGCGCGTCACCCTGGTCCCCGGCCCCGGCGACCAGGACCCGCCGGACGTCCTCGTCTCGGTCACCGACCCGGCCCCCGAGCCGCCGAGCCACCCGCTGCGCGTCCAGACGGTCCCCTACGAGCGCGACCTGCCGGAGCACAAGCACCGCGGCACCTTCATGCTGAGCTACCACCTCCGCGAGGCGGGCCTGGCCGGCTTCGACGACCGCCTCTTCGTCGCCCGCGACGGCCAGGTCAGCGAGGGCACCGTCTGGAACGCCGCCTTCTACGACGGCGAGGAGATCATCTGGCCGGCCGCCCCGATGCTCAGGGGCATCACCATGGTCCTCCTCCAGCTCCAGATGTCCATCGACGGCACCCCCTGGACCCTGCGCCCCGTCAAGGTGGGCGAGCTCACCGGCTTCGCGGGCGCCGCGGCGGTCAACTCGCACGGCGTCCGGGGCATCGGCAGCATCGACGAGGTCCCGGTCGCGGACCAGCGCGCGGAGAAGATCCTGCGTGAGACTTTGGCGTCGGTGCCGTGGGACGAGCTCTGAACCATATGAATACGGGCTCCCGCTGACAGCGTTCGCCCGGGGCGGGACTACTCGTGCGGGGCGCGAGCACCTGCCGTGCCCGGCCCGGGCGCACGCGACTCACCCCGGCCGCGCGAGCCCCTGCGGTCCCCGGCCCGGTGAACGCGCCTCACCCCGAGCACGCGAGACCTCGCCACGCCCGCCCTGCGGGACGCCGATCACCTTTCGCGTGCTGCCTGGCGCCACGCAGCGGCCGTCTGGTCGTCGTAGTACCGGGTGTAGCCGCAGCCCCATGCGCGCAACCGGCCTCCGGGGGCGTCGCCGCTCACGAGGAGCCGGGTTCCGGTCGTGTAGGCCGGCCCGGCCTCGCTCTCGAGGACGTTCGGCGGGAGCGGCGCCCGCATGGTGGCTGTTGCCGTCGGGCCCGGGCCGCCGCGGAACCATTCGTTGACCTTGAAGGTCACGGTGGCGTCCCGCGTGCCTGTGACGGGGTCCTCGGCGATGGCCGTGACGGTGCCGTCGAACGACATGGTTCGCGCGGCCACCGCGGCGGGCGACTCGGGAGGCTCGCAGTCGAACGAGCCCGCGCCGGGCAGGGCGCCCCGGGGCCCGGTCGCGGCTGGTGGCGCCGGCTCGTCGCGCAGCATGCCGGCTCCTGCCGATGCTCCGATCGCCAGCACGGCGACGGTCGCTCCCGCGGCGACGCCCCATCGGGTGCGCCGTCTCCGGACGATGCGTACGACCTGCTCCGCGACGTCGGCGTCCAGTGCCGGGGCGCGGCCGGCGTCCTCGTGGAAGACGGCGGAGATGCGCTGCTCACTCATGCTTGTTCCCCAGGGTTTGCTTGTCGCGCAGGCCGGCCAGCGCCCGGGAGGCGGTGGCGCGGACGGTGCTCGGGCTGATCCGCAGGACGTCGGCGATGGCGTTGTCGTCGAGATCGGCGTAATACCGGAGCACCAGGATCGTCCGGGCCCGGGGCGGCAGCCGGGCCAGCAGCCGCCGGGTCTCGTCGCGGGCGGCCACCTCGTCGGCGGGGTCCGCGACCGTGGCGCCCCGGTCCTGCTGCTCCGCCGGCACCTCGGTGGAGGATCGGAGCCGCCCGCGGCGCAGGTGCGCGTTGACCATCATGTGGCGGACGTAGGCGTCGGTGTTCCGCGCCGCGCTCACCCGGCGCCAGTGGCGGTAGACGTCGACCAGGGTCGTCTGCGTCAGATCCTGTGCGGAGTGCGCGTCGCCACCCGTGAGCACATGAGCGAAACGCAGCAAGGTGTCTCCCCGCTGCGCCACGTACTCCTGGAATGTCATGTCGTGCACCTCCTCATGAAGAAGAGGCTCCGGGAGGCGGGAAACGCTGCGCCCGGGGTGAGTCGCGTGCGCCCGGGCCGGGCACGGCAGGTGCTCGCGCCCCGCACGAGTAGTCCCGGCCGTGGCGAACGCTCGGAGTGGGAGCCCGTACTCATATCTGCCGGAGGCTTATTCGCCCAGCAGGTCCACCAGGGTTCTCGCGTTGCGCTGGGCGTTGTCGCCGTAGCAGTTGTTCATGAAGACCTGGGTGCGGTCGGTCTCGGCGGCCAGCTTGCGCAGTTTCGGGGCCCAGGCGGCGAGCTCGTCGCGCGAATAGTCGTAGTGGAATTTCTCCTGGATGTCCTTGCTGGTCCACTTCGCGCTGTGGCCGTGGAAACGGACGACGGCCAGGTCCGCGGTGGCCTCGGCGAGGGGCGGCACCGACGATGTGTAGCCCTGCGGCATGTCGACGCAGACCAAAGGCAACTCGTGGCGGCGCAGGAAGGCGAGCGTCTCGCCGGCGTTGTCGCCCTCGAACCAGGTGGCGTTGCGGAACTCGAAGACCGGGCGCAGCGGCTTGCAGCGGGCGACGATTTCCTTGAGATGGTCCTTGTGGTCGCGGCGGATGCCCCACCACGGCGGGAACTGGAAGAGGATCGCCCCGAGCTTGCCGGCCGCGGCGAGCGGGTCGAGGGCGGACAGGAAACGGGTCCAGACGTCCTCGTAGGTCTGCGGCGGGAGATCGTCGGGATAGACGTTCTTCTTCCCCGTCTCCGGGCGGAGATCCTTGTAGAGCGAGGTCACTCTGGTGGGGTGGCCGGTGAGCAGGCTGTACGCCTTGATGTTGAAGGTGAATCCGGCCGGCGTGCGCTCGGCCCACAATCGCGCGGTCTGCTCGGCGGGCGGCCCGTAATAGGTACTGTCCACCTCGACGACCGGGAACTGCTTCGCGTAATAGGCGAGCCGTTTCTCGGCGTTGTCCGCACTCTTCGGGTACCACCCCGAGGCGATCAGCGTCTTGTCGGTCCACGACGCCGTGCCGACCTGGATGTCACCCATGCGCCCACATTAGGACCGATAAGCCGAGTCCGCCTCCCGGGCAACCCGGGAGGCGGACTCAGGAGCCTGCCCCGATCGGCCGGGCAGACCCTTGCGCCTGATCAGCCCGCGCGACGCTCGCGGTTGGCCTTGCAGTGCACGCACGTCGTGGCCGACGGGAAGACCTCGAGCCGCTCGACCGGGATCGGGTTCGAGCACCCCTCGCAGTTGCCGTAGGTGCCCTCGTCGAGCCGCTGCATGGCCACCTCGGCCTGCGTACGGCGGTCGAGCAGGGTCCGCAGCAGCGACGTCGCCGCGTCGCGCTCGGCCGTCTTGGAGCCGCTGTCCGCCTGGTCGTCACCGGCGGCGTCGCCGATCTCGACCAGCCGCAGCCGCTGGTTCTCGGCGACCGCCTCCTCGTACTCGGCGTTGAGGTCGTCGTACCGGGCCTGCAGCAGCACCCTGATCCGCTCCAGGTCCTCACCCGAGCGAGACTTGGCGGTGTCGGCACCTTTACCCGTGATGACCGCGCTGTTGACGAGCATGTGCTCCCCCTGCCCTTCCCTCTGCCCCTGCCGGTGGGCTCCCCCGCCCCGGCCCCGGTTCGCACCGTGGCTCGGGCTGATACCCACCGCCGAAGATCCCAAACGGGGATCCCCGCAAAAAAGTAACCGCAGCATAACTGTCAGTGCTGGCTACCGCCACGGACTGGGCAAAGCTGCTTTCGCGTCGCAGGTCACAGGGGGTCATTCACTCACGATCGCGGTCTTGACGACCCCCTCAGGAGGCGAGCACGACGGCGGGGCGGCGGGGGTCGTCGAGCCGCACGACGACGTCGGCGAAGGCGGCCGGGCCGACCTCTCCGGCGTACCGGTCCAGGGCGGGGAGGGTCCAGGCTTGATCAGCGGCCGTACGGCGCCGGAGCGCGCCCGGCGACAGGTGCAGGTGGACGGTGAGCTCGAAGGGCAGCCCGGCGCCGAGCAGCAGCGCCCCGCTGACCAGGATCACGGCCTCCGGCGCCAGCTCCCGGTACGGCTCGCGGGCCGCCCGGTCGGCCGTCGCGTCCCAGAGCCGGGTGACGACGCGGCCGCTGCCTCCGGGGCCCGCCGGGTCGAGCACCTCGCGGCGCAGGCCGGCCTCGTCGAACCAGCCCTCGTAGTAGGAGTCCGGATTGGTGCGCCCCAGCTCCAGCCGTACGGACGCGGGGCGCAGGAAGTCGGCGGTGGCGACGCGGACGGCCGGGCGGCCCCGGACCCGCAGCGGGTCCACCAGCGCGTCGGCGAGCACGCCCGGCGCGGCGGCGTCGGCCCCGTCGATCGCGACCCGGACGCGGCCCGCGGGGTGGTCGCGCACGATCCGGTCGGCGAGCTCCTCGATCAGGACGTCGACGGACACCGGGCGGACACGCACCCGGCAACCGTACTCGCGCGGGCTCGCGGGGACGCACCCTGCTCGCGCGGACCCACCCTGCTCGCGCGGACGCACCCCGCTCGCGCCGGTGCCCCTTGCCCGCGCCGGCGCACCGGCTCGTGCGGGGCACCAACTCATGCGGGCGCACCGGCTCGTGCGGGCGCACCGGCTCGCGCGGCGGCACCGGCTCGTGCGGGCGCACCGGGCGAACTGGGGCACCTACTCGTGCGGGCGGACCACGATGTTCGCGTCGTCGGCCAGCCGGTAGCCCACCCCGTACACGGTGGTGATCAACGGGACCGCGCCCAGCTTGACCCGGATCCGGCGGACGTGGACGTCGACCGTGCGCTCGCCGGTGTGCTCGTAGCCCCACACGCCCGTCAGCAGCTGCGCCCGGCTGAAGACCCGCCGCGGATTGTCGGCGAGGAACTGCACGAGATCGAACTCGAGACGCGTCATCGGCAGCAGCTCGCCGCCCACCAGCACCTGGCGGCTGGCGAGCAGGAGCGTGATCTCGGCCGGGCCGGCGCCGGAGCGCGCGGGCGCCGGGACGTCCTCGATCTGGGCCACCGCCTCCCCGGCCTGCACCAGGTCGCGGACGGCCTCCAGCAGCCGGCGGGCCTGCGGCGGCAGCGAATCCCCCGTGAGCGGAATGTCGATCGTCACAGTCACGGCGGGCGGAACGGGTTTCCCACCGATCCCCTCAACGGCGGTGACCGGCATGAAAATTTCCTCCCCGAAAATGGCGCGCAGCAACGGGTGTCGATATTTCCGGGGACGCCGCAAACAGGTCAAGGCGCCATCCACATGCTGGGATGGCCGTTTCAGAATCTGTTTCCCGCCTTTTATTTCGCCGTTTGATCGAAAGTCGGCGGGAGGCGCCATCCGGGCACCGACGGCCAGCGCACGGTGAGGACCACGGTCTCGCTGTCCCGGGCCTCCCAGGAATGGTCCTGGCCAGGGCCCCAGACGACGTAGTCGCCGGGCTCGCGCAGCACCACGGTCCGGTCGCGCAGCTCGATGTGGAACGTGCCGCGGATCAGCACGAGCAGCGCCGTCCGGGTCTCCCGGGTGGCCCAGGCCTTGCGCCGGTCGCCCGGCGGGTGCACGCCCCACTTCACCTCGACCGCGTCACTGTGCAACACGTCACCGTCCGGCATGAAATGGCCGAGCAGCCATCCCTGGTTACGGATGCCGTCCTCGCCCGCCTTGCCCACGTAGACCCCGTCGCTCACCAGCGCTCCCTTCGAAATGTGCCGTCGAGATCAGCATCGTAGGGTGAGAGGCATGGCCGAAGAATTGGACGCCGAAACCATCGCCTTCGCACACCAGGTCTTCGACCTCGCGCGGACCGGGGGCACGGACGAGCTCGCCGGGTTCCTGCGGCAGGGCCTGCCCGCGAACCTCACGAACGACAAGGGTGACACGCTGCTGATCCTGGCGGCCTACCACAACCACCCGGAGACGGTCGCCGTGCTGCTCGAGCACGGCGCCGACCCCGGCCGCGTGAACGACCGGGGTCAGACGGCCCTCGCGGCCGCCGTGTTCCGGCAGAACGCCGAAACCGTCGAGCTCCTGCTGAAGGCCGGCGCCAAGCCGGAGGACGGCGGCCCCAGCGCGCTGGAGACCGCCGACTTCTTCAAGCTGCCGGCGATGGCGGAGCTGCTGCGCTCATTCCCCGCTTGAGGTCAGGCGGCGGCCGACGGCGGCGATGAGCCTGTCCAGCTCGGAACCGAACGGGTTGTCGTGCACCAGATAGGTCCACGTCGCACTCGGCCGCACGATCTCGGCGCGCTCCGGCTCCCACCCGTCGGTGAGGTCGGTTTCCTCGAAGGTCTCGATGGTCCGCCGCTCGATCTCGGTGAACACCTTCTGGAAGGCCGGCACGGCCGCCCGGTGGAACTCGTCGAGCGGGTCCAGCTTGCCCAGCGCCCGCAGGTGCACGCCCTCGCGCACCTCGGAGAGCTCGGCCAGGTGGTCGACCCAGAGCCGGTCCAGGTGGTAGAGCGCGATGGACCGGGCGGCGTCGGAGAGCACGTCCTCGTCGGTCTCCTTCGCCTTCTCCGGGGACCGCTCGAGCAGCATGATCGCGGCGACCTCGCTGGTCAGCAGCCGCTCCCGGCGCTCGGCCAGGGCGACGCGCTGCTGCTCGATCACCACGCTGTAGCGCCAGGTGTTGCGGTGGATCTCGTGGTTGACGCCCTCGGCGACGCGCTGGGCGTGCTCGACCGCGTAGTCGACCTGCTCGTCGTGCACGACGCCGTCCATGTCCATCCGCGGCGAGGCGGGCAGGATGTCGCCCGCGTGCCGGGTGATCAGCTCGTCCTCCAGCGACACGAAGAACACCGAGCCGCCGGGGTCGCCCTGCCGGCCCGCGCGGCCGCGCAGCTGGTCGTCCACGCGGCGGCTGTCGTGGCGGCCGCTGCCGATGACGTACAGGCCGCCGAGCTCGACGACCCGGTCGCGGTCCTTCTCGTCGCTGCCGCCGAGGCGGATGTCGACACCACGGCCCGCCATCTGCGTCGAGACGGTGACCGCGCCGAGCGCGCCCGCCTCCGCGATGATCGCGGCCTCCTCGTCGTCGTTCTTGGCGTTGAGCACGACCGACGGCACGCCCGCCGCGGCGAGCTGCTTGGCCAGCAGCTCGGACGCCTTCACGTCGAGGGTGCCGATGAGCACCGGCCGCCCCTTCTCGTGGGCGATCTTGATCTCCTCGACCAGGGCCTCGTCGCGCATGTCGTGCGCCGAGTAGATCCGGTCGGGCTCGTCCTCGCGGATGTTCGGCGTGTTGGACGGGATGACCGCGACCTCGAGCTTGAAGTACTCGCGGAGCTGCTCCCCCACGTGCACGGCGGTCGCCGTCATGCCGCACACCGTCTTGTAGAGCGCGATGTACGCCTGCACGGTGATCGTGTCGAGCACCTCGCCCTCGGCGGTGGCCCGCAGCCCCTCCTTGGCCTCCACGGCCGCCTGCAGCCCGTCGGGCCAGCGCCGGCGCTGCGCCACGCGCCCGCGCATCTCGTCGATCAGCTCGACGCTGCCGTCGCGCACGATGTAGTCGACGTCGCGCCGCAGCAGGGCCTCGGCGTGCAGCGCCACGTTGACGGCGGAGAGCTCCCGCACGTGCTCGTCGGCGTAGAGGTCGATCTCCATCTTCTCTTCGAGCTTCTTGAGCCCGGCGTCGGTGAAGGCGACGCTGCGGCCGTCCTCGGCCACCTCGTAGTCCTTGCCGGCCTTCAGCTCGCGGACCAGCTGCGCCGCGTCGACGACCGGGTCCTCGGTGCCGGCGATGCTGCCCGCGAGCACCATGGGCACGCGCGCCTCGTCGATGAGGATCGAGTCGGCCTCGTCCACGATCGCGGTCGCCAGCTCCCGCTGCACCCGGTCGGCGATGTCGGTCACCAGCTGGTCGCGCAGGTAGTCGAAGCCGGCCTCGCTGACCGAGACGTAGGTGACGTCCGCGGCGTACGCCTCCCGGCGCTCGTCGTGCGTCATCGCCTCGGTCACCCAGCCCACGGTGAGGCCGAGCAGCTGGTAGACCGGCTCCATCCACTGCGCGTCGCGCCGGGCCAGATAGTCGTTGACGGTGAGCACGTGCACCGGGCCGTTGCCGAGCCGCACGTGCCCGTAGGCGGCGATCGTGGCGGTCAGCGTCTTGCCCTCACCGGTGGCCATCTCGGCGACCTTGCCGCTGAGCAGGGCCATGGCGCCGAGCAGCTGGACATCGTACGGACGCTGGTCGAGCGCACGCCGCGCGGCCTCGCGCCCGGCCGCGCAGATCTCCTCGAAGCTCTTCGCCTCGCCGGCCTTGGCGGTGAGCGCCTCGTCGTCGAGCTCGTGCAGCGCTTCCTCGCGGGCCTCGATGTCCGGCAACCGCTTCCGGAGCGGCGCGAGATCGACCGTCGTGCCCGGACGCTGCAGAAACTTGCGGAACCGGCTCTTCAGCCGCGAAGACACACCCATGGCGGAGTACGGTACTTCACTTTCCTGCGCGTCAGGTGGCGACCTGCGCTCTCCGCCGACTGGGAAAAAGCCCAGAATCCGCGGTCTCAGGCGTGGATGGACATGGGCCGACCGATTCGGGGCTTTGGTCACACTGTGCGGATCCCCGGAGTCACAGGCACCGGGGCCTGCACTTCGAGTGGCTGAGCCGCCCGGCGAGTGGCATCCTCGTAGCCCGGTCAGGGTTTGCCCGGTTCATAGCCGGGGCACAGGTGACGCACGACGCGACGGGAACGACGCGACGGGGCGAAGGGGGGCGAATGTCCAGCCAGCTGGTCTGCCGGCCGGAACAGGACCTCCCGGTGGCGATCCTGCGGGTCAGCGGCACCCTCGACGGGCTCACCGGCAACGCCCTCGCCCGGGCGGTCTCCCGCTGCCTCGCCACCCAGCCCGAGTCCCTCCTCATCGACGTGAGCGGCCTCTCGGTCCCGGACCACGCCGCCCTTGACGTCCTCAGCACGGTCGTGTGCGAGACCTCGGAGTGGCCGGCCGTCCCCATAGTCCTGTGCGGCGCACGCCCCGACACGGCCCGCGCCATCGCCGAATGGCCGGGCTGCGCCGCCGTCAGCACGGCCGCCACGTGCACCGACGCGCTGGCCGATACCAAGCCCGAGCCGGAGCCCAAGCGCATCCGCGTCCGCCTCCGCCCGGTCCCCGACGCCTGCCGACAGGTCCGCCAGCTGGTCACCCAGACCTGCGCCGCCTGGCACCGCAGCGAGATCGCCGCCACGGCGTCACTGGTCGCCACCGAGCTCGTCGCGAACGTGGTCCGCCACGCGCACACCACGATGGAGATCACGCTGGGTCTCCGCAACGACCGCGTGTGCCTGACGGTCCGCGACGGCAGCCGGCTGCTCCCCCGCGCCAAGGACCCGACGACCGCCGAGGCGGGCGGGCGGGGCCTGCACCTGATCCGGGAGCTCACCGACGGGTGGGGCGTCCTTCCCGTGCCCGGGGGCAAGGTCGTCTGGACGCACCTGACCACGGCTCTGGCCTGAGTCCCGTCGGTCCGGGCCCGTCCGGCTACTGGCGGGGCGGCAGGCCGCTCGGCGCGTCGTCCTGTCCGGCCGGCGGCCATGGCGGCGGCGCCGGTCGTGCCGCGGCCGGGTCCGGGCCGCTCGCGGCGGGGCGTCCGGGGAGACCGGACGGCGCTTCCCCGGCGCCGGCTCCGAACCGGTTCTGGTCGGGGCTGCCCGCCGCGCCCGGCCCGAACTGCTGCGCCGCCGGCGGTTGCGCACTGAACTGCTGCGCCGCCGGGGGCTGCGCACTGAACTGCTGCGCCGCCGGCGGTTGCGGGCTGAACTGCTGCGCGGCCGGGGGCTGGCCGCCGAACTGACCGAGGCCCGACGGCTGGGCGGCCGGTCCCTGCTGGCCCATGTCGGGCGCCTGCAACGGGGGCCTGCTGGTCTGACCCAGGTCGGGGGCTTGGAGCGGGGGCCTGCTCGACTGGCCCAGGTCCGGGGCCTGCAGGGGCGGGCGACCCGGCTGGCCGAGGTTCGGCGCCTGCTGGGCCGGGCGGGTCGGCTGACCCATGTCGGGCGCCTGCAGCGGCGGACGGGACGGTTGCCCCATGTCGGGCGCCTGCAACGGCGGACGGGACGGCTGGCCCATGTCGGGCGCCTGCAGGGGCGGACGCGAGGGTTGGCCCAGCTGCGGCGGCTCCGGCGACGGCTGGCTCGGCCGGCCGAGCTCCGGGGGCGCCAGCGGTGGGCGGCCCTGAGCGGCTTCCGGGGACGTCGCGGGACGTTGGCCGAACTCCGGCGGGGTCAGGGCCGGGCGCTGCGGGCCGGTCTCCGCGGGCGCCGTCGTGGGGATGGGCCGGCCGAGCTGGACGGGTTCCGGCGGGGCGGCGAGGCCGGACGGGTCGGAGCCTGCCCCCGGGAAAGGGCCGGCGGGCGAGGCGACCGGCGCATCGTTCTCCGGCACGGCGCGGAGGTCTCCGGGCGGCGGAGTGAGCGAGTCACCCGGCGGCGGAGCGAGGGGGCCGCCTTGCCGCGCGGGGACGCTCTCGGGACGGGCGGCGGGCGGAGTCGGGGCACCGTTGAGGTGGGCCGGCGGCTGCGGCGGCCGGGCCGACGGGGTGAAGCGGGGTGCGTCGAGAGGCCGGTTCTGCTGCACGAACAGGGGCGGGCCGAGCAGGAGCGGGTCGACGTCGGTGGGTACGCGGGACGGCTCCGGGCGGTCGTGGGCCGG
>NZ_JAUQWH010000002.1 GCF_030757795.1 Actinoplanes oryzae
TCCAAGCTCGTGTTCAAGGGCGCCGACCGGGGCTCCGTGGTCCCGGACGCCGTGCCCGCCGACCTCGGGGCGGCCGCCACCGAGGAGTGATCCTCCGGCTGACGGGCGCCGCCTGGCCCCGGCAGATGTGACCACGGAACGGCCCGGTGCCTCGCGCACCGGGCCGTTTCCGTGTGTGCGAGGTGGGCGGTTCGGGGATCGACGCCGGGGCGCGCTTTCGTCCGTTGCCGTCCAGCGCCCATCGCGCCATAACCCCGCTCTTGCCGCCGTTACCGCCGCGCAGCCACCCTGTGCCGCGCCTCCGCACCGCCACCGCGATCGACAGCCGGCCGCCGCGCTGCCGTCGGCCGCCACGCTGCCGGCTGCGTTGGTGGGGCGCGGCCCGAACGGCTCGACTTCGCCGGTTCTGCCGCGCGGCGCACGGCGAGGCGTGATCATCGCTCTGTGGAGCAGGTTCCCGTCCGGCAGGTGCGCGCCGTTTACACGCCCGAGACGATCACGGTCTATCAGGCGTACCCGGTGCCGATCGCGCTTGCCGCGGCGCGGGCGGGACGGTTTGTGCCGCCGTTCAAGCGGGACAGGATCAGCTGGCTGCGGCCGTCGTTCCGGTGGATGATGTACCGCTGCCGGTGGGCCTCCGCCGACGGGCAGGACCGGGTGCTGGCCGTGGAGATGAGCCGGGAGGGCTTCGAGTGGGCCCTCGGCCACTCCTGCCTCGCCCAGTACGACCACACCTTCCACGCCGACCGCGAGCAGTGGACGAACGCCCTCAAGGAGAGCCCGGTCCGGATCCAGTGGGAACCGGAGCGTTCGCTCGCGCTGACCCCGCTGCCGTACAGGGCGCTGCAGGTCGGCCTCGGCGTCGACGTGATCGACAGGTACGTGCAGGAGTGGACGGTCGGCATCACCGACGTCACGCACCTGGCCCGGCGCATCGGCGAGCAGGTCCGCCGCGGTGACGAGCACCGGGCGCAGGCGATGCTGCCGGACGAGATGCCGTACCCGCTGCCTCCCGCCCTGGCCAAGTCCCTGCACGTCACCGTCTAGAGCTGCTGCACGTCCCCCCGGGGCGCGTCGCCGGCCAGCACGAAGCGGTCGGCGTCGAGACCCAGCGCCTCGACCAGGCCGTCCTCGACGAGGCCCGCGAGCGCCCGGGCGCGCTGCACCTCGTCGTCCCAGACCACGTCCAGCCGCTGGCGGGGGACGGGACCGGTCGACATGCGCAGCACCTCGAGGAGCAGGCCGCGCACCTGGCGGTCCGTGCCCGCGTACCGCTGCGGTTTGCGGCTCGGCCCGGCGGGGACCACGGCGCCGGACTGGCGGAACAGGCAGACCTGCTCGAACGGGCACTCCGGGCAACGCGGCGCGCGGGCCGTGCAGACGATCGCCCCGAGCTCCATGAACGCGATGCTCGCCTTGGCGGCGCGCGCCGGCGCCTCGGGCAGCAGTGCCTCGGTGGCGGTGAGGTCGGCGGCCGTGGTGTTCGGGCCGGCGTCCGGCTTGCCCTCGACCGCGCGGCACACGACGCGGCGGACGTTGGTGTCCACGACGGGGTGACGCTGCCCGTACGCGAAGGTGGCCACCGCCCGCGCCGTGTAGGTGCCCACGCCCGGCAGCGCCAGCAGCTGCTCGAGGTCGTCGGGGACCTGGCCGCCGTGCCGCTCCACGATGGCGACCGCGCACGCGTGCAGGCGCATGGCCCGGCGCGGGTAGCCCAGGCGCCCCCACATGCGGATCGCCTCGGACGGGGGATCCTGGGCCAGGTCGGCGGGGGTGGGCCAGCGGGTCATCCACGAACGCCAGGCGGGTTCCACGCGGACGACCGGCGTCTGCTGGAGCATCACCTCGCTCACCAGGACCGCCCAGGCGCTGGTCCCGGGCACCCGCCAGGGGAGATCGCGGGCGTTCTCCTCGTACCACCGGATGGCCGCGTCGGCGAGAGTCATGTCGGCGAGAGTCATAGGGCGCCAAGCCTAAGATATGCCGATGACCGAGCTCGCCGTCACCGTCATCGGCCCGGATCGGACCGGCATCGTCGCGGAGGTCTCGGCGGCCCTGGCGGGGGTGGGCGCCAACCTGTCCGACTCCACGATGACGCGGCTGCGCGGGCACTTCACGATGACGCTGATCTGCACGGGGGCGGATGCCGCCGCGGCGTCGGCGGCGCTCTCCCCGCTCGCAGGAGTGCTGGCCACGGTGCGGGCGGTCGAGCCGTCGCCGGCGGCTTCGGGCGGGGAGCCGTACCTCCTGAGTGTGCACGGCGCCGACCGCCTGGGCATCGTCGCGGCGGTCACCCGGGAGGTCGCCACCGCCGGCGGGAACATCACCGACCTGACGACCCGGCTCACCGGGCCGCTCTACGTGCTGGTCGCGGAGGTCGACCTGCCGCCGGGCGCCGCCGAGGACCTGTCCGTACGCCTGGAGCACGCCGCCGGCGACCTCGGCGTCGAGGTGACCCTGCGCCGGGCCGAGCCGGACGTCCTGTGACCACCGGCTTCGTGCTGCCGGTGGTGACGGCGCCCGCCGGTGTCCTCAGCCGTCCCGGCGCCCCGGTGGACCCCGCCGACCCGGCGATCGTGCAGCTCGCCGCCGACCTCGTCGCCACGATGCGGGTGTCACCCGGCTGTGTCGGGCTGGCCGCGCCGCAGGTCGGCGTGAGCGCGCAGGTGTTCTGCGTGGACGTCACCGGTCATCCCAAGACGGCGACGTCGCACGGCACCCTCGTGCTGTGCAACGCCCGGCTGGTCGAGGCGAGCCGGTGGCGGCCCGGGCGGGAGGGCTGCATGTCCGTTCCTGATCTCACCGGCGACGTCAAGCGCGCGGGCCGCGTCGTGGTCGAGGCGGAGCTTCCGGGTACGGGGGAAGTGGTGCGGATGACCACCGACGCCTTCGAGGCGCGGGCGCTCCAACACGAGATCGACCACTGCGCCGGGAAACTTTTTCTGGACCGGGTCGCCGGGGCGCACGCCGTCCACCAGCGCAAAACTTACCTTTGAAGATCAGTTCGCGAGCCCCTGGCCCGTAACCGGCGCGTCGTTGCGTCGTTGGTGGCGCCACGGGGATACGGTGCTCCCATCATGCGTACGATGGTTGGTCCCCTTCCCTCCGCCGTGTACTGGCGGCGCCGCGCGGTCGTGCTGGGCGCAGTCCTGCTCGGCGTCATCGTGCTGTTCGTCTCCTGTGGCGGCAACGGCGACGATGACAAGCGGGGCTCCGGCGCGTCGTCGCAGGCCCCGGTCGCCCCCTCGACGAGCGCGTCACCCGAGGACGAGCCGTCCTTCGGCGACCCGCCGCCCGGCGCGGGCAACCCGTCGCTCCCGGCGCCCGAGGACCTCCAGTCCGGCGGCGCCACGGCCGGCGGTGCCGACCCGTCCGGGGGCCCGGGCACGGTTCCGGGCGCCAGCACGGGCACCAACGGCGGCACGGGCACGGGCACCGGCACGGGTTCGGACACGAACGTCAACGTTCCGGTCGGCAGCATCTGCACCAACGCCGAGATGTCGGTGACCCCGGTCCCGGCCACGACCTCGCTGCGCAGCGGCTCCCCGGTCGACATCCAGATCAAGATAAAGAACGTCTCGACCCGGCAGTGCAGCCGCGACATCGGCGCCGACCTGCAGGAGCTCTACATCGAGTCGGGCGCCGAGAAGATCTGGTCCTCGGACACGTGCGGCACGAACAGCGGCACCGACCTGTTCACCTTCGTGGCCGGCGGCGAGAAGCAGTTCCAGGTGCGCTGGAACGGCAACGAGGCCACCAAGTGCGACAGCGGCCAGGCTGCGGGCCCGGCCCCGGGCGCGGGGCAGTACCAGGTGCGCGCCCGCCTCGGCGACAAGGTGAGTGACCCGGTCGCCCTGACGATCACCGGCTGACCTCCGCCGCTCCACCAGCATCGGCCGGCCGCCCTCTCCACGTGGGCGCCGGCCGTTTCGCTGCGCCACGCAAGGCCGGCGCCCCGGTCGGCCCGTCGCCGCGGGGTCGTCGGTGGAGGCTCCACGCGGGCAGCGGGGAGTGTCCAGCGCGGGGAGTGTCCAGCGCGGGGACGGTCAGCGCGTGGAGTGGCCGGCGCGGGAACGGTCAGCGCGGGGGCGGCCGGCGCCCGGCGATGGGCTCGGGGAAGGAACCGCAGGCGCGTGCCGGCGATGGGCTCGCGGAAAGGACCGCGGAGAGGCGGCAGGACCGCGGCGAGGCGGCAGGTCCCGCGGCGAGGCGGCAGGTCCCGCGGCGAGGCAGCAGGACCGCGGCGAGGCGGCAGGACCGCGGGCGAGGCGACAGGCTCGCGGGCGGGTGGTCGGGCGGCGGGTCAGACGTAGCGTTCGAGGATCGAGGCCTCGGCGAGGCGGGACAGGCCCTCGCGTACCCCGCGGGCCCGGGCGTCGCCCACGCCGTCGACGGCCTGCAGGTCCTCGACCGTCGCGCCGAGCAGCCGCTGGAGGCTGCCGAAGTGGCCGACCAGGCGCTCGACGATCGGGGCGGGCAGGCGCGGCACCTTGGCGAGCAGCCGGTAGCCCCGCGGGCTGACGGCGGCGTCGAGCGCGTCCGAGGCGCCCGCGTAGCCGATGGCCTTGGCGACCGCGACGAGGTCGATCATCTCGGTGGCGCTGAGCAGGTCGAGCTCGACCAGGCCCTCGTCGAGGGTGCGGGCCTTGCGGCCGGTCGGCAGGTAGTCGCGGATGACCAGCGTGCGGTCGGAGTCGACGCCGGCCATGAGCTCGTCGAGCTGGAGGGCGAGGAGGCGGCCGTCGGTGCCCAGCTCGACCACGTAGCCCGAGATCTCGTCGGCGATGCGGCGGACCATCTCGAGGCGCTGGACCACGGCGACGGCGTCGCGGACGGTGACCAGGTCCTCGATCTCCAGCGCCGACAGGGTGCCGGAGACCTCGTCGAGGCGCAGCTTGTAGCGCTCGAGGGTGGCGAGGGCCTGGTTGGCGCGGGACAGGATGGCCGCGGAGTCGTCGAGGACGTGGCGCTGACCGTTGACGTAGAGCCCGATGATGCGCATCGACTGGCTGACCGAGATCACCGGGAAGCCGGACTGCTTGGCGACGCGCTCCGCGGTGCGGTGCCGGGTGCCGGACTCCTCGGAGGGGATGCTCGGGTCGGGCATCAGGTGCACGGCGGCCCGGACGATGCGGGTGCCGTCGCTGGAGAGCACCACGGCGCCGTCCATCTTGCACAGCTCGCGGAGGCGGGTCGCGGAGAACTCGACGTCGAGCGGGAAGCCGCCCGTGCAGATCTGCTCCACGACGTCGTCATGGCCGAGAACGATCAGCGCGCCGGTGCGCCCGCGCAGGATCCGCTCGAGCCCGTCGCGCAGGGCCGTGCCGGGGGCCATCAGGGCGAGGTTGGCGCGCAGCGGGTCGCCGCTGACTCCTCCGCCGGACAGGCCGGGGCCGGGCGTCGGCGGCGTCACCGGACGCGCTGCCGATCCGTTGATGCCGGGGGCAACGCCGTCGGCATGATGATTGATCGAGGCATCACGGTCGAGCGGCACCTGGACATTCTACGGACTGTCATCCAGCTCCCCGAGCCGCGGTGCGCCGACCGCTCCACAGCGTGATGATCAATCACCCACGGTGATCGACAAGCGCCCCCCGCCGATCCCCTGGGAAGCGGTCCCCCAGCAGCCCGACCGGCGCCCAGGCCCGCTCGAAGCGGCCCGACGGCCGAGCGTGCGGCGCCCGCTCGAAAGGGTCCGATGCCCGAGCGTGCGGCGCCCGCTCGAAAGGGTCCGATGCCCGAGCGTGCGCCGCCCGGGCCCGCTCGAAAGGGTCCGACGGCGGAGCGTGCGGCGCTCGCCCGCCCAGCCGGTGACGGCACCACCCGGCGGCTCATTCCGCCGACACCCGGGCGGCCCACTGCACGGCCGACTGCAGGTCGCCCACCTCGACGACGCGCATGCCCTTGGGCGGCGAGTCGCCCTCGGCCGGCCCGCAGCCCGGCGGCACCAGCGCGACCTTGAAGCCCAGCCGCGCCGCCTCGGCGAGCCGCCGCCCGACCGCCCCGACCCGGCGCACCTCGCCGGTGAGCCCGACCTCGCCGATGGCGACCAGGTGCGGCGCCATCGCCAGGTTGAGCGCGCCCGAGGCCACCGCCAGTGCCATGGCCAGGTCGGCGGACGGCTCGGTGATCTTGATGCCGCCCACGGTGGCGGCGAAGACCTCGCGGTCGTGCAGCTTGATCTTCTCCATGCGGCGCTGGAGGACGGCCAGGACCATGGCGAGGCGGGCGCTGTCGAGGCCGGAGACGGTGCGTCGCGGGGAGCCCTGCACCTGGGCCCCGATCAGCGCCTGCACCTCGGTCACCATGGCCCGGCGGCCCTCCATCGCCACGGTGACGCAGGTGCCGGGGACGGGCTCGTTGTAACGGGTCAGGAACAGCCCGGACGGGTCGGCCAGGCTGACGATGCCGCTCTCGTGCATCTCGAAGCAGCCCACCTCGTCGGCGGCGCCGAAGCGGTTCTTCACGCCGCGGACCAGCCGCAGCGACGAGTGCTTGTCGCCCTCGAAGTGCAGGACCACGTCGACCAGGTGCTCGAGGACGCGGGGGCCCGCGACGTTGCCGTCCTTGGTGACGTGGCCCACGAGGACGGTGGCCACGCCGCGCTCCTTGGCGATGCCCACCAGCGCCGCGGTGACCGCCCGGACCTGGGTGACGCCGCCCGGCACGCCCTCGGTGCCGGGAGCGGAGATGGTCTGCACCGAGTCGACGATCAGCAGGCCCGGCTTGACGGCGTCGAGGTGGCCGATCACCGTGCCGAGGTCGCTCTCGGACGCCAGATAGAGCTGGTCGTGGAGGGCGCCGAGGCGCTCGGCCCGCAGCCGCACCTGGCTCACCGACTCCTCGCCGCTGACCACGAGCGACGGGGTGCCCGCGCCGACCGCCCACTGCTGGGCGACGTCGAGGAGCAGGGTGGACTTGCCCACGCCGGGCTCGCCGGCCAGCAGGACCACCGCGCCGGGCACCAGGCCGCCGCCGAGGACCCGGTCGAGCTCGCTGACGCCGGTCGGGACGGCCCGGGCCGGGGCCGCGCTGATCGTCTTGATGGGACGGGCGGGCTGACTGGGCAGTCGCGAGGCCACCACCCGGCCGGCCACCACCGGACTGGTCGTCGTGGACTCGATGATCGAGCCCCACTCGTTGCACTCCGGGCAGCGCCCCAGCCACTTGGGCGGCTGGTGACCGCACGCGTCGCACTGATAGGCGGGGCGCGGCTCGCTCCGGGTCCGGGAAGTCGTCACCCCGCAACGCTATCCGGAGGGTACGACAAACCGCCGCCGGACGGCCGGAGATCACAGAAGAGCGGGGACGAACGAAACAGGACCCCGGGAAGCCCGGGGTCCTGTGCGAAGCGGGGAGGCTTACTCCTCGGAGAGCTCGTCCGTCTCACCGGGCTCGCGCGACGCCGGGGCGAGCGGGGTGCTGACCGGGGCCTTCACCACGAGCGGCTCGGCGCCGTTGCTGAACTCGAAGACCAGGTTGAGCGCGTTGCCCGGGACCAGGTTGCCGGTGAGGTCGAGCGCGGTCAGCTCGGTGGGGTCGCCCGGCAGGAAGGTCGCGGAGCCCAGCGGGGCGAGCTCGATGCGGGCCGGGGAGACGGCGCGCCGGCTGCCGGAGGCCGAGGTGGACGGCGACGCGGAGACGCCGCGCTCCGGCTGGGTGCTCTGCATGCTCGCGTCCGGCGTGGGGACCTCGTCGTCATCGTCCTGGTCGTCATAGCCGCCGGAGTTGCGGCTGCCGGACGGCTCGGGCGCGGGGGAGACGGTCACCTCGGCGCCACCGGAGGCCGGGGTGCCGCCGACGATGCCGATCTGGCGGGCCGCGACCACGCCGTCCGCCTCGGCGCTGCCCTCGACCGGCTGGCTGCTGATCACCACGGTGATCGCGGAGCGCGTCTGGTTGTAGATGCCGAACTCCAGCGGCGCGTCGGCGCCGGCCTCGTAGCCCTCCGACCCCGGGTACTGCACCGAGAGGTTGCGGATGAACACCGTGCGGTTGGAGTTGTCGACGTTCACGCCCGGGGCCGACGGCCGCTTGACGGCGGTCTCAGCGACCTGACCGGAACCGCATGCGGCCAGCGCGAGCGCGGTCGCCGCGGCTACACCCGTGGTCAGTACGACGCGGCGGGTTGCCAGCGAGCGCATCACAGTCCTCCAGACGACAAGACGAGAAACCTCCGCCGATCAGACTAGTGGGCGGAGATCCGGCGTGTACGGCGACCCGTCCATTCACGTCACCGGCCCGCTGAGAACCAGCAGCACCACGTCGATCAGCGCCACCACGATGACCGCCCGGAACATGGCCACCGGGCGCTTGCCCGCCGAGCGGGCGGCGGCGTACCACCCGAGGGGGAGGACCACGACGGCGGCCGCGGCCGCGGACAGGCCGGGCCAGGAAGGCGGCCCCGGCGGGCCGAGGACCAGCGTGAGGGTTGCGGCCAGCAACAACGCGCCCGCGGCGAGCCGGGAGCCGGTGGCGCCGAGCCGGTGCGGCAGCCCGACCACGCCCGTCGCCGCGTCGTCGTCGAGGTCGGGCAGCACGTTGGCGAAGTGGGCGCCCCCGCCGAGCAGCGCGCCCGCCGCGACCAGCCAGGCGGGCGGCCAGGGGTGGCCGGGCAGGGCGAGCACCACGAAGGCCGGCATCAGCCCGAAGGCCACCAGATAGGGCACCACCGACAGCGGCGTCGACTTCAGCGGCCAGTCGTAGAGCAGCGCGAAGATCGTGATGAGCGTGACACAGATCGTCGCGGCCGGCCCGAAGGGGAGACCCAGGAGCGGCGCCGCCAGCGAGGCGATCAGTCCCGCGATGCCCACGGTACGCCGGGAGACCGCGCCCGCCGCGACGGGTTTGTCGGTCCGTCCCGTGACCCGGTCCCGGTCGGCGTCGAGCCAGTCGTTGACCCACCCCACGGAGAGTTGCGTGGCGCCGATCGCGGCGGCCACCCCGAGCACCCCCCACTCGCTGTGCCCGGCCCCGACGGCGAGCAGCGCCATGGCGAGGGTCACGGCGCCGCCGGGCTCGGGGTGCGACGCCTTGAGCAGTGCGAGGGGATCGGGCATGCCAGCAGTGTGGCGGGTGGACCGGGTCCATGCCACGCTCGATCCCATGCGACCGCTGGAGCGGAACGACCCTCGGCAGTACGACGACCTGGCCGCCGAGTGGTGGCGCCCCGGCGGCGGTTTCGAGCTGCTGCACTGGCTGGCGGCCGCCCGGGGCGCGCTGGTGCCGCGGGCGTCCCGGCCGGGTGCCGTACTCGTGGATGCGGGCTGTGGCGGCGGCCTGCTGGCGCCGCACGTCGCGCCGCTCGGATATGTCCACATCGGGGTCGATCTCGGCCGGACCGGGCTGGCGACGGCGGCCGGGCACGGCGTGCGTCCCGTCGCGGGCAGCGTGGCAGCGCTTCCGCTGGCCGATGCGTCCGCGGATGTGGTCGTGGCCGGGGAGATCCTCGAGCACGTGACCGACCTGCCGGGCACGGTCGCCGAGCTGTGCCGGGTGCTGCGGCCGGGCGGCCTGTTCGTGCTCGACACCGTCAATGCGACCCGGCTCGGTCGTGTTGTGTCGATCACGCTGGGCGAGAGGTTTGGCGCGGCACCCGTGGGCATCCATGATCCGGAGTTGTTCGTCGATCCCCGGGACCTCACGACGTTGTGCGCCAAGCATGGCGTACGCCTGGAGGTCCGCGGGATCAGGCCGAGCGTGACCGGGCTCGTCCGGTGGCTGGTGCTGCCGGGTGCCAAGCGCACGCCGCTGGGCCGGATGGTGCCGACCCGCTCCACGCAGGTGCTCTATCAAGGCAGAGGGCGCAAGGGAGAGGACGGCACCGGATGAGCGTGGCAGAGGCCCGGCGGCTGGCGCCCCGGTTCGCGGCTCGCGCGGCGGAGTACGACCGCAGCGGCGCCTTTCCTGTCGACGACTTCGCCGATCTGCGCCGCTCCGGGCTCTTCGGGCTCATGGCACCCGCCCGGCTCGGCGGTGCGGGCGCCGGCTTCGCGGACTACGCGGCGGTCGCCTACGAGCTGGCCCGCGGCAACGGCGCCACCGCGCTCGTCTTCAACATGCACGCCTCCGTCACGGGAGCCCTCGCCGGTGTCACGGACGAGCTGGGCGACGCCCTCGGACTGCCACCCAGCGCGCTCGAGGCCCGGGACAGGCTGCTGCGCGCCGCGGCCGACGGCAGCTGGTACGCCGTCGCGATGAGCGAGCGCGGCACCGGCTCCCGACTGTCCAAGATGGCCACCACGTACGAGAAGGTCGACGGCGGCTGGCACATCAAGGGCGCGAAGACGTTCTGCTCGGGGGCGGGACACGCGGACGCGTACCTCGTGGCGGCGCGCAGCGCGGCGGATCCCTCGCAGGTCTCCCAGTTCGTGGTGCCCGCGGGGGAGGGACTGAGCGTCGAGCCGACCTGGGACGCGCTGGGCATGCGCGCGACCGGGTCGCACGACCTGCACGTGGACGTGGTGGTGCCGGAGGAGGCGCTGCTCGGCGGCGTCGAGGGGCTGGCGCTGGTGGTCGCGCAGCTGGCTCCGCACTGGATGGTCGCGAGTTACGCCGCGGTCTACGTGGGCGTCGCCCGGGCCGCCGTGGACGCGGCCGTCGAGCACGTGCAGGCCCGCGAGCTCGGCCACCTGCCGGCCGTACGCGCCCGGATCGGCCGGGCGGACGCCGCCGTGGCCGCCGCCCACCTGGCCGTCATGGAGGCCGCGCGCCGCGTCGACCAGGAGCCCGGGGACGCCGAGACCAACCGCTGGGTGTGGCGGGCGAAGCTGCTGGCCGGGACGACCGCCGCCGAGGTCGCCGCCTCGATGCTGGAGGCCGCAGGCACCAGTGCGATGCGCCGCGGCCACCCCCTCGAACGTCTTTACCGCGACGCCCGCGCCGGCTCGTTGCAGCCGGCCACCTCCGACGTGTGTGCCGACTGGCTCGGCGTCGAGGCGCTCGGCGGCGACCCGGACAGCGAAGGCGTCGGGCCGAGGTGGTGAAGGCCGGACAAGAGGAGGCACGCATGCGGGCAGACGGTCGGGCGGTGATAGCCGGGCTCGGTGTCGCGCTGCCGCCCTCGGCGGTTCAGCAGGAGTTGTGGGACGGCTACTTCGCCGGGTACTACGCGGCGGGCGGCCGGCGCGGGCTGGCGAAGCGCATCTTCGCGAACTCGGGCGTCACGACCCGCCAGGCGGCGGTCAGCCCGCTGATCGAGGACATCTCGGACTGGTCGACCGAGCGGCGGATGCGGCGCTACCAGGTCGAGGCCGTGCCGCTCGGCAAGGAGGCGGTCGGCCGCGCGCTCACCGCCGCCGGGATCGCGGCGGACGAGCTGGGGTTGCTCGCCGTCTGCTCCTGCACCGGGTACGCGACCCCGGGGCTCGACATCACGCTCGCCCGCGACATGGGCATGTCCCCGAGCGTCCAGCGCCTCTTCATCGGGCACATGGGCTGCTATGCCGCGCTGCCCGGGCTCGGCACGATCTCGGACTTCGCCGTCGCGCGCGGCCGCCCCGCGCTGCTGCTCTGCGCCGAGCTGACCAGCCTGCACCTCCAGCCCCCGGACGCCCGGGCGGACATCCAGCAGATCGTCTCCCACGCGCTCTTCTCGGACGCCGCGGCCGCCGTCGTGGTCACGCCGGGCGAGCGGCCGGGGTACGCCGTACGCGACGTCGCCGCCCTCACGGACAGCACCACGGCCGGCCACATGACCTGGGACGTCACGGACCTCGGCTTCCGCATGGGGCTCTCGCCGCAGGTGCCCGACGTGTTGTCGGTGCACGTCCGCTCCTTCGCCGGAGACCTGCTCGGCCGCAACGGGCTGACCGTGGGCGACGTGGACGGCTGGGCGGTGCACCCCGGCGGCCCGAAGATCCTCGACGTGGTGCAGGAGCAGCTCGGCCTGACCGACGCCGACCTGGCGCCGTCGCGGCACGTGCTGGACGTCTACGGCAACTGCTCGTCGCCGACCGTCCTGCTGGTCCTGGAGGAGCTGCGCCGGCTTCCGGAGCCGCCGGAGCGGGTGGCGCTGCTGGCCTTCGGCCCCGGCCTCACGCTCTACGGCGTCCTGCTGGAAAGGGTCCTACCCTAGGGCCCATGCCGAACTGGGGGCCGGTGACGCCCCGCACGCGCGATCCGGAGCAGGTGCGCGGAATCACGCTCTACGCCCTGACGGCCGTCCTGGCGGTCGCCGGCGCGGCGTGGTTCCTCGCGTCCGCGCCGCGCACGGGCGAGGACCCGCGAACCGTGGCGGGGCGCCAGGCCCTGGCCCGGCTCGTGCCCGACGTGCCGGGGCAGATCCAGGCCGAGACCGTCGTCGTGGCCACCGGCAGCACGGTCGAGCGCAATGTCCCGGCGCCCGGCGGCTCGTACGTGCTCGTGGTCGCCTGCGCCGGCGCCGGCGAGGACCGGGTGCGCGTCCGGCTCAGCTCGACGACCGTGGACTCGGGCCGGGTCGTGCCGTGCGTCGAGGACCCGCCGCTGGTGGAGCTGAACACGGCGCTGGGCAGCATGTTCTTCATGTCGGTGACGTCCGAGGCCGCCGGGGAGACGGTCTTCCGGTGGCGCCTGGTCCGCGCCGGCACCCTCTGACCGCCGCGGCTCTCCCGGCCATCGCTCGAGTGCCGGGCGTCCGCCGGCCCTTCCTGCGACGCCGTCACCGCGGTGGCCGGTCCCGGGCGGCGTGCCGGCCCCGCGCGACCGGGCCGCGCGGCGTGCCGGCCCCGCGCGGCCGGGCCGTCGTGGCGGGTCAGAGGCGGGCGAGGTCGGGCTGGTAGTCCTCGACCGAGGCGGTGCGGGGGATGCGGCGGACCACGGCGCCGTCGCGGTTGACGAGGAGGACGGCGGCCGTGCCGTCGGGGGCGCCCAGCTCGAGGCTGGAGCGCAGCTCGCCCGTCGGGTCGCGCAGGGCGCGGACCGTCTTGCCCTGGGCCTGCGGCGTGTTGCTGGTGGGCGGGGTCTGGGCGGTCGGCGACGGCAGCTCGGTGGTGACCGTGATGACGGCGATCTCGGGGCGGACGGCGGCGACGGTGTCGGCGACCAGCGTCTCGCAGTCGCAGCGGTCCGTGAGGAGGACCACAGCCGGCAGCTGCCCGCGGAGGGCGGTCGTTCCCCCGTCCGGGGAGATCAGCTCCAGGGCGGGGAGCGTGCCCTGCCCCTCGTCGCTGACGTTGGCGGTGCGCTCGGTGGCCGGATTGCGAGCCGGGCCGGGCCAGGCGGAGGCGAAGAGGCTGGCCACCGTGACGAGCACGGCCATCGAGATGATGAGCATGGGGGCGCGCACGCCCGCGGCGCTCAGCCGGCGCAGGAGGCGCAGCCCGGGGCGGCGCTCCCAGCGGGTGCGCTGGGCCTCCCGGCGCAGCTCGGCGCGGACCTCGTCGACCTCGTCGCCGAGCTCGGACAGGTCGTCGGGGACGACGATGACGCCCCACTCCGCGGGAAGGTCGGGCAGGCCCTCCGGGGAACCGCTGTCACCCGGCAGGCCGTTGCCGTTGTCGCTCCGGTTGCCCATGCTCCACCCTCCCCTCTGCCGCAGAGTCTCACGTGCTGCGGGGACCTTGGTTCACAGCCTCCCTCAAGCAGGCCACCGGCCGCCAGTGGTGGGCCGTTCCGGTCACTAGCGATAAGCTTGACCTCACAAAGCCACCGCGTCCGGAATTTCCGACTCGCTGGGTCGAGTGGTCACGGCCTCATCACTCTCAGTTACTGAGGCAGTTTCCGGCCCGCATGTCAAGCGGTAGAAAGACGCCTCACATGGCCCCTGAGCTGCACTAACAGTCACGGGCAGGGTGGGACATCGCTGCCTGAGCGTGTTACCCTAGACACAGCGAAAGGGGTTTCGAACCTATGGTTTTCAGTGTCGGCGAGACCGTTGTTTACCCCCACCACGGGGCCGCACTCATCGAGGCAATCGAGACTAGAACTATCAAGGGCGTGGAGAAGCAGTACCTCGTCCTTCGGGTCGCCCAGGGCGACCTGACGGTCCGCGTGCCCGCTGAGAACGCCGAGATCGTCGGCGTGCGCGAGGTGGTCGGCGAGGAAGGCCTGGGCAAGGTCTTCGACGTCCTCCGCGCTCCGCACACCGAGGAGCCGACCAACTGGTCGCGGCGTTACAAGGCCAATCTCGAGAAGCTCGCCTCCGGCAACCCGCTCAAGGTCGCCGAGGTCGTTCGTGACCTGTGGCGTCGCGAGCGCGAGCGTGGTCTCTCGGCCGGGGAGAAGCGCATGCTCGCCAAGGCCCGTGACATCCTCGTCGGCGAGGTGGCCCTCGCCGAGAAGAGCACCAAGGACGAGGCCGAGGTTCTCCTCGACAAGGTGCTCACCGAGGCCTGACGTTCCCACCACCTCTCAGCACCGATGAGAATCGTTCACGACAGCGACGATCGACTGCCTCACCCGCGCGGCGCGCGTTGCGAGGCCGGTCGTGAATGACCCTCATCACCTGGTCGAGGACCGCGACGTGACCGCGCAGCTTCATGCTCGCGGTGACGTCGCGGTCCTTGTTCCGGCCGCCGGCTCCGGGGTCCGCCTCGGCCCGGGCGTGCCCAAGGCCCTGCGCCTCCTCGCCGGCGAGCCCCTGCTGGTCCACGCGGTCCGCCGCGTCGCCGCCGCCCCCTCGGTCCGCCTCATCGTGGTGGCCGCGCCGGCCGCCGAGGTGACGGCCGTTCGCGAGCTGCTCGCCCCCGTCGCCCCGGTGATCGTGGTCCCCGGCGGCGCCGAGCGGCAGGACTCCGTCGCCGCCGCCCTCGCCGCCGTCCCGGACGACGTCGACATCGTGCTGGTCCACGACGCCGCCCGCGCGCTGACCCCGCCCGGCCTGGTCGAGTCCGTCGCCGCCGCGGTGCGCTCGGGCCACCCCGCCGTCATCCCCGCCCAGCCCGTGGTCGACACGATCAAGGAAGTCGGCACGCAGGAGCGGGTCCTCGGCACGGTCGACCGCTCGGTGCTCCGCAGCGTGCAGACCCCCCAGGGCTTCCGCCGCGACGTGCTGGCCGCCGTCCACGAGGCGGCGTCGGCCGCGCACACCGACGACGCCGGCATGGTGGAGAAGGCGGGACTGCCGGTCGTCTGCATCCCGGGCTCCGACCTCGCCCTGAAGATCACCCGTCCCCTGGACCTGGTGCTCGCCGAGGCGCTGCTCGCCCACGCCGACCCGCAGCCACCGGCCCGCTGAGCCGGCAGGCCCGGGCCGTGCCCGAGCCGGGCCGTGCCCGGGCCCGCGCGGTGGCGTGACGCCGTCCGAGATCAAGTCGCGTTTCCCGAGGTGGTGGCCCACCAGCCGGGCGGAGCGCGCGCGGATCATGGGCACGCTAGCCTGGCGCCGTGGAGCAGCGGATCGGGATCGGTACTGATGTGCACGCCTTCGACCCCGAGCGGGTGTGCTGGGTCGCGGGGCTGATGTGGCCGGGCGAGGCGGGGCTGGCCGGGCACTCCGACGCCGACGTGGCCGCGCACGCCGCCTGCGACGCCCTCTTCAGCGCCGCCGGGCTCGGGGACCTGGGCAGCAATTTCGGCACCGCCGAGCCCGAGTGGTCCGGGGCGGCCGGCGTGGCGCTGCTGGCCGAGACCGTGCGGCGGGTGCGGGCGGACGGCTGGGCCGTCGGCAATGTCGCCATCCAGGTCATCGGCAACCGGCCCAAGATCGGCAAGCGGCGGGACGAGGCGCAGCGGGTGCTCTCCGAGGCGGTGGGCGCGCCCGTCACGGTGTCCGGGACGACCACGGACGGGCTGGGGCTGACCGGGCGGGGGGAAGGTCTCGCCGCCATCGCGACGGCCTTGATCACCCGGTCGTGAAGCGGACATAAGGGCCGTGATCCACGGTTGGTGACGGCGGCCCCGATCACTGCGCGTGCAGGACAGGGGCGTCCGAAGAGGCGACATCCGGGCAACGTGGCGTTTCGGGTCAGTCGCCCATAGTGGTGCTTCGGGCTTCAACTCGGGCGTGACCCGCTGTGCCCGCCGGTGGGGTGGAAGTGGCTCCCAGCGCCTACTCTCGATGGGTGTCGAGCGAGCCCACGTCCCAGTTCGAACCCGAGACCACCCCCGAGGAGTATCGGCAGCGTGCCCTGCTCCTGGCCGACCTCGGCCGTTACGACGAGGCCGCGGGGGAGATAGCGGCCGGGCTCGCCGCGGCGCCGACCGATTCCGCCCTGCTCACGACGCTGGCCCGGCTGCACGTCGCCGCCGCCCAGCCGCGTGCCGCCCTGGCCGCCGCGGACAGTGCCGTGGCCTCGGCGCCCGGCACGGTCGAGCCGCTGGTGGCGCGGGCGATGGCGCTCGTCGACGAGCGGCGTTACGGCGATGCGGCCCAGGTGGCGGGCGAGATCCTGACCCGGTGGCCGCAGGACGCGGTAGCCCAGCGTACGGGGGCGGCCCTGCTCAGCGAGTCGCGTAACGGACAGGAGGCCCTCAACGCCGCCTGGAACGGGGTGCGGATGGCGCCCCGCGACGCCGAGGCGCATCTCGTGCTCGCCGTGGTCTCGGCGCGGCTGCGGCTGTTCGACCTGGCGCAGCGGGCCTACAGCGAGGCCCTCGACCTGGAGCCCACGATCGCGGACGCGCAGCTCGACGTCGGCGTCGTCCGGCTGGAGCGCCGGCGCTGGGCCCAGGCGCTCGAAGCGCTGGCGGACGAGGCGACCTGGGAGGCCGGCCAGAACACCCCGGCGGAGGATCCGGGGAAGGAGAGCGAGGAGCCGGAGGCGCGGGCGGCGACGGCGGAGCCCACCGCCACCGAGCCGGTGCCCCCGGCGTTCGGCGTCGTGCGTCCGAGCGTTCCGGTGCTGGACACGTCGGCGGCGGTCGGGGCGGCGCTCAGGCAGGCCGTTCTCTACGGGACGAACGGCGTGATGATCGCCGCGGTCCTCAGCGCCGTGATGACGCTCTCCAGCTCGGGCATCGCCCGCACGTGGGCCGGCACGATCGGCGTCGTGGTGCTGGTGGCGCTCGTGGCCTGGACCAGCCGGCAGGTGCGCCCCGAGCCGCTGGGCGCCGTGCTGGGACGGGCGCGGGGCAGTCTGCCACGGCTGGTGCCGGCCTTCGGCGCGACCCTGCTCGCCCCCGTGCTGCTCGTTGTCTTCGCCGCCGTCGGCGGGGTGGTGCCGCTGATCATCGCCATGGTCCTGGCCGCCGTCGCCGAGCTTCTGGTCCTCACCCAGCGGTCCTGACGGGAGTGGGTGCGGCGGCAGTGAGCCGGGTCCGTACCAGAGTCTCGGCGGAGGAGTCGGCACCCAGCGCGTCCATCGCCAGGAGGGCCGCGCCCACGACGGGCGGGGTGTCCAGGACGGTGATCTCCACCGCGGGCGCCTGGGCGACGGCACCCGCCACGATCAGCTCGTGCAGCACAGGGTGCCGCGCGTGCAGCACGCCGCCGCCCAGCACGAGGGCGTGCGGGCGGGAGAGCAGCCCGAGCCGCCCCGCCGCGACCCGGTGCTGGGCGAGGATCTCGTCGGCCTGGCGGCGTACCAGGGACAGCGCCGCCTCGTCTCCGGCCGTCGCCGTGGCGAACAACACCGGCGTCAGGGAGAAAAGCAGGTCCGCCGGGATGTCGCCGAGGTGCAGCCCGATGCTGACCTCCTCGACCGTCGCCCGGCCGAAGTGCGCGGCGACCGCGGCGGTGAGCGCGGTCGGCGCGTCCCGGCCGTCCTCACCGCGGGCCGCCAGCCGCAGGGTGTGATCGGCGAGGTCGTGGCCGCCGCCCCAGTCGCCGGAGATCGGGCCGAGAGCCAGGAAGCGCGCGGTCTGCCCGTCGGCCCGCCGGCCCACGCAGTTGGTGCCCGCCCCGCAGACCACGGCGACGGCGTCGGGGCTGGCGGTGCCCGCGCGGAGCAGGGCGAAGCAGTCGTTGTCGACGATCGTTTTGCGGCCCCAGCCCTGGGCGCCGAGGGCGGCCTGGAGCTGGTCGACCTCCGCGGGCAGGTCGGCGCCGGCGAGGGCGAAGGCGGCGACGTCGACGGGACCCGGGCCGGCCGCGGCGATCAGCTCACCCAGCACGCGCACTGTGCCGTCGAGACCGATGACGTGCGGCGACACGGTCGGGCCGCGGAGGTATCCCGAGACGTGGCCGTCGGCCGTACCGAAGACGAGGTCGGTCTTGGAATTGCCCCCGTCGACGGCGAGCCAGCTCATCGGGCCCATGCGAGGTGCTGCGCTCCCGTGGCGAGCAGCTTGCCGGTGAGCTGCTCCGCGAGGTCGTACTGGCCGACCAGGGGGTGGGCGAGCAGCGCGCGGAAGACCCGCTGCCGCCCGCCCCGCACGGCGGCCTCCAGAGCCAGCTCCTCGTACGCCGACACGTGCGCGACCAGCCCCGCCAGCTCGGGTGCCAGCGGCGCGACCGGCCGCAGCACCGGCCCGTCCCCGCCGACCCGGGTCGACACCTCGATCACGGCCTGGTCGCTCAGGAACGGCAGCGTGCCGTAGTTGCGGACGTTGACCGAGTGCGACCCGTCGGGATCGAGCCCGTGCAGCGCCGCGATGAGCCCGACTGCGGCCTCGGAGTAGAACGCCCCGCCGCGCTCCCCGAGCAGCGCCGGCTTCTCGTCCAGCGTGGGGTCGCGGTACATGTCCAGCAGCGTCGCCTCGATCTCGGCCACCCGCCGGCCGCGCGGCGGGTTCGTGAGCGCGGCACGGACGTGCTCGTCGTGGGCGTAGAAGTAGCTCAGGTAGTAGGAGGGGACGTTGCCCAGGGCCGTCAGCACCTCGGGCGCCAGCTCCACCTCGCCGGCCAGCTCCGCCAGGTGGGCGCCGAGCAGCTCGGGCAGCCGGTCCACCCCGTCGACGAACGCGGCGCGCTCCCACGTCAGGTGGTTGAGCCCGACGTGGTCCAGCAGCACCGCGGCGGGGTCCACGCCGAGCATCCGGGCGAAGCGCCGCTGGAAGCCGATGGCCACGTTGCACAGCCCCACGGCCCGGTGCCCGGCGTCGAGCAGGGCGCGGGTGACGATCCCGACCGGGTTCGTGAAGTCGACGATCCACGCGTCCGGCTTGGCCCGGCGGCGGATGCGCTCGGCGACGTCGAGGACCACGGGGACCGTACGCAGCGCCTTGGCCAGCCCGCCCGCCCCGGTGGTCTCCTGTCCCACGCAGCCGCAGTCCAGCGGGAACGTCTCGTCCCCGATCCGCGCGGCCTGCCCGCCCACCCGCAGCTGGATCACGGCGACGTCGGCGTCGGTCACCCCGGCGTCCAGGTCGGTCGTCCAGGTGACCCGCCCGGGGTGGCCGTGGCGGGCGAAGATGCGCGCGGCGAACGCCCCGACGATCTCCAGCCGCTCGGCGGCCGGGTCGATGAGGACCAGCTCGTCGATCCGCAGCCCGGAGTCGCGCAGCCGGGCGAAGCCGTCCACCAGCTCGGGCGTGTACGTCGACCCGCCGCCGACCACTGCGATCTTCACTGGCTCTCCCGGATGGTGGCGATCAATGTCTCGCGGACGGCGTGGAGGCCCGCGTCGAGCGCCCCCAGCAGCACCGCGTCGTCTTCGAGCGTGGTGAGCGCGACCGTGCTCTCCAGCGGGGCGGCGCGGCCCAGTGCCGTGGCGACGGCGTCGAGCAGGGGGCGGCCGGCGGCCTGTGCGACCGGCCCCGCGAGCACCACGAGGGACGGGTCGAGCACGGCGATCACGGCCGCCAGGCCCACGGAGATCCGGTCGGCCAGCTCGCTCAGGAACTCCGCGGACTCGGCCCCGGCCGTGGCCACCTCGACCGGTGTGGCACCGGGCACGCCGTGCTCGCGGCCGAGGGCGAGAACCGCCGCGCCGCCGATGAGGTCCTGCAGGTCGGTCTTGTGCTGGGGGGAGCCGGGCGCGAAGAGCGGCATGTAACCGATCTCGCCGGCGCCGCCGCGGGCCCCGCGCAGCAGTGTGCCGCCCAGGTCGATGGCGAGGCCGAGGCCGTCCGCCCCTAGCCACAGCAGCGCGAAGCCGTCCGCCTCCCGGCCGGCGCCCCGGCGCCGCTCGGCGACCGCGGCGAGGTTCACGTCGTTGTCGACGCCGACCCGGGTGCCCAGCCGGGCGGCGATCCCGGGGACCAGGCCGGGGCGGGCAAACCCGGGGATGTCGACGTGCCGGATCGTCTCGGCCCGGGTGTCGTACGAGCCCGCGACGCCCAGCTGCACGTGCCGCACCGCCTCGGGAGCCACGCCGGCCCGGGCCACGAGCCCGGCGACCGCGTCGATCACGGCCGTCCCGGGATCCGTCACGAGGAAGTCGACGGGCGTCTGGAGCCGGGCGCGCACCGAGCCGGTCAGGTCGCAGAGGGCGGCGGTGACCGCGGGCGCCCGGCTGGCGCCGATGTCGCGGATCGAGACGGCGGCCGCGTACGCCGCGTCGGGGTTGGCCGCGTAGATCTCCGCGTTCGGCCCCGGGCGCCCGCTGTTGTGCCCGATCACGGAGACCAGCCCGGCCCCGGTGAGCCGGCGCAGCACCTCGGAGATGGTCGGCGTGGAGAGCTCGGTGAGCCTGCGCAGATCGGCGCGGGTGAGGCCGCCGGGCTCCAGCAGATGGGCCAGGGCGGCGCTCTCGTTCATGGCCCGCAGCAGCTTGGACGACCCCGCCAGGCGAGTCACCGGGCCCCCTCGGTGATAGGCAAAGTGGTTAACAGTCGCCTCGACGCTAGGCGCCCGGCGCAACCCCGTCAAGGGCAAGGGCATCTATTGATTAAGTACCTTAACTGATCTATCGTCTCCATTCGCTTCCTTCAATCCCCGAAGGAAGCTCCCGCGAACCCCCTCGCGGGCGGGGTCCGCCATCCCCCGGCGGACCCGGCGCCATCCCCACCTCTCACCCCTCGCGAGGAGCGCCATGAGACGCAAGACAAGGCTGTTCTGTGCCCTGGGCACGGTCCTGGTCGCCACCGCCGCCGCGGTCTACGGCGTGCTGCCGGCTGGCGCCGCCGTCGCCACGAACCTCGACGACCCGGTCAAGAAGGACGTGGCGATGCAGATCGTCTCGGCCGCCGAGAACTCGTCGCTCGACTGGCGGGCGCAGTTCAGGTACATCGAGGACATCGAGGACGGGCGCGGCTACACGGCGGGCATCATCGGCTTCTGCTCGGGCACCGGCGACATGCTGGAGCTGGTCGAGGCGTACACGGCGGCCGAGCCCGGCAACGTGCTCGCCAAGTACCTGCCCGCGCTGCGCTCGGTCGACGGCACCGATTCGCACGCCGGGCTCGACCCCGGCTTCCCGGCGGACTGGCGTACGGCCGCGGCCGACCCGGTCTTCCAGGCCGCGCAGGAGTCCGAGCGCGACCGGGTCTACTTCAACCCGTCCGTACGCGACGGCAAGAGCGACGGCGTGCGCGCGCTCGGCCAGTTCATCTACTACGACGCCGCGGTCATGCACGGGTACGAGGGCATGCGCTCGATCCGCAGCCGCGCCCTGCGCAAGGCCAAGCCGCCGGCCCAGGGCGGCACGGAGACCGCCTGGCTGAACGCCTTCCTCGACGAGCGGGTCGCCGAGATGAAGAAGGAGGAGGCCCACTCCGACACCACCCGGGTCGACACCGCCCAGCGCGTCTTCCTGCGCAACGGCAACCTCGACCTGAACACCCCGCTCGACTTCGCCGTCTACGGGGACGACTTCCACATCGGATGACCACCACGGAGAGGTAGTCGATCAAAACACGCCGTGAGGCAGCGCGCGGATCGGGCGGGTCGGGGGCGAGGATAGGCGAAAGCCCGCAACCCGGTTGAAGGAGAACGGTGTGACGACGCGCGCGACCGAGCTGCTGCGGGTGGTGCACGCTCGCCCCGGGGTGACCCGCGCCGACGCCGCCCGGCTGATCGGGGTCGGCACCGGCGCCACCACTGAGCTGGTCGGCCGGCTCGGGCAGGCCGGGCTGCTGGCCGAGGAGCCCGCGGCGCCCAGCGGGGCCCGCGGGCGGCCGACCACCGCCCTCATCCCGCATCCGCGCGGCCCCCTGATCGCGGCCGCGTCGATCACCCACGAGCAGTGGCGAGTCGACGTGGTCGAGCTCGGCGGCGGCATGCTCGCCTCGGTCCGCGAGGAGCTGAGCGGCCGCGGCGGCGACGAGGTGGTCGCGGCGGTCGGTGCGGCGGTGGCCGGGCTGCGCCGCCAGTACGGGGACCGGATCCGCGGCATCGGCGTCGCCGCCCCGGGCATCGTCTCGCCCGACCTCCTGCTCGACGCCAGCAACCTCGGCTGGCGCGACGTCGACCTGGCCGCGGTGTGGCCCAAGGCGGAGATCTTCGTGGCGGGCAACGACGCCACCCTCGCGGCCAGCGCCGAGTCCCACCGGGGCGTGGCCGTCGGCGCCTCGGTCGCCCTCCACCTGCGCGTGGAGGCGGGGCTGGGCGGCGCCGTGGTCGACGGGGGCAAGGTGCTGGTCGGTGCCGTGGGCGCGGCGGGCGAGTTCGGGCACATGCCGTTCGGGGACCCGGCGGTGGCGTGTCCATGCGGGGCGTACGGATGCTGGGGAACCGCGGTCGACGGCTCGGCGCTCGCCCGCCTGCTCGGCCACGAACCGCCCCGCGACCCGATCTCCTACGCCCGCCGCGTGATCGCCTCCGGGGAGCCCGAGCCGGCGGCCGCGACGGCGACCGTGGCGACCGCGCTCGGCCGGGGCATCGCGGGCCTGGTCAACGGGCTCGACCCCGATCTGGTCACGCTCGGCGGCCTCGGGCTGGACCTGCTGCTGGCCGCGCCGGGGGAGATCGAGGCGGCCTACCGGGCGGGCCTGATGGGCTTCCGCCGCGAGAACCCGCCGCCGGTCCTCGCCGCCGCCCTGGGCGACGACGGCCCACTCGCCGGCGCCGCCGAGGAGGCCTGGACCGCCCTGCTGACCACGCTGGTGTGACCCACCTCCTGTACGTACAATTTTCTGTACGTACAGGGAGGGCTCATGAAGGTCGTCAGCTTCACCGAGGCCCGCCAGAACTTCGCTCGGACTCTCGACGCTGTCATCGATGATGCCGAGGAGACGGTGATCCATCGCTCGGGTCACGAGCCGGTGGTCATCATCTCGCTGGCGGAGTGGAATTCGATCAAGGAGACCGAATACCTGCTGTCCAATCCGGCCAATGCCGCTCGCCTACGCGAGGCCCTGGCTCAGGCGGAGCGCGGTGATCTGGTCGAACACGGCTTGGACGACCTCGACGAGGCGGGTGCCGACACGCGGGAATCGGCGTGAGCGTCAAACGCATCTCATGGACGGTTGTTGCCGGGAACGAGTACCTCGGCTGGGCTTCCGACGACAAGCAGATGGTCAAGCGCATCAACACGCTGGTTCGCGACATCGTGCGGGACGACAGTGAGCCTGGACTCGGCAAGCCGGAGATGCTGCGCGGTGATCTGGCGGGATGGTCCTCGCGGCGGATCAACCGGGAGCATCGGCTGGTGTACCGCGTCGCCGACGACGAGCTGATCATCCTCTCCTGCCGCTTCCACTACACCAGGTGAGCGCGGCCGGCCGTCAGAGGGCGGCGGCGATGACGGGGTCGATGCCGTAGTAGTGGTTCACCTCGTCCGGATCGTCCGTGGCGTCCGGCCACAGGCGCTCGATCGCGACGAAGGTGTCGGTGACCTGCCAGAGGTGGGGCTTCCACGGTTCCTTGCGCTCGTTGCGGACGTAGAGTCGGAAGGCCTTGAGCTGCGTGCCCGTCGCCGCGTCGAGGGTGACGAGCCGCTGGTCGGCGGTGAGCAGGACGACCTTGCCCGCGCGGACGCCGAGCACCTGTGCCGTGCCGGTCCAGCGCCATGTCGCGGCCCCGGAGGCGGTCACGGCGTCGTCGGCGGTGTCCAGGACGAGGTCGCCGCCGGCCGTCGCGGTGGGGGAGTCCAGGGCCGGGGCGCGGACCGGTTCGGCCGCGGTGGCCAGCCAGCCCCGCCCCGCGCTGTCCCGCAGGCCCGCGCAGCCCGAGCGGGCCACGTCGCAGCCGAGTGCCGCATAGGGCCCTGCGGGCCAGCCGCTCAGCGCAGCTCCGGTGGTCACGTCCCACGCCCCGGCGCCGCAGACGACGGCTCCACCCGCGGTGACGAAAGCATCGGCGCAGTCGGCACTCCACCGCACCGTGCCGGCGGAGACCGCGGTTGCCCGGCTGCCGTCGGTCACGATCACCGTGGTTCCGTGCGTAAGCAGACCGGCCGGGGCCCAGACCGCGTCAGCCCCGGTCCGCCCCTCGACCGGCGACGCGGCCGGCCCGTCGAACCGCCAGGCCACCTTCCCGGTACGCCCGTCGAGCGCCACCAGCTTCCCGTCCGACCACCGGCTCACGACCGTCGTCCCGGCGGCGACGACCCCGGTCAGCTGCTCGGGCCACCGCCGGTAGGACCAGCGCGGCGTGTACATCGTCTTCGCCCCGACCGGCGCGTCGGCCTTCACCAGGCGCGGGCCGGCGTACACGCGGATGGTGTCGTCGACGATCAGGGGAGCCTGGGTCAGCTTGCCGGTCACGCCCGGGCGGCGGATCTGCGCGACCGGGTACGCGGTCGTGGCTGGCTCGGACACCTCGGCGGGGCGGAGCACCCGCCACCCGGTCAGGCCGGCCGCGGCGAGCACGACGGCCGCGGCGAGCGCGAGCAGCAGTTTCCGGGTCACGCCCGCGACAGTAGTTCAGGCTGCCGAGGCCAGATCGTCCAGGTCACGACGGAGGGCACCCTCGACCGTACGCGCGGCGAGCCCGCCGAACACGAGCGCCAGCAGCCGCCCGGACGGTGCCGTGGGGCTGCCGTCCTGGACGACGGTCACCATCGTCCCGCCCCGGTGCCGCCCCTCGATCACGGGCACGAACGTGTACGTCATCCGGTAGTCGGCGCCGATCCCGGGCGAGGCCACGACGAACTTCTCGGGGACGGCGCATTCGCGTACCCGGAACTCCTCGGTGATCTCCCCGCCGTCGGCCATCACACGGGTCTCGCGCCAGACAGTGCCCTTGCCGAAGGGGCCGCGGGTGAGCATGTCGACGCGCGTGACGGTCGACAGCCAGTCCCGTCGGCGGGGCAGATCGGTGAAGACCCGCCAGACCTCGACGACCGGCGCTTCGACCAGCCGGGTGACCGCGACCGTGGACATGCCCTCACCGTACGGAAAGTCGCGCCTCAGGGACAGACAGTTCCCGACACCGGTCCCAAGCCGATCGTGCCGCCCTCCGCCCCCGCGGCCGTGGCACTGATCGTCACCCGGTCGCCGTCCCGCAGGAACCCGCGCTCCTTGCCGTCGCCCAGCCGCACCGGCCGGGTGCCGTTCTCCGTGAGCTCGAGGAAGGAGCCGGTCTCCGTGGGCCCGGACACCGTCCCGGAGGCGAAGAGATCGCCGGTACGCACGGCAGCCCCGTTGACCGTGAGATGCGCGAGCTGCTGGGCGGCGGTCCAGTACATGTGCGTGTACGAGGGCCTGCTCACCTCGGTGCCGTTCCACTCGACCCGCAGCGTGATGTCCAGGCCGGGGCCGGACGGGAGCAGGTAGGGCACCGGCCGCGGGTCCTGCTCGGGCGGCTTCCCGTCGGCCAGCGCCTCCAGAGGGGTGACCCAGGGCGAGATCGAGGTGGCGAACGACTTGGCGAGGAACGGGCCGAGCGGCCGGTACTCGAACGCCTGGATGTCGCGTGCCGACCAGTCGTTGACGAGGACCACGCCGAACACGTGGTCCCGGAAGCGCCCGGTGGGGATCCGGCGGCCCGGCACCCCCACGACGAAGCCGACCTCCGCCTCGATGTCGAGCCGCTGCGCCGGGCCGAAGACGCCGGGACCCAGCTGCCCGTACGGGCGGAGGACGGGCGTCCCGGAGACGACGACCGTCCCCGCGCGGCCGTGATAGCCGATCGGCAGGTGCTTCCACTGCGGCGGCAGGCCGGGCTCGCCGGGGCGCAGGATCCGGCTGACGTTCACGGCGTGGTGCTCGGACGAGTAGAAGTCCGTGTAGTCGGCCACCTCGAACGGCAGATGCAGCTCGACCTCGTCGATCGCTGTCGCCGTCAACCGGGGCAGGGCGTCCCTGATCCGCGCGCGCCGCTCGGTCCACTCCGGACGTCCCAGGGCGAGGAACGGGGTGAGCGACGGCCACGGCAGGAACTCGGCGACGTCCACCACGCTGTCGCCCAGGCGCACCCCGATGCGGCGCTCGTGGCCGGGCGTGGAGAAGACGCCGTACGGGAGGTTGTCCGGCCCGAACAGGCTCACTCGTAGCCGCCGTTCACCAGGCCGAGGCGGACGAGCTCGGTGAGGGGCTCGAGGACGTTGGCCGTGCCGAAGCCGACCCAGAGCGGCCGCGGCTCGTCCCGGCGCTCGCGGGCCGGCTCGACCAGCGGCACCGGATGCGTCGCCGCCAGCACCTCCGCGACCTCGGCCACCTCGCCGCCCTCCGCCGCCAGCGCCGACGCGACCAGCACGTTGAGGAAGCCGTGATGCGTGAAGCCGGTCTCCGGATCGGTGTGCCGCAGCGCGTGGCGGAGCCCGGCGGCCAGCTTGAACGGCAGGCCCCGGTCGCGGCAGGCGCAGATCACGGCGGCCAGCTCGACGGGCGTCGGGAACAGCTCCGAGGCGAGCCCGCCCACCCGGAACTTCGGGCGCAGCGCGGGACCCGCACCCGAGTGCGTCGCGGCCACGGAGTCGAGGGCGGCGAGCAGGCCCCAGCTGAGCGGGATCTCGGCGTACACCTGCAGGTCGGGGAAGCCGGCGGCGAACTCGCGCAGGGCCCGCACGCCGGGCTGGGGATCCTCGCCGCGCCGCGCGACCAGCGCCTCCACCTGGGTCACCCGGGAGCCGGTGGCCCGCAGCTTCGTGACCGTCGCCGGCAGAGCGGCGATGCCGGTGTCGCTCACCACGCCGACCTTCAGGCCGTGCGGGGAGATGTCGAAGGCCGCGACCGACGAGGGTACGAGCAGCGCGCCGAGCAGGGGCGCGTACCAGCCCTCGCGGTGCCTGCGGTGGGAGTCGACCGCATCGGCGCCCGGCACGCCCGGCGGCAGCACGGACGCGTCGTCCACGAGGCCGCGGAAGATCGGGGGCACCAGCGTTGACACGCCACCGAACCTAATGGACGCTGCGAGAGCTGGACAACACCGACCGTGATGTCTTGTTAGGTGGTGGCGACGATGCCGTACTACCGCACTGCCGGGGAGATCCCCCGCAAGCGGCACACCCAGTTCCGCCGGCCCGACGGCGGGCTCTACGCCGAGGAGCTGATGGGCCAGGAGGGCTTCTCCTCCGACTCGTCCCTGCTCTATCACCGATATCCGCCGACGGCCATCTCCGACGCCTCCCGCTACGAGCCGCCGGCGTTCGCGCGGACGCCGAACCTGCCGCTCAAGCCTCGCCACCTGCGCACCCACAAGCTCGCAGCCGGCCCGGCCGATGCGGTGACGGGTCGTCAGCCGTTGCTGGCCAACGATGACGTTCGCATCGGCTATGTCGTGGCGGACCGGCCGTCCCCGCTCTATCGGGACGCCGTGGGCGACGAGTGCCTCTACGTGGAGGAGGGGTCGGCGACCGTCGAGACGACCTTCGGTCATCTGCCGGTCTCGGCGGGCGACTATGTCATCATCCCGACCTCTGTCGTGCATCGCATCGTGCCGACCGGCGGCCCGGTGCGGCTGCTGACGATCGAGGCGACCGGCCACATCGGACCGCCCAAGCGCTATCTCTCGGTGCGCGGCCAGTTCCTGGAGCACGCGCCCTACTGCGAGCGGGACGTGCGCGGACCGGGCATTCCGGTCGTCGTGGAGGAGACGGATGTCGAGGTCTACGTCAAGCACCGCGCCGGCTGGACCAGGCACGTCTACGCCCACCACCCCTTCGACGTGGCCGGCTGGGACGGCTGCCTCTACCCGTGGGCGTTCTCGATCCACGACTTCGAGCCCATCACCGGCCGCGTCCACCAGCCGCCGCCCGTCCACCAGACCTTCGAGGGGCCGAACTTCGTCGTCTGCTCCTTCGTCCCGCGCAAGGTCGACTACCACCCGCTCGCCGTCCCGGTTCCGTACAATCACCACAACGTGGACAGCGACGAGCTGATGTTCTACACGGGCGGCAACTACGAGGCCCGCCGCGGCTCCGGCATCGAGCAGGGCTCGATGTCGCTGCACCCGTCCGGCTTCACCCACGGCCCCCAGCCCGGCGCCGTCGAACGCAGCCTGGGCGCCGAAGCCTTCGACGAACTCGCCGTGATGGTCGACACGTTCCGGCCCCTCGACCTGTGCGACGCGGGCCTGTCGGTCGAGGACACGGGCTACGCCTGGACCTGGAACCGCACCCCGTAGCGCCCGGCCGTGCGCAGCGTGCCCTTCGGTCGTGACGCACGATCCTCGTCGCTATGAGCGCTTGGTGGTGGCTGTCCGACGGGTCTGAGCGTTGCTCCTGGTCAATCAGCGGATGCGAAGGCGAGGGCCGCGGCGCTGCTGGCGGCTGCTCCCACGCTCAGCGGCGGCCGATGCTCAGCACCGGCTTGGTGACGTCGGCGAAGAAGTCGTTGCCCTTGTCGTCGACGACGATGAAGGCCGGGAAGTCCTCGACCTCGATCCGCCACACGGCCTCCATGCCGAGCTCCGGATATTCGAGCACCTCGACGTGCCGGATGCAGTCCTGGGCGAGCCGGGCCGCGGGGCCGCCGATCGAGCCCAGGTAGAAGCCGCCGTACGACTGGCACGCGCGCGTCACCTGGCCGGAGCGGTTGCCCTTGGCCAGCATGACGAGCGAGCCGCCCGCCGCCTGGAACTTCTCGACGTACGCGTCCATGCGGCCAGCCGTGGTCGGGCCGAAGGAGCCGGACGCGTAGCCCTCGGGGGTCTTGGCCGGGCCGGCGTAGTAGACCGCGTGGTCGCGCAGGTACGCCGGCATCGGCTCGCCGGCGTCGAGGCGTTCGGCGATCTTGGCGTGGGCGATGTCGCGGGCGACGACGAGGGGGCCGGTCAGCGAGAGGCGGGTCTTGACCGGGTACTTCGAGAGCTCGGCGCGGATCTCCGCCATCGGGCGGTTGAGGTCGACCTGGACGACCTCCTCCGAGCCGAGGTCGACGTCGGGCAGGAAGCGGGCCGGGTCGGGCTCGAGGCGCTCGAGCCAGACGCCCGACGGGGTGATCTTGGCGAGGGCCTGGCGGTCGGCGGAGCAGGAGACGGCGATGGCGACCGGGCAGGAGGCGCCGTGCCTCGGGAGCCGGATCACGCGGACGTCGTGGCAGAAGTAGCGCCCGCCGAACTGGGCGCCGATGCCGAAGTCGCGGGTCAGCTCGAGGACCGCGGCCTCCAGCTCGACGTCGCGGAAGCCGTGGCCGGTTGTCGAGCCGGCGCGCGGGAGGTTGTCGAGGTATTTCGCGCTGGCCAGCTTGGCGGTCTTGAGGGCGTGCTCGGCGCTCGTGCCGCCGATGACCACGGCGAGGTGGTACGGCGGGCAGGCGGACGTGCCGATGAGCCGGAGCTTCTCGTCCAGGAACTCCATCATGCGCGCCGGGTTCAGCAGCGCCTTGGTCTCCTGGTAGAGGTAGGACTTGTTGGCCGAGCCGCCGCCCTTGGCCATGAAGAGGAACTTGTACGCGTCCGGGGCCCCGCCCGGGTCCTCCGCGTAGAGCTCGATCTGCGCCGGGAGGTTGGACCCCGTGTTGCGCTCGTCCCACATGGTCAGCGGGGCGAGCTGCGAGTAGCGCAGGTTCAGCCGGGTGTACGCCTCGTAGACGCCCCGGGCGATGGCCTCCTCGTCGGTGCCGTCGGTCAGGACGTGGCGGCCGCGCTTGCCCATGACGATCGCCGTGCCGGTGTCCTGGCACATCGGCAGCACGCCGCCGGCCGCGATGTTGGCGTTGCGCAGCAGGTCGAGGGCGACGAAGCGGTCGTTCGGCGAGGCCCTGGGGTCGTCGATGATCGCGCGCAGCTGGGCGAGGTGGGCCGGGCGCAGGAAGTGCGCGATGTCGTGCATCGCCTCGGCCGTGAGCAGGGTGAGCAGCTCCGGCTCGACGGTCAGGAAGCGCCGGCCGCCGGGGCCGTGCACCACGTCGACACCCTCGTCCGCGAGCAGGCGGTACTCGGTGGTGTCCTCGCCGGTCGGCAACAACGGCGAGTACGAGAAAGCGGCGGCTCTGCTCATGACGGGCAACTTTAGGCCAGCGACATCCACGGGTGCGAACCAGCGTGGTCACGCCATGGTGACAGTCACGTCACCATGATCGATCACGCGGCGTAGGGGACGTAGGCGAGGTCCCGGCCGTCGACCAGGATCAACCCCGCCGGACCGGCCGCGAAGACGTTCGCCGCGGTCTTCACGTCGACCAGGACCTTGCCGGTACGCGGGCTCACCGCGACGATGCGGCCGGGTTCCGGGTCGGCGATGATTCCCGCGTACGGGGTCAGCGCCGCCGACGTGTCCCGTCCGATCGACCGCCGCCACGCCGTCGCGCCCCGGCTGAACGAGCGGGCACTGAGAGTTGCCCCGTCGGCGCTGCGGATCAGCGCGTACGCGTTGTTGACCGCCAGCACGCTCTGCCCCTTGTCGCCGTGCCAGAGCGTCCGGCCGTCGTGGGCGGCGATCAGTTCCTGCCGGCCGTACGGGTCGACGCCGAGCACCACGTCGGAGCCGCCGGCGGGATCCCTGTCCTGCGCGCAGTCGTTGCCGTTGTCCGCCGTGCGCAGGTTGAGCCCGTCACGCTGCCACGCGGCCTGGGTGTGCGGCGGATCGTGCGCGGTGACGCCGTAGTAACAGGTGCCGTCGCGGGCCTCGCCGGTAACGGTCAGCACGCGGCTGCCGACCACGGCGACCCGTTCGTCGGCCTCCGGCTTGCGGGTCTCCACCGCACGCCCCTGCGCCGTGTCGACGATCTGGATCTTGCCGTCGCCGGGCAGGCCGATGAGGTCCGGCAGCCGCACGGGTCCCGCGGCCCGCGCATCGACCCGCGGCGAGCTGATCGGCTGGGTGTCGGGCAGGTCCGGGTTCGCCGCGTCGAGCACGAACCCGATGCCCTGGGTCTCGACCGTCCACATCGGTTTCGTGCCGCGCGGGTCCCAGGCGCTCAGCCGGCACGAGCTCGCCTTGGCGCACCGCAGGTCGAGGATCGCATCGGCGTACGTCCACACCGCCGTGGCGCCGTCGTCCTTGCGCCGCACGGCTCCGGTGGCCGGGTCGAGCACCTCGTAGCCCTTGGTGAGCAGGCGCCCCACGACCACGACCGCGTCCGCGTCCTGGCCGGCCACCCCGGCCCAGTCGGCGTCGGACTTCCAGAGCCGCACGCCGGCGGTCAGCCCGTACGCCTCGACGGACGTCCTGTACTCCACGACCGCCGAGCCGCCCGTGATCGTGACGCTCTCCGGGGAGCCGCCCGCGGCGGTCTGCCAGGTGGCCACGCCCTCGGCGATCGGGTCGCTCGCGCTGATCCAGGACCAGAGTTGGGGGAACGGGTTCCACACCCCGGTGGAGGCGAGCACGATGACGGTCACGAGGCCGGCGAGAGCCGTACCCGTCGCCGCCTTCGATGCCACGGTGATCACCGTATCGACGCCGGACCGTCCCGATGATCAGCCCGATTAGTCCGTGTCGATCTCTTATGTACCGCTCACCGCCCTGACCAACGGCATGGTGCGGTACGGGATCTGCTCGGCCAGGGCGATGATGGTCGACGCGCGCAGGATCCCCTCGTACGCGAGCACCTGGTCGATCACCCGCTGCAGGTCGGCGTTGGACCGGGCCACGATGCGGCACATCAGGTCGCCGGTGCCCGTGATCGTGTGCGCCTCCAGCACCTCGGGGATCTCCGCGAGATGCGCGGTGACGGCGGTGTGCCCGTAGCGCTGGGAGATCTCCAGGGTCACGAAGCTGGTGACTGTGAACCCGATCGCGGCCGGCACGACGTCGGGCCCGAAGCCCCGGATCGCGCCGCGAGCGGTCAGCTTGTCGAGCCGGGCCTGGACCGTGCCGCGCGCCACGGCGAGGCGCCGGCTCAACTCGAGCACCCCGATGCGGGGCTCCTCGGCGAGCAGGGCGATCAGGCGGCCGTCGAGCGCGTCCAGGTATGCATCTTGTCCAGCCATAGTGCCTACGGACTCTACCGAATGCACAGAGTGCCCAGCTGAAATTCGGACTGTTGCCCAGCGGTGTGACGTAGGTCAACGTCAGCGCATGACGCAGACGATGGCACAAGCGACGGCGACCCGGGACGTCTTCCCCGTCAAGGGCGTCGACCACCTCCGCTTCCTCGTGGGCAACGCCAAGCAGGCCGCCCACTACTACTCCACCGCGTTCGGCATGACCTGCGTGGCCTACCGCGGGCCCGAGCAGGGCTTCCGCGACCACGCCGAGTACGTGCTGGTCAGCGGCTCGGCCCGGTTCGTGCTCGTGGGCGCGGTGCACGCCGGCGCCCCGGGCAGCGACCACGTCACCAGGCACAGTGACGGCATCTCCGACATCGCGCTCGAGGTGCCGGACGTCGACAAGGCCTTCGCGCACGCCGTCGCCGCGGGCGCTCGCGCGGTCACCGAGCCCTACGACGTCAAGGACGAGCACGGCATCGTCCGGATCGCGACGATCGGGGCGTACGGGGACACCCTGCACTCGCTCGTCGACCGCTCGCGCTACGACGGACCGTTCCTGCCCGGCTTCGTCACCCGCGGCCCGATCGTCGACCGCAGCTCCGCGATCGAGGCCGGCCTGCAGCCCAAGCGCTACTTCCAGGCGGTCGACCACGTCGTCGGCAACGTCGAGCTGGGCCGCATGGACGAGTGGGTCGAGTTCTACCGCCGCGTCATGGGCTTCACCAACATGGCCGAGTTCATCGGCGACGACATCGCCACCGACTACTCGGCGCTGATGAGCAAGGTCGTGGCGGACGGCACCCGCAAGGTCAAGTTCCCGCTCAACGAGCCGGCCGTCTCGCAGCGCAAGTCGCAGATCGACGAGTACCTCGAGTTCTACGGCGGCCCGGGCGCCCAGCACGTGGCCGTGGCGACCAACGACATCATCGCGTCGGTCGACGCCATGCGCGCCGCGGGCCTGGAGTTCCTCACCACCCCGGACTCGTACTACGACGACCCCGAGCTGCGGGCGCGCATCGGCACCGTCCGGGCGCCGATCGAGGAGCTCAAGAAGCGCGGCATCCTGGTCGACCGGGACGAGGACGGCTACCTGCTGCAGATCTTCACCAAGCCCGTGCAGGACCGGCCGACGGTCTTCTTCGAGCTGATCGAGCGGCACGGGTCGCTCGGTTTCGGCAAGGGCAACTTCAAGGCGCTCTTCGAAGCCATCGAGCGGGAGCAGGAGGCGCGCGGGAACCTGTAAGACTGTTCCCGTGACCCCGGCGGGCGATGCCGTGGCAATCGTGCCCCTCCGGCCCGGTTGCTGCGGTTTCGTCCCGCCGCCCGCCCGTGCCTGAGAAGGGCACGCAGCCTGCCGTGATAAAGGTTTCGCCATGAGTTCGCTACCCGCCGGTTGGTACAAGGACCCGGCCGACCCGTCGACCCAGCGCTGGTGGGACGGCGAGGGCTGGCTGGGCAAGGCTCTTCCGGCGGACCAGACGCCGCCCGACGGGCCGCCGCCGGCCGAGGAGCCCACGCCTTCGCCGCCGCCCGCCTCGACGGCCTCGCCCGTCTCGCCGGCCGCAACTGCCTCGCCGGCCGCTCCTGCCTCCCCGGCCGCGACTGCCTCGCCGGCTCCGGTGACGCCTGCCACGCCGCCGGCATCGAGTGCGCCGCCCGCGCCGCCCCTCTCCGGCCCGCCTCCCGGCTGGGGCGCGCCGCCGCCCGGTTGGCAGGCGCCTCCGCAGGGCTGGCAGGGCCCGCCGCAAGGGCCGCCGCCCGGTTGGCAAGGCCCGCCGCAAGGGCCGCCGCCCGGTTGGCAAGGCCCGCCGCAAGGCCCGCCGCCCGGTTGGCAAGGCGCCCCGCAGGGCCTGCCGCCGGGGTGGCAGGGGCCGCCGCCGGGCCTGCCGCCGCAGGGGTGGCAAGCGCCGCCACCCGGCTGGGGCGCGCCGCCGCCCGGCTACCCGCCGCTGCCGTTCGCCTACCCGGTGCAGGCCCGCCCGCACGGCCTCGCGCTCGCCGGGCTCGGCCGCCGCCTGGTCGCCCGGCTGATCGACATCGTCGTGGTGTTCCTGCTCAACGTCGTGGTCAACGGCTGGCTCGCGTACCAGCTGTGGCTCGAGATCGAGCCCACCTACCGCGCGATCATGGCCGACCCGCTGACCGCCGAGACCGACGCCGCGTCGCCCCGGGCCAGCTGGATCTACCTGACGATGCTGGTCGTGGCCACGGCGCTGTGGTGTGCGTACGAGGTGCCGGCGCTCGCCAACAGCGGCCAGACCCTCGGCAAGCGGCTCATGGGCATCAAGGTCATGAAGCTGGACGACACCGCCCCGCTCGGCGGCGGCCGCGCGTTCGCCCGGTGGAGCCGGCTGGGCATGTGGACGCCCCTCTGGAGCTGCTACGTCGGCTTCCTCGCCCAGCTGATCTACGCCGGCTCGGTGCTCTTCGAGCCGAAGCTGCACCAGGCCCTGCACGACAAGTCCGCGCGCACCGTCGTGGTCGCGGTGCCGCCCCGGCAATTCCAGCAGGCGGAGACCTCCGCCGAAGAGAACGACACCTCAGGAGGACGACGATGACCAGGCTGACGCGCGCGGACCTGGACGCGCTGCCCGCGTACGTGCCCGGTCGCAACGTCGCCGACCTGGCCCGCGAGCTCGGCATCGCCGAGGCGGTCAAGCTGGCCAGCAACGAGGTGCCCTTCGGGCCGCTGCCCGGCGTGGCCGAGGCGATCGCGGAGGCGGTCACCCAGTCGCACCGCTACCCCGACATGGGCGTGCTGGCCCTGCGCGCCAAGCTCGCCGAGCGCCTCGGCGTCGACCCCGGCCGCATCGTGACCGGCGGCGGCTCGGTCGCGCTCGCCGAGCACCTGGCCAAGGCGACCTGCCTGCCGGGCGACGAGATCCTCTACTCGTGGCGCTCCTTCGAGGCGTACCCGATCATCGCCACCGGCGTCGGGGCCACGAGCATCCGGGTCCCCAACACCCCCGGGCACGGTCACGACCTGCGCGCCATGGCCGACGCGGTGACGGACCGCACCCGGCTGGCCATCGTCTGCAACCCCAACAACCCCACGGGTACGAGCGTCCGCCGCGACGACCTCGACCGCTTCCTCGACGCCGTGCCGAACGACACGCTCGTGGTGCTCGACGAGGCGTACCGGGAGTTCGTGACGGACGACGAGGTGCCGGACGGCCTGGCCACGTACGGTGATCGGCCCAACGTCGTCATCCTGCGCACCCTCAGCAAGGCCTGGGGCCTCGCCGGCCTGCGCGTCGGCTACCTGGTCGCCCAGCCCGCCGTCGCCGCCGCCATCCGCAAGGTCCTCACGCCCTTCTCGACCAGCATGGTCGCCCAGGCCGCCGCGCTGGCCGCCCTGGACGCCGAGCCCGAGGTCGTCCGCCGCTGCGCCATCGTCATCGCCGAGCGCGACCGGGTCACCGCCGAGCTGCGCAAACTGGGCGCCGACGTGCCCACCAGCCAGGCCAACTTCGTGTGGCTGCCGCTCGGCGACCACGCCGCCGCCTTCGCCGCCGCGTGCGAGAAGAGCGGCGTCATCGTCCGCCCCTTCCAGGGCGACGGCGTCCGCGTCACCATCGGCACCCCCGAGGAGAACGACGCCTTCCTCAAGGTCGCCGGGGAGGCCCTCTGACCGCCCCGCCCCGCTTCGGCACGGCAGCGGACGTCGCCTGGATCGCCGCCGGGACGCGGGCGAGCCTCTCGGTGACGTCCGCGATCCCGCCGGTCTTCCCGGCGTACGCGACCCTGCACTGGGACGAGTCCGTGCCCATCGACGTCCACGAGCGCGCAGTCATCGACACCCTGACGCGCCACACCGCGGACCAGCCGTGGTGGCTCGGCTACCTGGAGACCGGCGCCCACGACGTCGTCTTCGACCGGGCCCCGCGCGTCCCCCTGTACGCGGACTGGCCCTACGTCCTCGTGCAAGCCGGCCCCGCCCAGACCCTCACCTGGCGCCGCGGCCACATGCGCGGCGACGGCGCCCTCCCGGACCTGTTCTTCCCGCAGGACCGCACCTGGCTCGTCTCGGCCCTGTGGGACGACGTCTGGACCTGCGTCGGCGGCCCGGAGGACCTGATCGCTGCCCTGTGCCGTGAGCCGCACCTCAACGCCCGCCGGGTGACGACCGACGAGGACGCCCTCCCGCCCGGCCTGGCCCGCGACTGACCAGGGCGCCCCGCTGATCCGGCGTGACGCTCGGCTCGTCGGCCACTAGCGTTCCCGGCATGGAGGAGACGTTCGCCGGGGACGCGCTGAACACCGATCTGTGGCTGCCGCACTACCTGCCGCACTGGAGTTCCCGTGCGGCCACCACGGCGACCTACGTCGTCTCGGGCGGGGAGCTGCGGCTCAGCATCCCGCCCGAGCAGGGGCTCTGGTGCGAGGAGCTGCATCCCGAGCCGCTGCGCGTGTCCGGCGTGCAGAGCGCGTGTGTGTCCGGGCCGGTGGGCAGCCCGATCGGCGGGCAGCCGTTCCGGGAGGGGCTGCTCGTCGCCGAGGAGTGCGGCTTCTGGGGGCACACGCCGCTCTACGGGCGGATCGAGGCGCGGCTGCGGGCGGTGCTGTCGCCCCGGTCCATGGCGGCCTTCTGGCTGGCGGGGGTGGAGGACAAACCCCAGCATTCCGGCGAGCTGTGCGTGATGGAGGTCTTCGGTTCGTCCGTACGGCCGGACGGCTGCGAGGTCGGTGTCGGCCTGCACAAGTTCCGCGACCCGGGGCTCACCGAGGACTGGTCCGCCGAGCGGCAGCCGCTGGACCCGGGCGACTTCCACGTCTATGCCGTCGACTGGCGGCCGGGCGCCGCGACGTTCTCGATCGACGGGCGGACCGTCAAGCGGATCGACCGGTCGCCGAACTATCCGATGCAGCTCATGCTCGCCGTCTTCGACTTCCCGGGGCGCGGCGCGGCCGGGCACACCCCCGAGCTGATCGTCGACTACGTACGGGCCATCTAATCGACAAACGTCGATTCACAGCGAACTTTGAGGTTGAGTTCAGCCGGTGGGCCCTAGGGTCGGAAATCGACGTTAATCGATTAGACACCGCCGGGCCCACTTCCGTTCACGGACTGTTCGCCCGGCGGGGAGGCTGGGAGGTCCGTACGTCATGGCGCGGCTCGTGTTGTTCGGTGCGGATCTGCTGGCGGCCGGGATCCTGGTCTTCGGCCTCTACTTCCCGCGCCACCGGCGCCGGGACCTGGTGGCGGCCTATCTGGGCGTCAACGTCGGGGTGCTGGCGGTCACCTGGTCGCTGAGCAGCGCCACGGTCGGCGCCGGGCTGGGGCTCGGGCTCTTCGGCGTGCTGTCGATCATCCGGCTGCGGTCGACGGAGCTGGGCCAGCACGAGGTCGCGTACTACTTCTCGGCGCTCGCCCTCGGCATCCTCGGCCCGCTGAGCGAGTCGGTCCTGTGGCTCGGCCCGAGCCTGATGGCACTGATCCTGCTCGTCGTCTACGCGGGCGATCATCCGCGGCTGTTCCGCGACTACCAGCACCAGGTCGTCGTGCTGGACCGGGCCTTCACCGACCAGGTGGCGCTCGTGGCGTACCTCGAAGGGGTCCTCGGCGCCCGGGTGCACCAGGCCGCGATCGAGCGCCTCGATCTCGCGAACGACACCACCGTGGTGGACGTGCGCTTCGCGCGCCGCGCGGGTGTCCGCGAGCCGGAGCCGGCCGGTGTGCGGCGATGATGCCGGCGATCGGGCTGGCCGAGCTGATCGAGCTCGCCGAGCTGCAGACCCGGATGGACCGCAAGTACGCCGTCCCGCGCGCCACCGTCGACGTCCTGCTCGGCGAGCTCGATGGCGCCGCGCGGGTGCTGGAGATCGACGGGCTGCGGTCGTTCCGCTACCACTCGGTGTACTTCGACACCGACGACCTGACGAGCTACCGGCTGGCGGCCTATCAGCGGCGGCGCCGGTTCAAGATCCGGACGCGGACGTACCTCGACTCGGCCTCGTGCTGGCTCGAGGTGAAGACGGAGGGCGCCCGCGGCGGCACGGTGAAGGACCGGCGGCCGTACCGGACGGACCACCACGCCACCGTCACGCCCGGGCGGTCCTTCGTGGACGACCGGCTCGAGCCGCTGGCGATTCCCGGGCACACCGAGCTGGCGTTCGCTCCGACGCTGGTCACGCGCTACCGGCGGACCACGCTCTATCTGCCGGCCTCGGGCAGCCGCGTCACCGTCGACGTCGATCTCGCCTGGGAGTCCGGGGGTCACCGCCTCGGCACGCCGCACCTGGCCGTGATCGAGACCAAGACCGGATCGGTGCCGTCCCCGGCGGACCGCCTGCTGTGGGCGCTCGGGCACCGCCCGGTCCGCATCTCCAAGTACGCCACCGGGCTGGCCGCCCTGCGCCCGGACCTGCCGAGTACGCCGTGGCGCCGCACGTTGCGCCGCCACTTCACCGCCGCCGGGGCGCCGATCGCCCCGGCCGGATCCAGCTGGCTGACCCTCGCACACGACAGACAGGACTGACCGATGCGCCGAATCCTCGTCCTCCCCGCCGTCCTGGCGCTGACAGCGGCCGCCCCTCCGGCCGCCGCGCTGGCCGCGGGCTCTTCGGCTGCCGCCCTTGCCGCGGGCCCGTTGGCTGCCTCTTCCGCCGCGAGCCCGGCGGCTGCCCCCCTCGTCGCGGGCCCGGCCGCTGCTCAGGCGTTGGCTGCCAACGCGCCCGATCACGACGACGCGGCCGACTACGTGTGGAGCAGCGCCGACGTACGGCCTGTCACCCTCACCGGGTCGACCGCCACGACCACCGCTCCGGGCGTCACCGTGGCGGGCAGCACGGTGACCGTCGCGGCGGCCGGCACGTACTCCTTCAGCGGCTCGCTCACCAATGGCCGGATCGTCGTGAACAGTACCGGCAGCGGCATCGTGCGGCTGATCCTCAACGGCGTGACCCTGGCGAACTCGACCGCGGCGCCGCTCGACGTGGTCGCCGCGCCCGAGGTGATGATCGTGCTGGCCGACGGCACCACCAACCGGATCAGCGACGCGGCCACGCACGCGAGCACCGATCCGGCCAACGCCGCCCTCTACAGCGCGAGCAACCTGACCATCACGGGCAACGGGACGCTCGCCGTGACGGGGAACGCGTACGACGGGATCGCCAGCGCGGACGGGCTCGTCGTCAACGGCGGCACTCTCCAGGTGACGGCCGTCGACGACGGCATCCGGGGCAAGGACTACCTCGTCGTGCAGGGCGGCAGCACCACGGTGACCGCGGGCGGGGACGGCCTCAAATCGGACAACGACGAGGACGCCACCCGCGGCTACGTCTCGGTCGCCGCAGGCACGGCCTCCGCCACGGCCACCGGCGACGCGGTCACCGCCGAGACAGACGTGATCGTCTCCGGCGGCACCCTGACCGCGAAGTCGGGCGGCGGCAGTACGGTCACCCCGGGCGACGCCTCCGCCAAGGGCCTCAAGGCCGGGGTCAGCGTGGTGATCAGCGACGGGCGGACCACGGTGGACGCCTCCGACGACGGCGTCCACTCCGACGCCGCCCTGACCGTGGACGGCGGCACGACGACGGTCGCCACCGGGGACGACGGTGTGCACGCCGAGGGCACGCTGGCGATCTCGGCGGGCACGGTCAGCGTCACCCGGTCGTACGAGGGGCTGGAGGGGCTCAAGGTCCTGATCAGCGGCGGCACGGTCAACGCCACCGCCACGGATGACGCCGTCAACGCGTCGGAGGAGGGGGTGCCGGAGATGCAGACCGCCCCGAACGCCACGATCGCGGTCTCGGGCGGCACGGTGGTGGTCAGCGGCGGCACCGACGGGCTCGACTCGAACGGCACGCTGGCCCTCTCCGGCGGCACGGTCGTGGTGGCCGGCTCTCCGACGCGGGGCGGGGGCGAGGGCGGTCTCGACTCCAACGGCGCCCTGACCATCACGGGCGGCACGGTCCTGTCCACGGGGCTGAGCGCCACCACCAGCCAGCTGCCGGCGTCGGGTCAGGGCTGGATCTCGTACGCGTTCACCGCCAACCAGCCGGCCGGCACGGTGGTCCACCTCGCCACCAGCGCGGGCACCCAGATCGCGTCGTTCCAGCCCACCAAGGTCTTCAAGGGCGTGGTCTTCTCCGGCACCGGCATCACCCGGGGCACGACCTACGTGATCTACACGGGCGGCACCGTCTCGGGCACCGCCGTGGGCGGCGGCCTCTACACCGGCGGCACCCTCTCGGGCACGCGCGTCGGCACCGTCACTGCCGGCACCGCCACCCGCGGCTGACCGGCATCCGGGCCCGGCCGCCGCGTGGCAGCCGGGCCCGCGAGGTCACGCGCTTGCCGGGCCCGCGAGGTCACGAGCTCGCCGGGCCCGCGAGGTCACGTGGTCGCCCGGCCCGCGAGGTCACGTGGTCGCCCGGCCCTGGTCGTCGTGGGGCAGCCCGGCCCGCGAGGTCACGCGCAGAGGCCGACGACCGGGTTGAGCCAGTCCGCCATCTGGTTGTTGAGGACCGTGTTGAGGTCCTTCATCGTCTTGATCTTGTTGAAGAAGGCCTCGTCGCCGGCGCTCTCGGTGAACTTGCTCGCCGACTGCGCCGCCGCCTGCTTGATGTCCGGGTCCTGCGCCGCCGCGGACTCCTTGCGCACCTGGGCGCCGATGTCCTTCAGCTGCTTGGCCGCGGCCTTGCGAGCGGTCTCGACGTTGTCGTCCTGATCCGCCTCCTTGTAGGCGATCATCTTCCCGAGCTCGCTGCCCAGCGACTTGATCTCGGTGTCGAAGATCTTGTCGAGCTTCGTGCAGACGGATTTTGTGTTCGCCGAGTAGTCCGGCGGCGGGCTGGTGGTCGTGACCGCCGTCGTGGGCGTGTCCAACGGGGCCTCGCTCGCGGTGTCCGGCTCATCGCCGCCGGAGCAGCCCGCGCCGAGCAGGAGCAGGCCACCGAGAGTGGCGGCAACCAGGGCACGTCGCATGACAAAGATCCTGTTCGTCGGGGACGTCCAAACCCCGCGACGATACGTCCGCAGCCGCACAGCGTCCAACCGCCATGCCCCGGCCGGGTGGCGGCCGGGGCCTTTCGCGGACAGCCCGCTCACCACGTGGTGAAGGGCTGCGCACCCCCGTTGCAGCCGTTCCGCCTCCGCTGGGGGCGTGAGGGTTCAGCCGAGGCGGAACGACCTGAGGGTTCATGGTGCGGGACACCACTCTCGTCCCGCTGTCGTTCCGCTCTCACAGGTTTATCGTCGAGGCCGAACGGCGGCTGGGACGGGAGATGCGATGCGGTACGGCGTCCTGGGGCCGCTGCGCGTGAGCGGCACGGTCGGTGAGGTGCCGATCACGGCCGGGCGCGATCGCATCGTGCTGGCGATGCTCCTGCTGCGGGCCGGCCGGATCGTCGGACGCGACGAGCTGATCGACGCGGTGTGGGGAGCCGGCGCCCCCGCGACCGCGCGGGGGCAGTTGCAGACCTGCGTGTCCCGGCTCCGGCGGGTGCTGCCGGAGGGCGCGATCCGCACCGACCCCGCGGGATACGCCATCGAGGCCGGCGTCGACGAGCTGGACCTGACCGAGTTTCTCCGGCTCGTCGCCCGCGCCCGCAGCGGTGGGGCGGAGCAGGGCGCGAAGCTGCTCCGGGAGGCGCTGCAGCTGTGGCGCGGGCCCGCCCTCGCCGGGCTGGACGCTCCGGCCGTGCGTCAGCAGGCCGCGGTGCTCGACGAGCAGCACGCCACGGCGGCCGAGGAGTGGGTCGAGCTGGAGCTGGCCGCCGGGCACGAGCGGGAGATCGTGGCGGAGCTGACCGGGCTGGCCGAGCGTTATCCGCTGCGCGAGCGGCTCCGCGGTCAGCTGATGCTGGCGCTGCACCGGCTCGGGCGGCAGGCCGACGCGCTGGCCGAGTTCCGCCGGGCCCGGCAGCTGCTGCGCGACGAGCTCGGCATCGAGCCCGGCCGGCCCCTGCAGGAGCTGCACCGGCTGATCCTGACCGGGGAGGCGGCGGCCGCGGCCCGGGAGTGGGCACCCGCGGGCCCGGTGCGCACGCTGCCGCGTACGGTCGGCGATTTCACCGGCCGTGCGGAGGTCCTGGCGCGACTCGTGCGCGGGGCCGGGCACCGGTCCGTGCTGACGATCGACGGGATGGCGGGCAGCGGCAAGACGACGCTCGCCCTGCGGGTCGCGGAGCTGGTCGGCGACGCCTATCCCGAGGTCCAGCTCTTCCTGGACCTGCACGGGCACAGCGACCATGCCCCGGTCGAGCCCGCGGCGGCGCTGTTGCTGCTGCTGGGACAGCTGGGCGTGCCGCCGGGCCGGATCCCGCCGGACGAGGACGGCCGGGCCGCGCTGTGGCGCTCCGAGCTGGCCGGCCGCCGGGCCCTGATCGTCCTCGACAACGCGGCGTCCAGCGACCAGGTCATCCGCCTGCTGCCCGGCTCGCCCACCAGCCTCTGCCTGGTGACCAGCCGACGCCGGCTCACCGGGCTGGACGATGCCCACCCCGAGGTGCTGGAGGTGCTCGACGAGCCGGAGGCGGTCGCGCTGCTCGGCCGCATCGTCGGCGAGCGCGTCGCCATGGAGCCGGCGGCCGCGCTGGAGCTGGTGCGGCTCTGCGGTTGCCTGCCGCTGGCGATCCGCCTGGCGGGCTCGCGCCTGGCCCACCGCCGGCGCTGGGCGGTGGCCGACCTCGTCCGGCGGCTGGGGGACTCGCTGCTGCCGGAGCTGGCCGCGGAGACCCGCACGGTCGCCGGTGCCTTCGGACTGTCCTTCCAGCAGCTGCCGGCCGCGGGGCAGCGAGTGTTCCGGCTGCTCGGCCTGCATCCCGCCCACGGGTTCCGTGCCGTCTCCGTCGCGGCGCTCGCGGGCCTCCCGCTGCGCACGGCCGAGGACCTCCTGGACGATCTGGTCGATGTCCACCTCATCGAGGAGGTCGAGCCGGGGCGCTACCGGCTGCACGACCTGATCCGGCACTACGCGGCGACCCTGGCGGAGGCGCTGCCGTCCGAGGAGCGCGACAGTGCCCTGACAGCCCTCGTCGACCTGCACCTGTACGCCTCCGCGGAGCTGAGCCGCGCGCAGGACCCGATGGCGGCGCGCGACTTTCCCCGCGGCGCCCCGGCCCGGCCCGACCTGGTGGCCGCGGCGGTCGCCGAGCCGCGCTGGCGCCCGGAGCAACAGCCCGCCCTGACCACGTTGATCCAGACGGCGGCAGCCCTGGGCGAGGCGGAGCAGGCGTGGCGGCTCGCCCGGGTCAACTGGCACTTCCTGTTCTACGGCGGCCACCTCGACGAGACGATCGCCACGCAGTCCGCCGCCCTGGCCGCGGCCCGTGCGGCAGGCGACGGCCCCGGCGTCTCCTCGGCGAGCAACTATCTGGCCTCGGGCCTGGTGCGGGCCGGACGGTTCACCGAGGCGCTGCAGCTGATCCGGGCGGTGGTCGACTACGAGCAGGAGAACGGCAGCCCGGAGATGGCGGCCCGGGCCCGCGGCAACATGGGTGAGGTGCTGTCCCGGCTCGGCCGGACCGCCGACGCGCTCCGGGAGATCGAGGTGGCCTACCGGGCGGAGCAGCGCTTCGCGCCGAACTGGGTCGTGGCCATGCGCAACCTGGCGCGCGGCTCGTACCTGCGGACCCTGGGGCGCTACGAGGAGTCGATACGCTCCACGCGGTTGACGCTGCAGGCCGCCGTCGAGCAGCGCCTCGAGTCTCTGGCCGCGTCCGCCCTCGCGCAGATCGCGGAGGCCCGGATCGGTCTCGGGCAGCTGGAGGTCGCCGAGCGCCTGCTGCGCAGCGCCCTTCCGCTGCTGCGCGCTCACCAGGTGACGGGCGGCGAGTGCGACACCTACTACATCCTCGGACTGCTCGACCAGCGCCGCGGGCGGTACGAGAGCGCCGTCGAATGGTTCCTGAAGGGCCTGGGAGTGGCCCAGCGGGCGGGGATGTGGCCGATGATCGCGTCGGGCTCCAACGGGCTCGGCGCCGTCCTGCACGCGATGGGGGACGTGACCGGCGCCGCCGAGCTGCACACCCGGGCCCTGACGATCGCGCGTCAGACGGAGTTCGCCCCGGAGGAGGCGCGGGCCCTGCGCGGCCTGGGTGACTGCGTGTCCGCCGAGGATCCCGGTGCGGCCCGCCGGTACTGGCGGCGGGCCCTGGAGATCTTCGAGCGCATGGGCTCGCCCGAGCACGCCGAGCTGGCCGCGCGGCTGGCCGCCCTGGACGGCTGAGCAGTGGCACGGATCAACTGCACGCCCGCCCGCGCCGGGGGCAGGATGGAGGCGTGACGACGACTGACGAGAGTGGCTTCCGGATCGAGCGCGACACGATGGGCGAGGTGCGGGTCCCCGCCGACGCCCTCTGGCGTGCGCAGACGCAACGCGCCGTGGAGAATTTCCCGATCTCGGGGCGGGGCCTCGAGTCCGCCCACATCCGGGCGCTGGCCCGGATCAAGGGCGCCGCGGCCCAGGTCAACGCGACGCTCGGGGTGCTGGACGACGATCTGGCCAAGGCGATCGCGACGGCCGCAGCGCACGTGGCCGACGGCGGCTACGACGACCAGTTCCCCATCGACGTCTTCCAGACCGGCTCGGGCACCTCGTCCAACATGAACGCCAACGAGGTCATCGCCACCCTGGCGGCGCGCGAGCTGGGCCGGCCGGTGCACCCCAACGACCACGTGAACGCGTCGCAGTCCAGCAACGACGTCTTCCCGTCCTCGATCCACCTCGCGGCGACCGAGGCCGTGTCCGCCGACCTGGTCCCGGCCCTCGACCACCTCGCCCGGGCGCTCGAGGCCAAGGCGGAGGCGTGGGCCGAGGTCGTGAAGTCCGGCCGCACGCACCTCATGGACGCGACGCCCGTGACGCTGGGCCAGGAGTTCTCGGGCTACGCGGCTCAGATCCGCTACGGCATCGACCGGGTGACCGCCGCGATCCCGCGCCTGGCCGAGCTGCCCCTCGGCGGCACGGCGGTGGGCACGGGCGTCAACACGCCGCCCGGGTTCGCCCCGGCGGTGATCGAGCGGCTGCGCGAGATGACCGGCCTGCCGCTGACCGAGGCGCGCAACCACTTCGAGGCGCAGGGCGCGCGGGACGGCCTGGTCGAGGCGTCCGGCCAGCTGCGTGTCGTCGCGGTCAGCCTCTACAAGATCGTCAACGACATCCGCTGGATGGGCTCCGGTCCCCGGGCCGGCCTGCGCGAGCTGCGCCTGCCCGACCTGCAGCCGGGCTCGTCGATCATGCCGGGCAAGGTGAACCCGGTCGTGCCCGAGTCGGTGCGTCAGGTCGCCGCGCAGGTGATCGGCAACGACGCGGCCGTCGCCTTCGCCGGCACCCAGGGCGACTTCGAGCTCAACGTCATGCTGCCGGTGCTGGCCCGCAACCTGCTCGAGTCGATCAAGCTCGTGGCCGCCGCGGCGCGCATGCTCGCCGACCGGTGCATCGACGGGCTGGAGGTCAACGAGGAGGTCGCCCGGGGCTATGCGGAGGGGTCGCCGTCCATTGTCACGCCGCTCAACCGCCACCTCGGCTACGACGAGGCCGCGGCGATCGCCAAGCAGGCGCTCAAGGAAGACAAGACCATCCGGGCGGTAGTCATCGAACGCGGACATGTCGCCAACGGCACTTTGACCGAAGAGCAACTCGATGCGGCACTTGATGTCCTTCGGATGACCCGCCCCTGAACGATTGCTCCGCGCGATGTCTTGATCACCTCTTGTCAATGATCACGATGTTCGATGGAATGCGGAGCATGAGAAGACGCCTCACGGCGGGGGCCGTCGCCACAGCGACGTGTCTCGCGCTTTTGACCGGCCTGCCGACCACCTCGGCCGGCGCGGCCCCCGCCACGTCCACCTCCGAATACACAGTGGTCGCCGCCGACGGCGTGTCCGATGCCGACGCCGTCGCCGCGATCAAGGCCGCCGGCGGCACGGTGATCAGTCGCAACACCGCCGTCGGTACATATCGGGTGTCCTCGGCCGCCGCGGACTTCAAGCTCAAGGCCGCGAAGTCCGGCACGCTCGTGGGCGCCGCCTCCCGCAAGCCGGTCGGCCAGGCGCCCAAGGCGGAGCCGGTGGCCGAGGGCCTGCAGGGCGCGTCCGTCAAGCACGGCGCGGTCAAGGCCGACCCCCTCGACGACAAGCTCTGGGGCCTGGCCATGGTCAAGGCCGACAAGGCGCACAAGATCGAGAAGGGCGAGAAGGGCGTCACCGTCGGCGTCCTCGACACCGGCCTCGACGCGTCGAACCCCGACCTCGCGCCCAACTTCAGCACCAAGCTGTCCCGCAACTTCGCCCCGGACCTGGTCGACGTCGACGGCCCGTGCGAGGTCGCGAGCTGCGTCGACCCGGTCGGCACGGACGACGGCGGCCACGGCACGCACGTGGCGGGCACGATCGCCGCGTCGGTCAACGGCGCCGGCGTCACGGGCGTCGCGCCGAACGTGACCCTGGTGGAGCTCAAGGGCGGCCAGGACTCCGGCTACTTCTTCCTCGACCCGGTGGTCAACGCGCTCACGTACGCGGGTGACGTGGGCCTCGACGTGGTGAACATGTCGTTCTACGTCGACCCGTGGCTCTACAACTGCACCGCGAACCCGGCCGACGCCCCCGAGGCCCAGGCGGAGCAGCGGGCGATCATCACGGGCATGAAGCGGGCGCTCAACTACGCGTACCACCGTGGGGTGACGCTAGTCGGCGCCTTGGGCAATCAGTACGACAACCTGAACGACCCGCAGGAGGACACCACCAGCCCGGACTACGGGTCGGACCCGTACACCCGGCCGATCGACAACGACACCTGCTTCTCGCTGCCGGTCGAGGGCCCGCACGTCATCGGCGTCTCGTCGGTGGGCCCGTCGACGGCCAAGGCTGTCTACTCCAACTACGGCACTGAGCAGGTCAGCGTGGCGGCGCCGGGCGGCTTCACCCGGGACCTCTTCGGCACCCCGCAGTACAACCAGACGGCCAACAACATCCTCTCGACCTACCCGCTCAAGGTGCTGCAGGAGCAGGGCCGGGTGGACGCGGACGGCAACGTGACCGCGGCCAACGTGTTCAAGAGCTGCACGGCAGCCGGCAAGTGCGGCTACTACGTGTACCTCGCCGGCACGTCGATGGCCTCGCCCCACGCGGCGGGTGTCGCGGCCCTGATCATCAGCAAGTACGGCTGGCGCGACTGGTGGCGCGGCGGCCTGACGATGACCCCGGCGCTGGTCGAGGCGCAGCTCTACCGGACCGCGGCGGAGACGGCGTGCCCGGAGCCGCGGCTGCGCAGCTACGCCCAGGAGGGCTACGGGCCGCAGTACGACGCGTACTGCGCCGGCCCGAAGTCGTTCAACGGCTTCTACGGCCACGGCATCGTCGACGCGTACAAGGCGGTCGGCGGGCGCTGATCCGGCCTGTGGACAAGTCTGTGGACAACCGCCTCACCCGGTCGTACGGGCGGGGCGGTTTTCCGCTTCCCGGGGTCGGTACCCTTGTACGGTGACCCTGAGGCTGCATGACACCGCGACCCGAACCGTCCGGGACTTCGTCCCGAAGACGCCCGGTCAGGTCGGTATCTACCTCTGTGGGCTCACCGTGCAGTCCGTGCCCCACATCGGCCACCTGCGCAGCTCGGTCAACTACGACGTGCTGCGCCGCTGGCTGACCCACACGGGCCACGAGGTGACCTTCGTCCGCAACGTCACCGACGTCGACGACAAGCTGCTGGTCAAGTCGCTCGAGCAGAAGCGGCCGTTCTGGGCCATCGCGTACGAGAACAAGCTCGCCCTCGACGCCGACTACCGGGCGCTCAACGTGCTGCCCCCGACCTACGAGCCGCTGGCGACCGGGCACGTCCCCGAGATGCACGAGCTGATCCAGGCGCTGATCGAGGGCAACCACGCCTATCCGGCCGCCGACGGCAGCGGCGACGTCTACTTCGACGTGCCCTCCTACCCGGAGTACGGCGCTCTGTCCGGTCAGGACCCGGCGGACATGCGCGCGCCCGAGGGCGGCGGGGAGAAGGACAAGCGCGACTTCCGCGACTTCGCCCTGTGGAAGGGGCTCAAGGCCACCGAGCCCGCGGAGGCCTCGTGGCCGTCGCCGTGGGGCCGCGGCCGCCCCGGCTGGCACATCGAGTGCTCCGCCATGTCCCGGCGCTACCTCGGCGACGAGTTCGACATCCACGGCGGCGGGCTCGACCTCACATTCCCGCACCACGAGAACGAGATCGCCCAGTCCCGCGCGTCCGGCCTGCCATTCGCCCGCTACTGGGTGCACAACGCGCTGCTCAACCTCGGCGAGGCCAAGATGAGCAAGTCGCTGGGCAACGTGATCGACATCGAGGCCGTCCGCGGGATGGGCATCCGCCCGGTGGAGCTGCGCTATTACCTGGGCGTGCCGCACTACCGCTCCCGGATCGACTATTCCGACGAGGCGCTGCGCGAGGCCGCCACGGCGTACAGGCGGATCGAGGGGTTCGTGCAGCGGGCCGTCGAGGTCGTCGGCTCCGGCCGGCCCAAGGACGTGCCGCCCGCCTTCGCGAACGCGCTCAACGACGACCTCAACACGTCGGCCGCGCTGGCCGTCGTGCACGACACGATCCGCGAGGGCAACACGGCGCTCGCGGCGAACGACGAGACGGGCGTGCGCGCCGCGCTGACCGCGGTGCGGGCCATGCTCGGCGTGCTCGGGCTCGACCCGCTGGACCCGGCCTGGGGCGCCGGCGAGCCCGGCGGCGACCTCAAGCCCGTCGTCGACTCCCTGGTCAAGCTCGCGCTCGAGCAGCGCGCGCAGGCCCGGGCACGCAAGGACTGGGCGGCCGCCGACTCGGTGCGCGACCAGCTCAAGAACGCGGGAGTGCAGGTGGAGGACACTCCGGCCGGGCCGCGCTGGACGGTAGGAGAGCAGAACTGATGCCGGGCAATTCACGCAACGCGAGCAAGCGCGTCACTTCGAAGAAGGGGGCCGTGGCGGGCTCCGGCGGCAAGAACCGCGCCGGGCTCAAGGGCCGGGGCAAGACCCTGCCCGCCGACGAGCGGCCCTGGCACAAGGGCTACTCCGGCACCGAGAAGCTCCCCGAGAAGACGGCCCGCAAGCAGGAGAAGGAGCGGCGCGCGGCGGCCGCCGAGGGGCGCGCCCCCAAGGTCGGCATCCCCGGCTCCAAGGACACCACCTGGGGCAAGGGCGGCGGCCGGGGCACGTCGGCCACCCGCACGGCCCAGCAGCGTGGCACCCGCATGTCGAGCCGGGGCCCGCGCGTGGCCCCCGGCCGCCGGTCAAACCCCACCAAGGAAGGCCCCGAGCTGCTGCTCGGCCGCAACCCGGTGGTGGAGGCGCTGCGCGCGTCGATCCCGTCCACCGCGCTCTACGTGGCGCAGGGCATCGACATCGACGACCGGGTCACCGAGATCGTCCGCACGGCCGGCGACCGCGGCATCCCGATCCTGGAGATCGGCCGCAACGAGCTCGACCGGATGACCGGCGGGGTGCTGCACCAGGGCGTCGGGCTGCAGGTGCCGCCGTTCGCGTACGAGAACTTCGACGACCTGGTGGCGGCGGCGCTCGAGCAGACCGCGCCGCTGCTGGTCGCCCTCGACGGCGTGACCGACCCGCGCAACCTGGGTGCCGTCATCCGGTCGGTGGCCGCGTTCGGGGCCCACGGCGTCTTCATGCCCGAGCGGCGCGCGGCCGGCATCACCGCCACCGCCTGGCGCACCAGCGCCGGTGCGGCCGCCCGCGTCCCGGTCTCCCAGGTCGTCAACCTGACCCGGGCCATCAAGACCGCGCAGCAGGCCGGCTTCACCGTCATCGGGCTCGACGCCGACGGCGAGACCGACCTCTACCAGCTGGAGGCCGCGGTCGGGCCGCTGCTCGTCGTGGTCGGCTCCGAGGGGCGCGGCCTGTCCCGCCTGGTCGGGGAGACGTGCGACCTGCGGGTGAGCATCCCGATGTCGTCGGATGTGGAGTCCCTCAACGCGTCGGTCGCCGCCGCGGTGACCCTCGCCGAGGTGACCCGCCGCCGCATCTACGGCTGACGCCCACAACGACGCCGCGGCGTCGCCTTCGCGGCTGATCCTCGCGGACCGGCCCGGCGGGTTACGTGTCCCGCCGGGCGGCCGTCGGCGTGGAGGGCAGCGGATGCTCCGGGTTGACCTGGAAAGTTCCCTCACGGTGGCGAAGCTGCGGCGGCCGGTGCGTCCGTGCTCGCCTGCGCCTCACCCGCGCAGGTGACGCCCGCTCGGGGCGCTCTCGGACGTCCGGTCCGGGACGTGTGCGTGGGACACCGCCCACCTGGCCTGCGCCGCCGAGGACTTCGTGATCCCGAGGTTCGCGCAACAGGAAACGGCGGCTCCCCTGGGAGGGGGAACCGCCGTTTCCGTCGTTCAGTGTCAGATGCGCTCGCCCGAGGCGGCGTTGAACACGTGCAGCGCGCCGGTCTGCGGCTTGATGTAGACCGTCTCGCCCATGTTCGGCATGCCGCGCCGGTCGGTGCGGACGACGAACCGCTCCGAGCCGCCGTCGAGGGCCGCGTGGCCGTAGACGTTGGCGTCCGAGCCGAGGTCCTCGACCAGGTCGACGACGATCGGCAGGCCGCCGTCGGAGGCACCGACCAGGTCGGTGGACTCGGGGCGGAAGCCGACGGTGACCTTGCCGGCGCCGGACTGGGCGGCCGTGGCCTGCTCGCGGGTCAGCGGCACGGTCAGCGGGCCGAAGGCGGCGCCCGCCTCGCTCAGCGGCACGGTCTTGAGGTTCATCGCGGGCGAGCCGATGAAGCCGGCGACGAAGACGTTGCCGGGGGTGTCGTAGAGCGCGCGCGGGGTGTCGCACTGCTGCAGCACACCGTCGAGCATGACCGCCACGCGGTGGCCCATCGTCATGGCCTCGACCTGGTCGTGGGTGACGTAGACCGTGGTGATGCCGAGCTTGGCCTGCAGGGTGGCGATCTGCGAGCGGGTCTGGACGCGGAGCTTGGCGTCGAGGTTCGACAGCGGCTCGTCCATGAGGAAGACCTGCGGCTCGCGGACGATCGCGCGGCCCATGGCGACGCGCTGACGCTGACCGCCGGAGAGCGCCTTCGGCTTGCGGCTGAGGTACTCGTCGAGCTGGAGCAGCGCGGCGGCCTCCTTGACCCGGCGGTCGATCTCCGACTTCGGGGTCTTGCGCAGCTTGAGCGCGAACGCCATGTTCTCGTACACCGACATGTGCGGGTAGAGCGCGTAGTTCTGGAAGACCATCGCGATGTCGCGCGACTTCGGGGGCAGGTTGGTGACGTCCTTGCCCTCGATGAGGATGCGGCCGCGGTCGACGTCCTCGAGGCCCGCGAGCATGCGCAGGCTGGTCGACTTGCCACAACCGGAGGGGCCGACCAGGACGAGGAACTCGCCGTCGCCGATCTCGAGGTTCAGCTCGTTGACGGCGGGGCGCTCGGCACCCGGGTAGATCCGGGTCGCCTTGTCATAGGAGACGGTAGCCATGCAGGCTCAACTTCCTTTCCACCGGCAGGAACGTGCCGGACGATCCGAGTGGAGGAATCACGTGTGGCGTACCACACGTAGGGCCACCGTAAGTCTTTTTTCACGTTCTGCCAAGGTCAAGTTTCCTGCGTGTGGCCGTTTGGCCTCGATCGACGCGCGGCCGGTAGTATGTGTGCCGCGCCCCTGTAGCTCAGTTGGCCAGAGCACCTGTCTTGTAAACAGGATGTCGTCGGTTCGATTCCGACCGGGGGCTCCATCAGTCCCGGGCCCTTAGGCTGGGGCCATGCGCATCGAGCGGATCTCGGACGCTGCAGCCGTGCACGCGGCGGCCGATCTCTTCGACAGCCCGCCGCTGCCGGACGCCACGAAAAAATTTCTTGCCCTGCCCGGCCACCACCTGCTGCTCGCCTATACCGGCGGTGAGGCCGGTGGCGAGGCCGGCGGTGAGGCCGGCGGCGGCGACCGGGCGGTCGGCATGATCACCGGCGTCGAGCTGACCCATCCCGACAAGGGCACCGAGATGTTCGTCTACGAGCTGGGCGTCGTCGCGGACGCACGGCGCCGCGGGGTCGGGTCGGCCCTGGTCGCGGCGCTCGCGGAGCTGGCCCGCGAGCGCGGCTGCTACGGCATGTGGGTGAGCACCGAGCGGGACAACGTGGCGGCCCACCGGACGTACAGGAGGGCCGGCGCCGACGAGGAGGAGCCGTTCCTGATGCTCTCCTGGGACGTCACCCGGTGATCCGCACCCGGTCCGACGGCGGCCACACGTACGGGAGATCGTTCGGAATCGTGCCGAAGAGCGGCCCGTAGAAGTCGGGGTCCTTGCGCACCAGCGCCGAGCGGTGACTCAGGTGCAGCGCCTCGTCACCGAGCCACGGCGGCAGCTCGCCCGCCGCAGCGAGGTCCTCCTGCGAGCGGATCTCCGTCAGTCCGCGAGCCGCGGCGACGTCGCTGAGCAGGGTCGCCGCCGTGGTGTCGGCGCGGCCCGTGGCGACCCAGACCCCGGCGAAGTCCAGGCCGTAGCGGACCAGGGCCTCCTCGTAGCCGATCCACATCTTCACGGCCGGGTGGTGCCGCCACCCGTACGTGGGGACGGTCAACCCCCGCAGCACCTGCACCGTCTCGACGCGCTGCTTGCCGAGCCGCTTCTGGTCCAGGGCCTGGGCGCTGGCGACGAAGTCCGGGTACGGGAGGAAGGTCTGCATGACTCAATGATCAGCGGAAGTCGTCGTCCTCACCCGCCACCGGACGCATCCCGCCGCGGAACGGCCGCTCGGACGGCACAGCGCTCGGCGTGGCCGCCGGGGAGCCGAGGTTGCCGAGCACCTGGTTGAAGACGGGCAGCTCGGGCACCAGCGGGCCGTCGCCTTCGCCGGACTGCAGCGGCGTCACCACGTCGGCGTCCGGCAGCTGCGGCCGGTCGTCCGCCTGCGCGGGTGCCATGCCGAACAGCAGGAACGCGCCGAGCACCGCGGAACCGTACAACCACTTGCGCATGGTGTCTCCCAGGGTCGAAGGGTTTACGCAGGGCCAACGAATCTCGGGTGACTACGATGCGGCAATGGCCGTCGATCCCGCGCACGCAGCGAACCGGCGGTCGCTGGTCACGCGTCTGCGCCAGCAGCTGCCCCGCCCCGACGACACGCGCCCGCACTTCGTGGTGTGCGGGGCGGATCCGCTGGTGTTCACCGTCGCGGAGGAGCTGGCCAACGCCGGTCACCGGGTCCGGCTCACCGTGATCGTGCCGCCCGAGCTGCGGCCGGACGTGCCGGATCTCACCGCGCTGCGGGGCGTCCGCGTCATCCGCTCCGAGCGCCTCGACGAGCGCGCCTTCCGGGCGGCGGGCCTTGCCGGCGCCACGGCCCTGGCCCTCGTCATGCCGGACGACGTGGTCAACCTGCACGCCGCGCTGTGCGCCCAGGCGGTCGAGCCGGACCTGCGGCTGGTCATCCGGATGTTCAACTCGGGGCTGGGCTACGGCGTGCGCCGCCTCTTCGCCGACTGTGCGGTGCTGTCGGACGCCGCGATGGCCGCCCCGGCGTTCGTCGCGGCGTCGCTGGGCGAGGAGGTGCCCACCCACGTACGCCTGCCGGGCCGCACTGTCCACGTCGCCCAGCGCGCGGACGTTCCCGCGGATCGCGTGATCTGCACGCTGAGCACGTCGGGTGACGTGGTGCCCCCGGAGCCGGACGCCCCGCTGCCGGACGACCTGGTGCTGGCCGAGGCGAGCGGCCCGGCCCCGGAGCCGCGCCGGCGCCGGCGACGTCCGATGACCGTCTTCGCCCGGGCCCTGCGCGCCGCGCTCAACCGCAAGCTGGGCATGGCGGTGCTGGTCACGCTCGGCATCCTGGCCGTCTCCGGCACCGTGCTGGCGCAGAACGACCACATCCACGGCTTCTGGAAGTCCCTGTACGTGACCCTGGCCACCGCCATCGGCTCGGCCGACGTGGAGGAGGACCGCGGCGCGATCGCCCAGGCGGCGCAGCTGGTGCTCACGATCTCCGGCCTGGCCCTGTTGCCCCTGATCACGGCCGCCGTCGTCGAGGGCATGGTCAGCGCCCGGCTGGCCCTGGCCGGCGGCCGCGCGACCCTGCGCCGCGACGATCACGTCGTGGTGGTGGGCCTCGGCAACGTCGGCACGCGGGTGCTCCGCCAGCTCGTCGACCTGGGCATCGATGTGGTCGCGATCGACCGCAGCGCCGGGGCGCGCGGGGTCAAGACCGCCCAGCAGCTCGGCGTGCCGCTGATCATCGGCGACGCCGCGGCCGAGGAGACGCTGCGGCAGGCCTCCGTGGACACCAGCCGCGCCCTGGTCGTGGTGTCCACCGACGACGTCACCAACCTGCAGGCGGCTCTGAACGCCCGGGCCGCCCGGCCGGACCTGCGGGTGGTGCTGCGGCTCTTCGACGACGACTTCGCGAAGCGGGTGGAGACGGCCTTCGGCATCGGCATCTCCCGCAGCGTGTCCCGGCTGGTCGCGCCATCCTTCGCGGCGGCGATGCTGGAACGCGACGTGATCGCGACGATCCCGGTCGACCGGCACGCGGTGCTCATCGCCAACGTCAGGATCGCCGACCACTCGCCCCTGGACGGCGCGACGCTGGGCGAGGCGGAGCTGCCGCCGGCCGTCCGGGTGATCGGCCTGGCTGCCGCCGGGCAGGAGTGGGTCGACTACGCCCCCGACCCGCGCCGCGTCCTCGTCCCCGGCGACCGCGTCATGATCGTCGCCCGCCGCGCCGGCCTGCGCGCCCTCGCCGAGCAGGCCAGCCCGCCCGCGCTCGAAGAGGCCTTCTAGGGGAGCGCCCCGACCTCGACACCCAGGACGGCCTGCTCGTCGGGCTTGTGGACGAGCACGTCGGTCAGATAGGACTGCACCGCCGGGCCCATGCCCACGTCGCGGCCCGCCCGCTCGGAGAGCAGCCACTTGTGCTGGATGATCTGCGAGAAGATCTCCTGCGGCTCGAGCTTGCGGCGCATCGCGGCCGGCACCGCCCGCACCACCGGCTCGAAGACCTCGGTCAGCCAGCGGTGCGCGGCCTGCTGCTCGTCGGTGAGATCGCTCTCCGCCCTGTACGTGTCCAGGTCGTTGAGCAGCTGCCGAGCCTGGTTCTCCTCCGCGTCGAGGCCGGTCAGGCGGAGCAGCCGGCGGGTGTGGTAGCCCGCGTCGACGACCTTCGGCCGCACCCGGTAGCCGCCGTCGACCGTGGACATGTCGACCTCGGCCACGTCGAAGCCGAGCTCGTTGAGCCGGCGGATCCGGCCCTCGATGTCGTGGCGGGCGTCGCGGCGGCCGATCTCCTGCTCGTAGGTGACCTCGTGCCACAGCCGCTCGTAACGCGCGACGATGTCGTCGACCACGGCCTCCGGGTCGATCGACTCGTGCAGCAGCTCGGCGGCCTCGAGGTCGAGGCACTCGCCGAAGATGTTGAGCCGCAGGATCTCGATGTCCTCGCTGCGCTGGCCCTCCGACAGCTTCGGGTAGAGGTTGCCCGTCTCCGCGTCGACCAGGTAGGCCGCGAAGGCTCCCGCGTCGCGCCGGAACAGCGTGTTGGACAGCGAGCAGTCGCCCCACGAGAAGCCGGTGAGGTGCATCCGGACGATCAGCGCCGCCAGCGCGTCGAGCAGCCTGTTCATCGTCTCGGGGCGCAGCACGTGCGAGAAGAGCGCGCGGTAGGGCAGGGAGAACTGGAGGTGCCGGGTGATCAGCACGCTCTCCAGCGGCTCGCCCTGCTCGTCGGTGCGGTCGGTGACGATGCCCACCGCCTCGACGGCCGGGAAGTCGATGCGCTCCAGGGCACGCAGCAGGTCGTACTCCTTCTCCGCGATCTTCTCCCGGGTCTCCTTGAGCGCGTAGACCGTGTCGTTGAGCTTGACGAACCGGACGATGTGCCGCGAGATGCCCTGCGGGAGCGCGACCAGGTGATCGGCGGGCCACTCCTCGAGCGGCACGCTCCACGGCAGGTCCAGCAGCGCCGGGTCGATGAGGGCGGACGTGATTCGCACGTTGCCAGTGTGCCTCGCCGCCACGGCGCGTCGCTGTCGTACGTGGCTCGTTACACAGCAGGAAATGGCGACCGAGGGACGGGAGTGAGAGTGCGACGCTCGGTAGGCATCGTCGCCGGGGCATGCACCGCCCTGGCACTGGCCGGGACGGCTGGTGCGGTGGCGTGGAACAAGTCCGGCACCGAGGGCCGGGCGGTCGGCTCGTGGCACGACGCGGCTGAGCGTGTCCCTGTGTCCGCTGATCAGCGCGCGATGGCAGGGGCTGCGAGCAGCGCGCCCAGCGCGTCCGCCTCCCCGTCGGCCACCGGAAGCTCGACGCCCGCAGGCAGCGCTGCCCGGCAGGCGGAGCGCGGCACTGTCGAGGAGAAGTTCGAGCCGCGCGAGCGAGTGCACGAGAGCGGCAAGGAGGAGGACGGCAAGCAGCGGGTCGGCGAGCTGCTCGACGTCGAGAAGCTCCTGGGCTACGGCAAGCCGCAGCGCGAGGTCTTCCACTACCCGAAGGCTTCCTACGTCAAGCTGCACTTCGACCGCATGGCCATGCTCCCCGGCGACTACGTGACCGTCTCCGACCCCGAGGGCGAGGAGTCCTACCGGTACGAGGCGCCGAAGCTGCTGGACCGCACGGCGCCCGTCGACAAGTGGGCGATGTCGGTCACCGGGGACACCGCCGTGCTGGAGGTCCACCGCGGCGGCGGCTCGCTGGTCAGCTCGCTGCTCGGCAAGCTGGGCGTCCGGGTCGACAAGGTAGCGAAGGGCTACTCCCGCGCGGAGCAGGCCAAGGTGCCCGTCGACGAGATGGCCGCCCCGAACCGTACGGGCCGGGAGGAATCGGTCTGCGGCAGCGACGAGAGCTCCGACGCGGTCTGCTACAAGTCGGCCGACCCGGTGGCGTACACGCGGTCCAAGGCGATCGCCCGGCTGCTGATCAACGGCACCGAGCTGTGCACGGGCTGGCGCGTCGGCTCCAAGAACAGGATGCTGACCAACAACCACTGCTTCGCGAGCTCGGCGGACGCGTACGAGACCGAGGTCTGGTTCAACTACCAGTGCGCCAAGTGCGGCGGCTACGAGGTCTTCAACCCCACGAAGGTCTGGGGTGACGAGGTGCTGGCCACCAACCACACGTACGACTACACGCTCTTCACGGTCGGCAACTTCGACAAGATCAAGAAGTTCGGCTCGCTGTCGCTGGACACCGGGCGGCCGGCGAAGGGCCAGGAGCTCTACGTGCCGCAGCACCCGGCCGGCGAGCCGACGCGCATCGCGGGCCGCCTGGGGGAGAAGGCCGGCACCTGCGCGGTGGTCGACAACGCCTTCGACGGGTACGCCCAGGACACCGACGTCTCGTACTACTGCGACACCGAGGGCGGCTCCAGCGGCAGTCCCGTGCTGTCGCGCAAGTCGGACAAGGTCGTGGCCCTGCACCACTTCGGCGGCTGCCCCAACTCCGGTGTGCGTGCCGATCTGCTGCACGAGAAGTTGAAGTCGTACCTCTGAGCTAGCTTGAGGGCATGCCGACTGCCATCGAACCCCGCACAGACCAGCGCGTACGCCGCCAGTGGTGGCCCGACGCGCTGGCGCTGGCGGGGTTCGTGGCGTTGACCGTCGCGCTGGCGAACGGGCACCTGCTGGCCCTGGACGAGGCCGTCGCCGACTGGGTGGACGGTCACCGTCCGGCCCCGCTCTACTGGACCCTGCGCGTGTTCAACTACCTCGGCCAGGGCGGGCAGGTGCTGATGCCGGTCGCCCTGCTGCTGACCGCGCTGGCGTGGTGGCGGCTGCGGTCGTGGCGCGTCGCCGTCCCGTTCGCGGCGGGGTTCGTGATCACGTACGTCACGATCGGCCCGCTGAAGATCTGGCTCGACCGGGCCGCGCCGCACTTCGCCGGCCCCGACCGGGAGATCCTGTTCAATCCCTTCGCCGACGGCGAGAAGGCGATGAGCTATCCCAGCGGGCACGTGGCGAACGCGATCGTCTGGTACTTCGTGATCGCCCTGCTGCTGGGTGTCGTGCTGCGGACGCCGCTGTCGCCCCGGGCCACCGTGCTGCTGCGTGTGGTGCCGCCCGCGATCGTGTTCGTGACGACGACCTACCTGGCGTTCCACTGGATCACGGACTCGGTGGCCGGGCTGCTGCTCGGCCTCGTGCTGGGGCGGGTGCTGGCGCGCCTACCCCTGCTCGAGCCAGGCTCCCGCCCGCATCACGCGCTTGACCTGTAGGTCCTCGGAGAGGACGACCAGGTCGGCGCGCAGGCCGGCCTCCAGGGCGCCCACCTGGTCGGCGAGGCCGAGCGCGCGGGCCGGGGTGGTCGAGGCCATCGCGGCGGCCGTGGGCAGGTCGAAGCCCGCACCGACCGCCTGCCGGAAGGCCGCGTCCATGGTCAGCGTGCTGCCGGCGATCGAGCCGTTGCGGGTCAGCCGCGCCACCCGGTCCGCGACCGTCACCGCCTGCCCGCCCAGCTCGTAGTCGCCGTCCGGCATGCCCGCCGCGTCCATCGCGTCGGTGATCAGCGCCGCCCGGTCCGGGCCGGTGGCGTGGCCCGCGAAGCGCAGCGTGCCGTCGTGCAGGTGGATGCCGTCGGCCACGAGCTCGCAGACGATGCCGGGGGAGTCGAGCAGGGCAACGACCGGGCCGGGCTCCCGGTGGTGCATCGGGGGCATGCCGTTGAAGACGTGGGTGCCGACGGTCGCGCCCGCTGCCACCCCGGCCAGGACCTGCTCGTACGTGGCATCGGTGTGCCCGATCGCCGCGACGACGCCGTTGTCCACGAGCCACTTGATCGCGTCGAGGGCTCCGGGCAGCTCCGGCGCGATGGTGACCATGCGAACGTTTCCGAGAAGCCGGGACAGCTCCTCGATGCTCGGGTCCCGGAGGAAGCCGGGGTTCTGGGCGCCGCAGCGGGCACTGCTCAGATAAGGCCCCTCGAAGTGGATCCCGGCGATCTGCCCGCTCTCCACGAGCGGTGCATAGGCTGTGACCGCATCGCGCATCAGCTCGAACGGGCTGCTGACCAGGCTCGCCAGCATGGTCGTCGTGCCGTGGGCCAGATGGAAGGCGGCCGCCTTCCCGGCGTCCTCGGCGTCCCCCCTGGTGAACGTGTGTCCACCGCCGCCGTGGCAGTGCAGGTCCACGAAGCCGGGCACGACGATATCCGAGATGTCGGGTTCGCTCGCGGCGACGTCGAGGATTGTCGGCCCGTCGACCTCGACGAAACCGGGGATCACCGCGCCCGGCCGGACGATCCGTCCATGCACCTTCATCGTTCCTCCAGGTGGTCGAGGGCCAGCTGAGCGGCACCGATGCAGCCTGCATTGTCGCCCAGGGCCGCGCGGACGAGCTGCGGCATCCGATGGAAGGTGACCCGCGCGTCGAGCGCCGTGCGCAGCGGGCCGAGCAGGGCCTCACCGGCCTCCGCGAGCCCGCCGCCGATGACGATGGCCCCGGCGTCGTAGAGGGCCTGCGCGGTGAGCAACCCGTCGGCGAAGGCTTCGACGGCCTCGTCCCAGACCTGGTTGGCGAGCTGCTCGCCCGCTGCCGCCCGGGTCGCCACGTCCTGCGCGGTCACGCCGGCCTCGCCGGAGAGGGCCACATAGCGCCGGCCGATCGCGCTGGCCGAGCAGATCGACTCCAGGCAGCCGTTGCTCCCGCAGCCGCACGCCGGGCCGCCCGGCCGGACGACGATGTGCCCGAGCTCGCCGGCCGCGCCGTGCGCCCCCGCGAACGCCTTCCCGTCGATCACGTGCGCCGCCGCGATGCCGGTGCCGACGGCGACGAAGAGCACGTGCCCCTCGCCCCGCCCCGCGCCCAGCCGGGCCTCGGCAACCCCGCCCGCGCGCACGTCGTGGCCCAGCGCCGTCGGCAGCTGCACCCTTTCCTCGGCCAGCTGCCGCATCGGTACGTCCCGGAAGCCCACGTTGCTCGACCACACCGCGACGCCGTTGTCCTCGTCGATCACGCCCGGCACGGCCATGCCCACGGCCACCGGGGTGAGGCCCTCGGCGCGCGCCCGGGCCGCCAGGCTCGCCGCGATCTCGAGGATGTTCTCCGTGACCGCCGCGGGCCCGCGCTGGGCGAGCGTGGGGTGCCGCTCGGCGTGGCGGACCGTGCCGTCCGTACTGACCAGGCCGCACTTCATGCCGGTGCCGCCGACGTCCAGCGCCACCACAACGTCGTTGCTCACGGATTTACCTCTCGCGACGCAAAACTGGATCGACGCCGCGTTGCGTCATGACAGCACTACTGATCGGGTGACCCCGCGCGGGTGGTCGGGGTCTATGCCCTGGCTCGTGGCGAAGAGCACCGCGACGCGCTGCGCCACCACCAGGTCGGCCATCGGGTCGAAGGTCTCCCGGTCGGCCGCGCCCCAGTAGCTCTTGCTGTGCACGAAGGTGGCGCCGGTCTCCTCGACCTCCTCGGGCAGCCCGGCCGGCACGTCGCCAAAGGCCCACACCACGCGGCCGGGCTGCGCGATCGCGATCGGCCCGTGCCGGTACTCGAACGCCGGGTACGCCTCCGCCCACCAGCCGGCGGCCTCCCGGCACTTCAGCGCCGCGTCCTCCGCCAGCCCGACGGTCCAGCCCCGGCCCAGGAAGGTGATCTGCTTGGCGAGCGACGGGTGCACCGGCAGCGGCAGCCGCACGGCCACCTCGCCGTCCGCCGCGAGCGCCTCGATGTCGTGGCCCAGGTGCGCCCGGAACATCGCCAGCGTGCTCGTGGCGAACCGGGTCTGCACGACCGACAGCTCGTCGGCGAAGTCGAGCAGAATCCGCTCGTCGGCCAGCGGCACCACCGGCGTCTCCGGGTCGGCGGTCACCACCGTCGTCGGGGTGTTGCCCTGCAGCTGCTTGAGCAGCTCGACGGCCTCCGTCGTGGTGCCGGAGCGGCTGACGACGACGACCCGGTCGTAACGGCGGCCCAGCGGGAACTCGGAGGCCTGGAACGCGTCGGTCTCGCCGTGGCCCTCCCGCTCGCGCAGCGCCGCATAGGTCTGCGCGACGAACCAGGACGTGCCGCAGCCGGCGACGGCGACCCGCTCGCCGGGCTCGGGCAGCCCGGGGGCGCCGGCCAGCTCGGCCGCCTGCCGCCAGCACTCCGGCTGGCTGGCGATCTCCACCTTGACGTGGCTCATACTGCTCCTCATCAGGTGCTGCGGCTGCGCGGTTACGCTCGGTTCGCCGGTCTTTCGAGCGCCATTCTGCGCGGTTCCGGGGCGGCGACGCAACCTCCCGCGCGGCTTCGCGCAGGTAACCTCTTTGCTACGCGCCGTTTCGCGCACTAATGTGCACTCTCTTGACGGGTTTCGAGCATGGGAGATCATCCGGTGGACCGGTACGCGCGCTGGAACGCCCTCCTGGAGCTCCTGGCGGAGAGCGGCCGCGTCACCGTCGAGGACGCCGCCGACCGCCTCGACGTCTCCCAGGCCACCATCCGCCGCGACTTCGACCAGCTCGCCCAGCAGCAGATGATCACCCGCACCCGCGGCGGCGCGGTGGCCAACGGCGTCTCCTACGACCTGCCGCTGCGCTACAAGAGCGCCAAGCACTCGGCGGAGAAGCAGCGCATCGGCGAGGCGGCCGCCACCCTGGTCCAGCCCGGCACCGTGGTCGGCCTCAACGGCGGCACCACCATGACCGAGGTCGCCCGCGCCCTGGCCGTCCGCCCCGACCTCAACACCAGCGGCGAGGGCGCCCAGCTCACGGTCGTCACCAACGCCCTCAACATCGCCAACGAGCTGCTCGTCCGCTCCCGCATGAAAATCGTGGTGGCCGGCGGCGTCGTCCGCCCCCAATCCTTCGAACTGGTCGGCCCCCTGGGCGGCGCCCTCCTCAAGGAGGTCACCCTCGACATCGTCCTGCTCGGCGTCGACGCCCTCGACGTCGACCTGGGCGCCGCCGCCCACCACGAGGGCGAGGCCGCCATGAACAGCCTGATGGTCGCCCGGGCCAAGCGCGTCGTGGTGATCGCCGACAGCTCCAAGCTGGGCGGCCACGCCTTCGCCCGCATCTGCCCCATCACCAAGGTCGAAACCCTCGTCACCGACAGCGGCGCCCCCGACGCCCTGGTCGCCACCTTCCGCGAAGCCGGCGTCGACGTCATCCGCGCCTGACGCCGTCGCGCTCGGACCGGGTGCGCCCGGAGCTTCCCTTCGAGCTCGATCTTGCCTTGGCCGCGTCCCGGCCGTTGACTCTGCGCAGGATGCCCGCCGTCCGCTTCCGCCACGACCACTTCGCCATCTTGCAGGCTGCCGCGCAGGAGTTGCGCGAACGGATTGCGGAGGAAGCGGTCTTTGTGACCGGCAGTGTCGTGCGACTGCATCGTGAGGCAGCTGAGCACGGTGAGATCAGCGTTGCCGGCACGGTGGAAGGCGATGATCGGTTGTACCGGGTATGGATGACCCTTCCGGAGGCCGACTACGTCCAAGCGACGCGTGCCCACGAGCAGATGCTCAGCGTCGCGGTTCGTGGCGACCTGGTGCGCCGGGGGACCAGGCTGTTGCTGCGCAATCCAAGTGGATTCACAGTGCTTCCGGAAAGTGCTGACGAGTGACGGCCCGAGTCAGGAAGTCACGTCCTTGCGGGTGAAGCGGTAGAACGCCAGCCCCCAGAACAGGGCCGCGTAGCAGACGGCCGACAGGGCCCCCTTCACCATGTCGTCGGTCTGGGCGGGGGTGGACAACAGACCCAGCCAGGCGTCGCTGTAGTGGGTGGGGAGGAAATTGCGGATCACGCCGAGGGCTTCGATCTGGTCGAGGATGCTCGACAGGATCCACAGGAGGACCGCGCCGCCGACGGCTCCCAGGGCGGCGTCGGTGGCGACGGAGAGCAGAAAGGCCAGGCCCGCGACGCCCAGCAGGATCACCGCCAGGTACGCCAGGATGCCCAGCAGCCGGACCAGCCCGTCCCCGGCGGGGATGGTGGCGGCGACCGTGCTGCCCAGCGGGTGCCAGCCGTAGCGGAGGGTGCCGGCGAGCAGTGCCGTTCCGGCCAGGGTGAGCAGGGCCGTGAGGGAGTAGCCCAGGGCGACCAGGAGCTTGACCGCGAGCAGGCGGGCCCGGGGCACCGGGATCGCCAGCAGGTAGCGGAGGCTGCCCCAGCTCGCCTCCGAGGCCACCGTGTCGCCGAAGAAGAGGGCGACCACGACGATGAGCAGGAAGTTCGACGAGACCAGCAGCGTGAACAGCGTGAAGTTGAGTCCGCCCGAGGTGGCCAGGTCGACCAGGGAGGAGAAGGCGCCGCCGCCGTTGTCGTCGTCGTCCCCGCCGCCGAACTCGAAGGCGACCAGGACGATCAGGGGCAGCAGGACCATGAAGCCCAGGGCCAGCTGGGTACGCCGCCGCGACGCCTGCCTGCGGACCTCGGCTGTGAGGGGGAGCGTGCTCATCGGTCACCACTTCCGCGGGAGTTGTCGCCGACCAGGGCGAGGAAGGCGTCCTCGAGGCGGCGGCGCGGCACCACCCGGTCGACGCCGACGCCGGCGCGGACCAGGGAAGCCACCACCTCCTCGCGGGGAGTGCCGTTGGTGTCCACGATCAGGGAGGCGCCCTCGGGCTTGGCGTCCAGGGAAAGGCCGGTCAGGACCGCCGTGGCGGCGGCGACGTCGGAGACGCCGATCTGGATGGACGGGGAGTCGCCGACGATGTCCTCGACCGGGCCGGACGCGACGATGCGGCCCTTGTTGACCACGACGGCGTGGGTGCAGGTCTGTTCCACCTCGGCGAGGAGGTGGCTGGAGACCAGGACCGCGCGGCCGTCGGTGGCGTAGCGGCGCAGGACGCGGCGCATCTCGGCGATCTGCGGCGGGTCGAGGCCGTCCGTCGGCTCGTCGAGGACCAGCAGCTCGGGCAGGCCGAGCATGGCCTGGGCGATGGCGAGGCGCTGGCGCATGCCGTGGCTGTACGACTTGGTCCGCCGGTGCACCGAGTTGCCGAGCCCGGCGATCTCCAGCGCCTCCTCGAAGCGGGCCTCCTCGACCGGCCGGCCGGTGGCCCGCCAGTACGCGACCAGGTTCTCGTGGCCGGTGAGGTGCGGCAGGAATCCGGGGCCCTCGACCAGCGCCCCGACCCGGCGCAGCACCGGCGCCCCGGGCACCAGCCGTTCGCCGAAGACCAGGGCGTCGCCGGCCGTCGGCATGGTCAGGCCCATGAGCACCCGCAGCGTGGTCGTCTTGCCGGCGCCGTTGGGTCCGAGCAGCCCGACGACCTGCCCGCGCTCGACCCGGAAGTCCACCTGCTCCACGGCGACGAACCCGTCGTTGTACGCCTTCCGCAGCCCTCGCACCACGAGGGGCGTATCCGAGAAATCGGGAACGGGGGTCGCGGGTCGCCGCCGGGAGAACATCACGACCGCGGCGACAGCCACGGCGATGGCCACGATCACTCCGAGCAGGATCCACCGCCACACCACCTGCGGGTTCGCGATGGGTGTCCCGGCCAGCGTCGGCAGCGAAACCGCGCCCGACACGGCAACGGTGTAGTCCGCGGGCGCGGCGGGGGTCAGGAACGCCTGGTCGGACGTCGCGACCACCACCCGTACCTGATGGCCCTTGTCGATCTGGCGCACGATCGCCGGCAGCGTGACCGTCACCGGCTCGGCCTGGGCCAGAGCCTTCGGCAGGCCGGTGAGCCGGAGCGGCGCGACCAGGCCCCCGCTCAGCGTGGCCGTCCCGTCGGCGCCCACGTCGTAGAGCTTGACGAAGACCGTCGCCGTCCCGCTCTCCGACGCCACCCGGATCGGGACCGTCGGCGCCCCGGCCGCCTCGATCGCCTCGGTCACCGGCGCGGACTCGAAGGTGGCGTGCTGGCCCGGCAGGTCGCCCGCGACGCCGCCGAGCAGCGAGCTGAGCTGGCCGCCGACCCCCGGCAGCGAGGAGATCGCGCCGGGGTTGCCGTTGGGCGGGCTCGCGATCCGCTGCTCGGCCCCGGCGACCGCGACCTGCGTCCGCCCGCCGCCCCCGAGCCCCGGGTACGCCTCGTCCGAGTATCCGTTCGTCACGAGCCCCCGGTCGAGCGCGCTGAACCCGGCCACGCGGGAGTAGGTGAAGCTCGTCGCCGGCGCCGCGCCCGAGCCCTTCACGTAATGGTCGAGCCACTGGACGGTGAGGGCCTCGGTGCGGTCCTGATCCGTCTGCGGCCCGAGACCGCCGTCGTGCCCGCCGGTGAACCACGCGACCCGCACCGGCGTGCCCGTGGCGGCGATCCCGCGCGCGTTGGCATCCGCCTCGGACAGCGGGAACAGCGTGTCGACGGCGCCCTGGATCAGCAGCGTCGGCGCCTTGATCCGGTCCAGCACGCCGGCCGGGCTCGACCTGGCCAGCAGCTCGGAGATCGCCTTGTCCGGCGTCCCGGTCGTGGCCATCTGCAGATAGGCGGCACAGACGTCCGCCGCGAAGCGCCCGCATGCCGGGTTGTCCCCCGCGGACGAGCCGAAGAAAAGGCCCGCCCAGGCCTTCTTGAAGACGCCGCCGGGAAAGAAGGAGGTCTCCAGGCTGTTCCACGTGATCGACGGTGCGATCGCGTCGACCCGGCTGTCCTGCCCGGCCAGCAGCAGCGCCAGCGCCCCGCCGTAGGAGCCGCCCACCACGCCCACCCGCGGGTCGCCGGCCCGGTCGGTGCGGACCTCGGGCCGCGTGGCGAGCCAGTCGAGCAGCCGTTGCGCGTCCTTCACCTCGTAGTCCGGGCTGTCCAGGTGGATCTCGCCGCCGCTGCGCCCGAAACCGCGCGCGGTCCACGTGAGCACGGCATAGCCTCGGTCGGCGAGCTTTTCGGCGGTGTCGGCGACCGAGTTCTTCGTACCCCCGAAGCCGTGGGCGAGCAGGACGGCCGGGACCTTCCCGTCGCGGTCCTTGGGCAGGTAGAAGCGGGTGTCCAGGGTGACCGGCTCGGTGCCGGAGGGGCCGGACTGCACGGTGACCTGGGCGTCCGACGCGGTCCACGAGTGCCGGTCGGGCAGCGCGGCCCAGGTCACCAGGGCGGCGACGAGCACGAGGACCGCAGCACCCGCCAGGATGCGGCGCCGCGTCAGGCGGGGCAGAGACATGTGATCACGCTATAGCGGTGCCACTGAGTGATCGCTGTGAAGTGGCGCGCGGCGCTAGCGTGTCCCCTGTAAGAAACATCGAACGGAAGGCCGGCGCGTGCCCGACGATCTGACGCTGACCGTGCATGAGCGACCCGGGCAGCTGCCCCGCCGCGGCATCGTCCGGCTGCATCCCGAGGTGATGGCCGCGCTGGCGGTCAATCCGGGCGACCCGCTGCGCCTGACCGGCCGGCGCACGACGGCCGGTGTCGCGGCCAAGGCCGAGGCGGGCGCGAGCCGGGCCGCCCTCTACGCCGACGACCTGGTCCTGGGCAACCTGCGGCTGCGCGACGGCGACGAGGTCACGGTCACGCCGATCCCGGTGGTGGCCGCCCGGCGGGTGACGCTGGCCGGGCCGCCGGAGATCACGGCCGTGGTCACCCACGAGATGCTGCGGCTGGCCCTGCTCGGCAAGGTGGTCACCCCGGGCGACGACGTGTCGCTGCTGCCGCAGGACGTGCCGCCGCAGGCCAGCCATCGGGCGCTGGTCGAGGGCGCGCGCCGCAGCCTGGCCAACCGGGTCGGCTTCCGGTGGACCAGCGAGCTGCTGCAGGTGGTCGCGGTCGAGGACGCCGGGTCCGCGCTGGTCACGATGGACACGGTGGTCGGCTGGCAGGGGCGGGACACGACCGTACGCCCGGAGCCCGCGGCCGTGGCCCCGGCGCGACCCGCCGCCACCGACCCGGACACGCCCCCGCTGAGCCTCGACGACCTGCCGGGGTTGCGCACCCAGGCGGACGAGCTGACCGAGCTGCTCGACCTGGGCTTCAACCATCGGGAGGTGCTCAGCAAGCTCGGCACCACCGTGGCGCTGGGCGTGCTGGTCACCGGCCCCGCGGGGTCGGGGAAGTCGGCGCTGGTCCGGGCCGTCGCCGCCGGCGTGGGCGCCAAGGTGCGCGCCGTCTGGGGCCCCGAGCTGGCGGCGCTGACCAACGACGCGGCGGCGACCCGGCTGCGTGACGCCGCCCGGGAGCTACAAGCCGGCGGGCCCGCCGTGCTGCTGATCAGCGACGTCGAGGCGCTCGCCCCGCGCGACGAGCCCGGCCCGCTGGCCACGGTCTTCCGGCAGGTGCTGGCCGGCCTCGTGGAGTCGGGCGCGGCAGTCGTGTGCACCACCAGCCGCCCCGAGTCGGTGGACCCCGCGCTGCGTGCGCCGGACCTGCTGGCCGTCCAGCTGGCGGTGCCGTTGCCCGACGCGGCGATGCGCCGGGAGCAGCTGCGGGTGCTGACGCGCGGGATGCCGCTGGCCGAGGACGTGCGGCTCGACGACGTTGCCGGGCGTACGCCGGGATTCGTCGCCGCCGACCTGGGCGCGCTGGCCCGCGAGGCCGGGGTGCACGCGGCGCTGCGGCAGAAGGAGGCGGAGGCGCCGACCGTGGCGATGGCCGACTTCGAGGCCGCGCTCGACGTGGTGCGCCCGACGTCGATGGCCGAGTCCACGCTGGAGGTCGCGCAGGTCACCCTCGACGACGTGGGCGACATGGCCGAGGTCAAGGAGGTGCTCACCGAGTCGGTGCTGTGGCCGCTGACCTATCCGGACACGTTCGCCCGGCTCGGCGTGCAACCTCCGCGCGGCGTGCTGCTCTACGGCCCGCCCGGCTGCGGCAAGACCTACCTGGTCAAGGCCATCGCCGGTACGGGCAAGGCGAACGTCCTGTCGGTCAAGGGCGCCGAGCTGCTCAGCAAGTGGGTCGGCGACAGTGAGCGGGCCGTCCGCGAGCTGTTCCGCCGCGCCCGTGAGGCCGCCCCGACCCTGGTCTTCCTGGACGAGGTGGACGCGCTGGCTCCCACCCGCGGCCAGTCGACCGACGGCGGCACCACCGACCGCGTGGTGGCCGCGCTGCTGACCGAGTTGGACGGGGTCGAGGCCCTGCGCAACGTCGTGGTGATCGGGGCGACGAACCGGCCGGACCTGATCGACCCGGCGCTGCTGCGCCCCGGGCGGCTGGAGCGGCTGGTCTTCGTGCCGCCGCCGGACGCCGACGCCCGGGCCGCGATCCTGCGCGCCTCGGCGAAGTCGGTGCCGCTGGCCGCCGAGGTGGACCTGGCCGAGCTGGGCATCGAGCTGGAGGGCTTTTCCGCGGCGGACTGCTCGGCGCTGATCCGCGAGGCGGCGCTGGCGGCGATGCGCGAGTCCCTGGACGCCACGACGGTCACCGCCCAGCACGTGGCGACCGCGCGCAAGCGGGTGCGGCCGTCACTGGATCCCGTACAGGTGGCTTGGCTCGAGGCCTATGCCTCGACGCACAGCGCGGGCTAGCGGCGGCGGGTGCGGGCCCGGGTGGACCGCAGCCGCCGGAGCCGGCCCACGAGCACGGGGTCGTGCTCCAGGGCGGCCGGGTTGTCGAGCAGGCCGTTGAGCAGCTGGTAGTAGCGGGTCGAGGAGAGGCCGAACGCGTCGCGGATGGCCTGCTCCTTCGACCCGGCGTGCTTCCACCACTTCTGCTCGAAGGCCAGGATCTGCGTCTCGCGATCCGTCAGCGGGACGCGTTGAGTGGGCACCTGGGGCTCGTCAGGCTGCATGGCGGTTCCTCGCGACGGTCGGCAAGCCCCCGGGAGGGGGACCGTCGTAATAGTGGCAGCCGACGATCCCCTCCGCGCGTTGTCCGGCAGAAACTACATCATGTGATGTCTCGGCTACGGATGGACCACAGCGCGAGGCCGACGATGAGGACTAGGATCCCGCCCAGCAGCCCGCCCGCCATCGGCCAGGTCAGCGTGAGGGTGTCCGGTTCGCACCCGGTCGGCGAGAAGTTGCACGCGTTCCAGTCCTCGAGCTTGACCTCCTTGAGCATCCAGGCGGAGAGCCAGGCCGGGGCGAGGTAGGCCTCGACGAACTTGGTGCCCGCGAGGGCGAGCACGGTCGCGAGTCCCACCTGGAGCACGGCGATCACGCCGATCGCGGCGCCCATGGCCACGGCGGTGTGCCGGCCGATCGAGGCCAGCCCGAAGCCGATCGCCCCGGCGACCAGCACCAGGGCCAGCCCCCGCAGCTCGGTGAGCGCCACGGACTGCCAGGCGCCCGCGGTCATGCCCGCCATCGAGCCCCGGAACTCGCCGATGAGCGCGAAGGCGCCGGTCCACAGCGCCGAGAGCACCACGGTCAGCACGGCGAGACAGCTGAGCAGGGCGAGCAGCTTGGTGCCGAGCACCTGGACGCGCTTCGGCCGCCACAGCAGGAGGTTCATCATGCCGCCGCTGTTCCACTCGGCGCCCACGTAGGACGCCCCGATCACGAACGCCGCGGCCGCCAGCAGGCTGGCGAGCACGACGACCATGGCCGGGAAGAGCTCCTCGAACTCGAAGGTCGCCGGCTCGTACCACTGCGGGTCGAAGTCGGCCTGCTGCGGCGTGTACATGTCCGCGCAGTTCGTCGGCCAGTTGGACGCGTCGGGCGTCCCTTGGGCGTTCTCGCACGCCTGCTTGTCGGCACTGGCCTGCTGGGTCGCGAGCTCGAACTGCCGCTGGGCCTCCGCCTGCGCGGCCGCCGTGGTCTCGGGGCCGAGCTTCTGGTTGGTCACGGCCATGCCGACCGCGACGGCGGCCAGGATCAGCAGCACGCCGAGCAGGAAGAACTTCGTGAAGCGGCGCTTGGTCAGCCGCCGCGTCTCCGCCCTGAACAGACTCATCGGCCCCACCCGTTCGCGCCACCGGACGCCGTGGCGACCGTCTGATCCACCTGCCGGTGCTCGCCCTCGACCGGCGCCGTGCCGGTCAGCTCCAGGAACACGCTCTCCAGGTCGGCGGTCACCGGGGCGAGCTCGCTGACGAAGACGCCCCGCGTGGCGAGCTCGCGATTGATCGCGCTCGGCTGCGCGCCGGAGACCAGGAGGTGGTCGTTCTCGAGCGACACCTGCGCCCCGAGCTCACGCAGGAGGCCGGCCACCGCGGGGAGATCGGTGACGGTGTCCAGGCGTACGCGCACCGAGGCCGACGCGTGCGACGCCAGCACCGACGCCACCGAGCCCGCCGTCACCCGCCGCCCGGCCGCGATGATCGTCACCGAGTCGCAGATCAGCTGGATCTCGCCCAGGATGTGGCTGGACAGCAGCACGGTCATGCCCGACTCGGCGAGGTTGCGCATCAGCGAGCGCATCTCCCGGATGCCGCCGGGGTCGAGGCCGTTCGCCGGCTCGTCGAGGATCAGCAGCCGCGGATTCTTGAGCAGCGCCGACGCCACGGCCAGCCGCTGCTTCATGCCGAGCGAGTAGCTCTTCACCCGGTCCTTGGCGCGGTCGCGCAGCCCGACGAGCTCGAGCACCTCGGTCACCCGGCGCTTGTCGACGCCGCCCGCGTCGGCCAGCAGGGAGAGGGTGTCCTGCGCGGAGAAGTTCCCGAAGAACTGCGGGCTCTCGACGATCGCGCCGACCGACCCGGCCACCTCCGGCAGCGCCGCCGGCACCTCGCGGCCGAGCAGCACCATCCGGCCGCCGTCCGGGCGGATGAGGCCCAGCAGCGTACGCAGCGTGGTGGTCTTGCCCGAGCCGTTCGGACCCAGGAAGCCGTGCACCTGCCCCGACTCGACGACCATGTCGAAGCCGTCGAGGGCCCGGCGCACCCCCTTCCTGCTCTTGTAGGTCTTCCGCAGACCCGATATCTCCAGGACGGCACTCAAGCCGCACCTCCCCGCCCAGTGGCCGATGACCCGCGTCACACTACGCAGTGGCCGCCACCCCGGGGCCCGGCTTCGGCGAGCAGCCCCCGCGAGGACGAACGGGCTGGCTGTGCTGCCCTTCGTAACCTGGTGGTAGTTAAGTCGCGTTACAGTGCGTTGCGTGGCGGACATCGATGGCGGCGAGTCCCACCCCGACGCTCTGGAGACAGCGCTCTACCGCTGGATGGCGGCGAACGACTGGACCTTCGACGAGGAGCGTGCCGCCACGGAGCTGGAGACCACGGTCCCGGCCCTGCGTGCGGCGCTGGCGTGGCATGTCACGGCGGGTCTGCTGCACCGGGACGGCACGTTGCCCGGCCGCTACATCGCGGTCGACCCCGACGTGGTGCTCGCGGCGACGACCTCCGACCTCGAGCAGGCCCTGCGCACCGGGCAGGCCCGGCTCGGCCGGATCCGCAAGCAGTTCGGCGATCTCAAGGCCGACTATCTCGACAGCGTCCGGCGCGCCGCCGGGGCCGTCGAGCTGATCCCCCGGCTCGATCAGGTGCGGGTCGCCCTGACCCGGGCCTCCGAGGCGTGCCGCTTCGAGATGCTGACCAGCCAGCCGGGCGGCAACCGGGCCCCCGAGGCGCTGGAGGAGGCGCTGCACCGCGACACCAGCCTGCTCGAGCGGGGCATCCGCATGCGCACCCTCTATCAGCACACCGCCCGCTTCAACGGCCCCAGCCAGGCGTACGTGGCCACGGTGTCCACCCTCGGCGCCGAGTATCGCACCGCCCACCAGCTCTTCGGCCGGCTCATCATGTTCGACCGCGAGGTGGCCTTCCTGCCGGACTCGCACGGCTCGTGGGGCGCCGTGGTGGTCCGCGAGCCGTCCATCGTGGACTACTTGTTCCACATCTTCGAGGACGCCTGGGATCAGGCCCAGCCCTTCTCCGAGGCGGCCACCGACGGGCTCGAGGCGGTCGCGCGCGATCTGGACCGGACGATCCTGCGCCTGCTCGCCTCCGGGGTGAAGGACGAGACGATCGCGCGGCGGCTGGGCATGTCGCTGCGGACCGCGCGCAAGCACATCGCCGACATCATGGAGGGCCTGAACGCCCAGAGCCGCTTCCAGGCCGGCGTCCGGGCCGCCGCCTCGGGGCTGCTGAACGACACGCGGCTCGAGGGCTGACGCTGTCCCGGATGTTCGTGACTGGTGGGCCCGGGCAGCGGTGGCCACGCTGGATTCATGACCAGGACGACCGGGGCCCTCTTCTGGCGTGACGTGGTGGCCAGCCTGTCGGTGCACGCGCGCCGGGCCCCGGCCGTGGTGTGGCCCGAGGACGGTGAGGCGGTCGCCGAGCAGGTGCTGGCCGGCGACTCCTTCGGCGGGCTGCCGGACCCCGTGGTGTCCGCCACGATCGTGCCGCTCCCGCCGCCGGGGGCCGCGGACGCGGATCGGCTGGTGCTGGTCCTGCGCGGGAGCTGCCGCGTCTGCATCGCGCCGGTGCTCGACCTGCGGCTGCGTACGGGAGAGGTGGTCTTCGTCCCGGCCCGAGCGCGATGCGAGTGGCTGGAGCCGCGCGCCGGCTTCCGCGCCCTGCTGATGGTGCTCGGGGACGCGGACCGGCCCCGGCAGGCGAGCCGGTGACGGCTGCCCGGCCGGGGCCGGTGCTTCGAGGAGGTTCCGGTCAACTCTGCTCGTCGGCGAGCTTGAAGGCCAGCCGCAGCAGCCCCACCCGGGCGTGCGTGCCGGTCTTGCGCCGGATGCGCCGCAGATAGGTGTCGACGGTGTGCCGGCTCAGGTTCATCCGGTGGGCGATCGCGTCGTAGGTGTCGCCGGTGGCGAGCTCGCGCAGCACCTCGCGCTCCCGCGGGGTCAGGGCGCCGGCGGGCATCAGCCGCCCCAGCCGCTGTCTCCGCCCTCGGGCACGGGCCCGTCGGCGAGGACGGTCGTGGTGACGCCGCTGCCGGTGCCGGCCGGTTCGGACGTGGCGTGAGTGGCGATCCCGAGTCCCACCAGCGCCACGAGGGCGGCCGCACAAGCGATCAGCTTCATTCTTCGTTCCTCTCCAGCTCTTTGCGGCGGGTGCTGACATCGAGACTGGCGGACGGCGGCGGGCGGCCGCTACCCGGCCGAGGCTTCACCAAAGTGCGCTGCATCAACGCCACCCGCGAACAAAAGCGGCATCGCCCGGGATGACCGGATGTATCGTCATCTGCGCCGGGGTGGAGTACCGGCACCGGCAGCAACGTGAGGGACGTTCTCGCTGGTCAGCCGCGGGGGTGCCGGGTTTGGCTCGGAGGAACCGGATTGCTGCCACGTGGAGGATCCATGGCCCAGCCCTCAGTGGTCGTCTTCGCCGACGACCCCCTCGTCAAGCAGGGAGCGGACGCGTACCTGCGCTCGGTGAGCGACGTGCGGGTGTGCACCCTGGACGCCCTGCCGGCCGCGGACGTCGTGCTCGTCCTGGCCGCCCAGGTCACCGAGAGCACGATGGCCCTGCTGCGGAACATCGCTGCCACCAGCCGTAACCGCGCGATGCGGATGATCGTCGTGGTGCAGGACATCAGCGAGGTCCACCTGCTGCGTGCCGTCGAGTACGGCATGACCACACTGCTGCTGCGCCCCGACTGCGACTGGGCGCGCATCGTCGCGGCGATCACCGACCCCGACGAGGCGGTGCTGCCGCAGAACGCCATGCGCGCGATGGCGGACCAGCTGCGCCGCAGCCACGCCTCGGACGGGCACGGGCTCTCCGAGCGCGACATCGAAATTCTGAAAATGCTGGCCGACGGCGCCGGGACCGCCGAGATAGCGGATCGCCTGCGCTATTCCGAGCGGACCATCAAAAACATCCTGAACGCCCTCATGAAACGGCTTTCCCTGCGCAATCGAGCGCATGCCGTCTCCTACGCGATGCGCGCGGGTCTGCTCTAGCCCCAGCGCACCGCAACGCCCGGCCGGTCACCGGCCGGGCGTTCTTGTTTTCCCAGCTCAGAACGCTCTGTGGCGGGCTCGCACTGCCCTGTTTCCCCCGCCTGACTTCACCTTGGCCCCTCATCGTTGCCGGCGCCGGTGGCCCTCCGGCAATGTATTCCTCAGAGCCGGACAGGCCGGTTCGAGAAACAGACCGAAAGGGGTCCTGAAATGGACACGAACAACATCTCCGTGATCGAGGACGACGCCACCGCCAAGGCCGCCCCGGTCGAGACCGAGACCGCCGAGATCGTCGAGGAGTCGGCGGCGTACGAGGTCATGCTGCTCCAGGGCTCGGTCTACTGAGCCCAGCGGCGACACCGCTGAAAGCCGGCTGATCACGCGGCCCCTTCAGGGCGACTCCCGCCTGAAGGGGCCGCGTGGCCCCACCGACGCCCCGTCGCCCGAGGAGGGCCGAGAACATGGAGATCCGACTCAACCCGGCGGTCCGGATCCATCCGCCGTCCGAGGTCATCGGCGACCGGTGGTCGGCCGAGAACATCCTCACCCGCACCCGCTTCACCGTCTCCCCCCAGGTCGCCGCGGCGCTGGTCGCGGCCGCCCGCCCGCAGACGCCCGAGGAGCTCGCCCGCGGCCTGGCCGCCGCCACGGCCGAGGCCGGGCGCGCGCCGATCGCCTGGGCCGGCCTGATCGACGGCCTGCGCGAGCGGGACCTGCTGGTCGACGACGCGGCCCTGGGCACGGACGCCGAGCTCGACTGGCTCGTCGACGTGCGCCGCCGCTGGAGCGAGCACGGCTGGCACGAGGCCGCCGAGTACCACACCCTCACCTTCGACTACCCCTGCGTCGACTACACGGCCGCGATCGCGATCCTCGAGGACCGCGACCGGATGCGCGGCTACCAGTCCGACGAACCGGACACCGACCGCTTCAAGCTCGACTACGCCGACCGGAGCGGCATCGCCCTGCCCGAGCTCGACGAGGACCTGATCACGACGAGCGCGCGCGACGTGTGGGCCGGCGAGGTGAAGCCCGTACCGCTGGACCTGGAGAAGTTGCGCACCGTCGTGGCCGCCGCCTTCGGGATCACCGGCTGGATCGTGCCCAAGACCGACTCGGCCCCGCTGCTGCGGCGCAGCAGCCCGTCCGGCGGCGCCCGGAACCCCACCGAGGGCTACGTCGTGGTCCGTGACGTCCCGGGCATCGACCCGGGCTGGTACCACGTCACGATGCAGCCGTTCAGCCTGCGGCGCGTCGGCGAGCTGCCAGTCGACGACGACTCGCTGCGGCGGCTGTTCCCCAACACTGTCCAGCGCTTCCCCGCCCACGCCCGGGCGCTGCTCGTCCTCACCTGCACGTTCGAGCGCAACATGTATCGCTATCGCGAGCCCCGTACCTATCGCACTGTCCACATGGATGCCGGCCACGTCGCCAACGCGTTCCGGGTCGCGAGCCGGGCCGCCGGCCTGACGTCGGCGATCTTCTACTGCGACGCGGCCACCGAGATCGAGGCCGTGCTGGGTCTCGACGGCATGGCCGAGGGCTACATGCTCACCGTCGCGGTGGCCGACGGCCAGGACGAGGAACTGCGCATCCCCGCCCGACGGGAGACCTCCGATGTCTGAGCCCACCCCTCGCTGGCCGGTCGGCGTCGCCGTACGCCCCCCGGTCGACCCCGCAGCCGGAACCGTCGAGGTGGCGGACGTCATCAGCGGCCGCCGCTTCCAGTGGCGTCCCGAGGCGCTCGCCACGGCGATCCTCGGCGGGCGCACACCCGACCGCCTCACCGGCCTCGGCGACCGCGACCACCTCGTCGAGGGCTGGCAGCACTGGTACCGCCGGGGCTGGCATCCGTCCGACGAGTCCTATGTGGCCTCGCGGCGGTGGGCGTACGCCGACACGACCGACCCGGGCGACACCATCCGCGAGCAGACCCTCCGCGACTACCTCGAGACCCACGGCGACCCGCCCGAGGAACAGCTGCCCGACACGCCCCCCGTGTCCCTCGGTACGCCGGCCGAGCCCGGGGAGCACGCCGTGTCCCAGCTCATGGCGCGGCGGCGCAGCGGCCGGGCGTACGTGCCGCGGGACGTCCCGCTGGCGAGCCTGTCCGGGCTGCTCTGGTACGGGCTGGCCGACATCCGCGAGCGGCGCGAGCGCACGGGCACCGGCGACCCGGTGACCCTGCTCGACAGCTTCGGCTCGGCGTGGGACATCGCGCTCTGCGTCTTCGGCGTCGAGGGCGTCGAGCCGGGCACGTACCGCTACGACCTGCGCCGCCACGAACTGCGCCCGGTCCGTCCCGGCGGGCACCGCGACGCCATGATCGACGTGTTGCAGGGCATGCACTCGCCGGCCACCGCGGCGTGGACCCTCGGGCTGGTCGCCGATCTGCCCCGCTACCAGTGGCGTTACCGGCACGAGCACGCGCTGCGGCGGCTCTGGTTCGAGGCCGGGATCATCGGCCAGGAGCTGTTGCTGCTCGCCTCCGCGTACGGCATCAGCACGCTGGTCACCCCCGCCCAGAAGGACCGGCCCTACCTGGAGCTGCACGGCTTCGACGACCGCCGGTACACCGCCGTCTACACGCTGACCCAGGGGCTCAGCCGGGCCCGGGCGGGCATCGCCTTCAACGGCCACGACGTCGACGCGGTGCCGCGATGAGCCTGCGCGACGAGCTGCTGGCCGGGGAGCTGCACACCCACGTGCGGCTCGCGCCCGGCGGCGGATCCGTGGCGCTGGTCCGCACCACCGCGTCCGGCCCGGAGATCGTCGCCGGCGACAAGGTGCTGGCCACCGAGCACGACCACTCGGTCGGCGGTCTGATGTGGACGCCCGACGGGACGGGACTGCTGTATCGCCGGGCGCCGCGCGGCACCGAGCGATGGGAGCTCGTCCTGCTGCGCCTGGCCGGCGGCCCGCCCGAGGTGGTGTCGTCCGGCCCGGTGACCGACTTCTGGGCCGCGGGAGAGGACATCCTCTACGCCGGCCGGGGCGCCCTCTTCCGCTGCCGGCCGGGCGCCGCGCCGCCGGAGGAGGTGGCCGCCGACCGTACGTTCCACCGCTGGCTGGTCGATCGGGACCTGCGCGTCCGCGGCGGCATCCGGCTGCTCCGCGACGGCGGTCTCCAGCTGGTCCTCGACGGCGAGGTCCGGCTCGCGATCGGCGTCGACGAGGCCGCCATGTTCGCCGTGGTGGGCTTCTCGGGCGACGGCACGACGCTCTACGTGCTCTCCGGTCACGACGCGCCCACCCGCCGGTTGCTCGCCCTGGGCGCCGCCACGGAGACGCTCTACGCGCATCCGAAGCTCGACGTCGAGGGCTACCCGATCGGCGGTCCCGGCGTCTGGTTCGACCCGCGCACCGGGCTGCCGGACCTCTGCCAGACCGTGGCGCAGCGTCCCGAGCTGCACAGCCTCACCCCGGCCCGGGACGAGGCGGTCCGGCGGCTCAACGCCGATGCCGAGGCGGTGCTGCTGGTCGACCGGGCCGCCGACGACCGGACCTGGCTGATCGTCCGGGTCACCTCGGACGGGCCGATCCACTACGAGCTCATCGATCCGGAGACCGGCGCGGGCCGCCCGGTGCTGGTCAACCGGCCGGGCCTGCTGGGCCGCCGGCTGCCCCGGCTGACCGACCTGCATTTCCCGGCCCGCGACGGCACCCCGATCAGCGGGTACGCCCTCCGGCCCCTCGACCGCGCGGGCCCGCTGCCCACGGTGGTCGTCGTGCACGGCGGCCCGGCGGGACGCGACTACTACCGGTTCCACGCCGAGGCGCAGTTCCTCGCCGCGCTCGGCTACCAGTCCCTGCACGTCAACTATCGCGGCTCCCGGGGCTTCGGCTCCGCGTTCCGGCTGGCCGGCAACGGCGAGTGGGGCGGCCTGATGCAGCAGGACCTGTACGACGCCGTGGCCGCCGGCGTCGAGCGGGGTCTGGTCGACCCGGCCCGGGTGGCGTTCCTCGGCAGCTCGTACGGCGGATTCAGCGCCCTGCTCGCCGCCTGCACCCGCCCCGACCTGGTCCGGTGCGCCGTGGCGATCAGCCCGCCCACCGACCTGGCGGCACTGGTCACCGACACGCCCGGCTACTGGCGGCCCCTTGCCCCGGCGCTGCGCCGGCAGATCCTGGGCGGCCGCGCGCCGGACGGCGACTGGCTGCGGGAACGGTCGCCGGTGCACACCGTACGAACGGACTCCGCGCCGATGCTCGTGGCGCACGGCGTCCGGGACCCCCGCGTGCCGGTCGCCGCCGTCGACGAGTTCGTGCGCGTGGCCCGGGCAGCCGGCCCCGGCGTCACCTACCTGCGCTTCGACGGCGAGGGCCACCACGTGGCGAGTGCCGCCGCCCGCCGCGTCCTCTTCTCCGAGATCGAGCACTTCCTGGAGGCTCACCTTGTCCACGACGACCGTCCAGCCCCGGCTCCAGCTGCAACGCCGGTTCACGCGTAGCCACCCGCACGGCCACTTCCCCCGGGTCACCGGGATGCCGGGGCTGCCGCACAACCGGCTGGGCGTCTTCTGGCGCCCGATCATCGACATGGCCGACAGCCCGTACGCCCCCCTGCGCCTGCGCCTCGTCCAGCACGTCTCCGACTGGATCGCCGAGCCGGACGCGGGACACGTCTCGTGGTTCGCGATCATCGGCATCCCGGGGCTGCGGCACCAGGTGCTCCGGCACGCCGGCCTGGAGGAGTACGACTGCCTGACGCCCGAGGGTCTGCCCGCGCACCTGCGCACCCCGCAGTGGCAGCGGCTCGTCGACGCCGTCGGGCGCTTCGACCGGCTCGACGACGGGACCCGGGCGCTGGTCGTCTTCCAGCTGGCGCAGATCTCGTACTGCGAGTTCGCCGCCGATCTCGCCGGGGTCGTGCATCCGGACGGCAGCGAGCGGCGGGACAAGCTGGCGTACGAGGTCGCCCGGGTCACCGCCCGCGTGCCCGGCCGGGCGCCGGTGGCCCTGGACGTGTTCGCCGAGGTGGCCACCCGGGCGGCGGATCCGCGGCTCGCGCTGGCGGCCTGCTCGCAGGGCATCGGTCACTCGATCCGCAGCAACGCGGGCGTCGAGCGGGCGGAGGGCTTCGAGCGGCTCGGCGACGCGGTGCTGGCGGGCGGCGTGCCCGACGACTGGCACGGTCACCTGATCCGCAGCCGCTACCACCGCGCGGTCGCCCTGCTCCGGCTCGCCCAGCGGCGCCCGGCCGAGATGCGCGCGGAGGTGGAGTCCGCCCTGGCGGAGAGCGACATCCTGTACGCGGCCGACCCCACCGGCACCGACCGCATGGTCGCCGACGAGAACCGTCGCATCATCCTCGAGTCGCAGATCAAGGCGGCGGCGCGGGCCCGGGGCGACGAGTCCGAGGCGCAGCTGCGCGAGTTCTGCGACGGGCTGCACTCCTTCGACCCGTACTGCCTCGAGGCCCTGCTCGTGATCGGCGACGGCTACGCGACCGCGGGCCTGTTCGCCGACGCCGCCCGGTGGTACGCCCGGGCCGGCGAGCTCTGCACCGGCGCCGGGGCGATCGGGTGGTTCCGGGCCGGCCAGTGCTACGAGCTGATCGGCGATCTCGGCAGCGCCGTCAACGCGATGGGCCGCTGCCTGGAGCTGGACACCACCGCCGTCGAACCGCGCGAGTTCCTCGCCCGACAGCTCTAGGAGCCATCATGTCCTCCTCGCGCACGATCGCGGCGCTCGGCTTCCCGATGCTGCTCGGCGCGTTGTCGGCGTCGCTGTCCGGCGTCATCGACACCGCGATGATGGGCCGCTTCGGCCCGGCGGACCTGGCGGCGGTCGCCGGCACCTCGGCCGTCTTCGACATCTTCGCCAACGTGGTGCTGGCCGCGATGGTCAGCTATCAGATCCTCGCTCCCCGGTTCGCCGGCCGCAAGGACCCGGCGGGCATCCGGCGCTCGCTCGCCTCGGCGCTGCGCTGGTGCGGCGGCGCGGCGATCCTGCTCACCGTCGTCACGTACGCGGCCGGGGGCTGGCTCAGCGGCCTGGTCTCCGGCGGCGACGAGCAGGTGCGGCAGATCGGTGCCGACTACCTGGCCACGCGCGCCCCGACACTGCTGCTGATCGTCCCGTTCACGCTGCTGACGGCGAGCCTGAACGCGTACGGGGAGACCCGCTACGCCGCCCTCGCGAGCATCGTGGTCAACGCCGCCAACCTCGGGCTGGACGCCGCGCTCATCTACGGCCCGGGCCCGTTCCCGCGGCTCGGGGCGGCCGGCAACGGGCTCGCCACCACCCTCGCCTGGCTGATCGGCCTCGCCTGCCTGGCCGTCAGCGCCCGTCGCTTCGGGCTGTGGCGTCGCCTGGGCGCGTCCGGTCCCGCCCTGCCGCCGCCGGACTTCGAGACGTCGGTGCCCCGGCTCGCCTGGCCCGCCGTCGTGTCGAACGGGCTCGACTACGCGGGCATGGCCGTCTTCTTCGCCATCCTCGGCTCGGTCGGCACGACCGCCCTGGCCGGGGGCCGCGTGGCCTTCGAGATCACGCTGTTCCTGTTCGGCATCGGCATGTCGTTCGGTGCGGCGGCCCGGATCCTCATCGGCCGCTCGGCGGGGGCGGAGGACCCCGCGGCCGTACGCGGCCTGTGGTCGGCCGGGCGCGGCGTCCTGCTCGTCCCCGCCGTGCTGATCGCCCTGCTCCTGGTCGTGTTCGCGCATCCGGTGGCCGGCATCTTCACCTCGTTCGCCGACGTCCGCGAGCAGACGGTGACCGTGCTGCCCCTGGTCGCCCTCTGCGTGCCGCTGATGGCCCTGACGCTCGGCAACCTGAGTTTGATCCGCGCCCTCGGCCACACCCGCAAGGACATGTACGCCAACCTCGCCGCCGCCCTCCTCGTCCAGCTGCCGGTCGGCTGGCTCGGGGCCACGGCGACGGGCTGGGGACTGCGCGGCGCGTTCCTCGGCGTCCTCGCCTACTGGCTCGCCCGGGCCGTGTTCACCGAGATCGTGGCCCGGCGCCTCCTGCCCGTCCCGTCCGAACCCACCCCACTGCAAGCGAAGGAGACTGTCCGATGAGCGACTTCCCGATCGACATCCCCGAGGTCAGCCGCAAGGCCGAGGCACGCGCCGTGGCCGGCAGGTTCATGATGTCCTCCGAGCCGCGCGTGGGTGCGCTGCTGCGGACCCTGGTCGCCAGCAAGCCCGGCGGCCGGATCCTGGAGGTGGGCGCCGGGATCGGCGTCGGGGCCGGCTGGATGCTCGACGGCATGGACGCCGACGCCCGCCTGACCTCGCTGGAGGTGCACGGCCGCTACGCCGACGTCTGCCGCCAGATGCTCGCCGGCGACGACCGGGTCGAGGTGGTGACCTCGGACGCGACCGAGTGGCTGGAGGCCTACGACGGCGAGCCCTTCGACTTCGCCTTCGTCGACACCACGATCACCAAGTTCCACCGCCGCGACTCGCTGTTCCGCGTCCTGGCCGACGGCGCCATCGTCGTCGCCGACGACCTGCTGCCCCAGGACAGCTGGGCGCCCGAGCACCCGCCGCGCGTGGAGCTGTTCCGCAAGGAGATCCTCGTCGAGCCGGACCTCGTGCCGACCCTGCTGGACTGGGCGTCGGGCGTGGTCATCGCCACCTACCGCAAGCCGCGCTCATGACCGCCACCGCCGTCCCGGCCGCCGACTTCGTGCGGCGCGCCCTGCGCAGGCACGCCGCCGGGGTCACCGTCGTCACCGTGCCCGGCCCGGCCGGCTTCACCGCGACGTCGTTCACCTCCGTGTCCCTGCGGCCCGCCTTGGTCACGTTCTTCGTGGCCGAGGAGTCGTCGGCCGCCGCGGCGGTGGTGCGGGCGGACGTCTTCGGGGTCCACCTGCTGGCGGCCGGGGAGGCGGGGCTGGCCCGGCGCTTCGCCGCCCGGGGAATCGACCGCTTCGCCGGCCTCGCGACCACCGCGGGGCCCGGCGGGGTGCCCCTGCTCGACGGCGTCGACCGGCTCGTTGCGCGGACCGTCTCGGTCCACCCCGTCGGCGACCATCTGCAGGTGCTGGGCGAGGTGGTGAGCGCGGCCGGCCACCGCCCGCGCGGCCCGCTGGTCTATCACGACGGCGGCTACGCCACCACGACCGCGCTGCCGGCGTCATGACCAGTGCGGTCTACACGCGTACGGATGTCCGGGGCGGCTTCCCCCGCCGCGAGGGCGCCCCGGACATCGCCGCCAACCGGCTCGCCGTCTTCTGGCGGCCCCTGCTGGACCTGCGGGACAGCCCGTTCACCGCCGTGCGGCTGCGCGCCGTGCCGGTCGTCAACGCCTGGCTGCGTGCCCCGGAGCGGGCGCCCCGGTCACCGTTCTCGCTGATCGGGGTGCCCGGTCAGCGCGGTCAGGTGGCCCGGCACGCGGGGCTCGACGCGTACGGGTGCCGCGAGCCCGCCGCCCTGGCCCCGCACCTGCGGCCCCCGGGCTGGCAGACGCTCGTGGACGCGATCGACGCCTTCCCCGGCCTCGACGACCACGCCCGTGGCCTGGTCGTCTTCCACCTCGCCCAGCTGTCGTTCTGCGATGTGGCGCTCCGGCTGGCGGGCGACGTCCGGCCCACCGGCGACGTCACGCACGACTGGTACGTGCTGGACGTGGGGCGGGTGCTGGCGCGTACCGGAAGATTCGACAGGGCTCTGCCGCTTTTCGCCGCCCTGACCGAGTCGCCCGACCCGGTCCTCGCGACCACGGCGGTCTTCCAGTGGATCGGGCACTCGCTGCGCACGAGCGGCCCGGACGCGCACCGCTTCCTCGACCTCGGCCTCGCCCGCGCCCGGCAGGTCGCCGACCCCCTGGTGGTGAGCCACTTCTCCCGGGCCGTCGCCATGCTCCTGCTGCGCGACGGCGACCTCGGCGGCGCCCGCCGCCACGCCGGCCTGGCGTTGTCGTTCCACGAGGCGATAGCCCCCGGGCTGCCGCGCGACGAGAACGACCGGTGCCTGGCGGAGCTCGCCCTGCGCATCGCGATGCGGGCCGGCGACCCGTCGGAGATCGTGGCCTGCTGCGACCGCCTGGCCCGGGCCGACCCCTACTGCGTGGACGTCCGCCTCCAGCTGGGCGCCGGCCATGCCGCTGCGGGTGACCTCCGCTCGGCGGCCCACTGGTTCTCCCGGGCGGGCGAGCTGGGCACGGGCGCGGGGGCGGTCGGCTGGTTCCGCGCCGCCCACTGCTTCGCGGCGGCGGGCGACCCGGCAGCCGCGGCGAACGCCATGGGCCGCTGCCTCGAACTGGACACCTCCGCCCGCGAGCCCCGTCATCACCTCGCCGAAGCGTTAGATCCCGCTCACACCTCGGGATGAGCGGGTTGGCTTTCCGGGGCGAGGACGTAAGGTGGTCGTAACAACTGAATACCTCATCCAGAGGGGTAGAGGGACACGGCCCGACGACACCCCGGCAACCACCGCGCTCGACTCGATGACGAGGCAGAGGCACGGCAGGTGCTAATTCCGTCCTGGTTTGCAGTGATCCTGCGCCAGGGAAGATGAGAAGGAGCCTCGCATGACGTCGACGGTCGACGCCCCCACCACCTCCATCAGCCCCGCCCGCTCGCTCGTGTGCCGCGGCTGCGGTGCCGAGTTCCCGCTCGCCGCGCAGCACGCTTGTTACGAGTGTTTCGGCCCGCTCGAGGTCGCCTACGACACCGCGGCGCTGGCCAAGGTGACGCGGGAGCAGATCGAGGCGGGTCCGCAGAACATCTGGCGCTACGCGGCGCTGCTCCCGGCCGGGCAGGACGCCGCCACCCGGGTCACGCTCGACCCCGGCATGACGCCGCTGGTGAGCGCGCCGGCGCTGGCCGCCGAGATCGGCCTGCGGGCCCCGCTGTGGGTCAAGGACGACTCGGCCAACCCGACCCACTCGTTCAAGGACCGGGTGGTGTCGGTGGCCCTCACCGCCGCCCGTGAGCTGGGCTTCACCCGCTTCGCCTGCGCGTCGACCGGCAACCTGGCCAACTCGGTGGCCGCGCACGCCGCCCGGGCCGGCGTCCCCTCGATCACGTTCATCCCCAGCGACCTCGAGCAGGGCAAGGTCATCACCACCGCGGTGTACGGCGGGGAGCTCGTCGCCATCGACGGCTCCTACGACGACGTCAACCGGCTGTGCGGCGAGCTCGTCGAGACGGACGAGTTCGAGGACACCGCGTTCGTCAACGTCAACGTCCGCCCGTTCTACGCGGAGGGCTCCAAGACGCTGGGCTACGAGGTGGCCGAGCAGCTGGGCTGGCGCATCCCGGCCCAGGTCGTCATCCCGATGGCCTCCGGCGAGCTGCTGACGAAGGTCGACAAGGCGTTCAGCGAGCTGGTCGAGATCGGGCTGGTGGAGGCGCCCGAGGGCGGCTGGACCGTCTTCGGCGCGCAGTCGGCCGGCTGCAACCCGATCGCCACGGCCCTGCAGAACGACTCCGACACCATCGTGCCCGTCAAGCCGACCGGCATCGCGAAGTCGCTGAACATCGGCGACCCGGCCGCCGGGGCGTACGCGATCGAGGCGGTCAAGCGCACGGGCGGCTGGATGGACTACGCCGACGACGACGAGATCCGTGAGGGCATCCGGCTTCTTGCCCGGACGACCGGGGTGTTCGCCGAGACCGCCGGCGGGACCACCGTCGCCGTCCTCAAGAAGCTGGTCGAGAGCGGCAAGCTCGACCCCGAGAAGGAGACCGTGGTCTACAACACCGGCGAGGGCCTCAAGACGATCGACGCCGTGGCGGGCCTGGTCGGGCCGACCCACCGGATCAAGCCGTCGCTGCGGGGCGCCCGTGAGGCCGGCCTGCTGGGCTGATCCGGCCGCCGATCACGCTGCGTGATCGATCCTCTGCCGACGGTCTAAATTACTCCCCAGGAGGGCTTGCGCGCCGATCTCCGGATCGGCAGGATGCTCTACGCGGGAGGGCGCGACGCCGTACGAGACCCCCACCTTTGAGCTTGGAAACAATCTCTCCCGGGGGTCCAACGACCCGGTGCCGGAGGCGCCGTGCGCGCGCCCTCTCGACCAAATTCGCTGGTGCGGTGCCCCGTGGATGGACCACCATCCGCGGGTGCACATCACCCCGCTCACCCCCGCCGACCACGATGACGCCTATGCCGTGGCCCGCGCCTCCGCCGAGCACGAGACGCCGGAGATCCCCTTCTGGTCCCGCGCGGGCTTTCTCGGCCGCATCGAGGCCCCGTGGCCCGGCAGCACCTACGAGTTCTTCCTCGCCCGCCTCGACGACGGCACGCCGGCCGGCTTCCTCGAGGCCGGCTTCCCGGAATCGGGGACCGCTGTCAATCTGCACCTTGCCGTGCATCCCGAGCACCGGCGGCGCGGGGTGGGACGGGCACTCTACGCACTCGCCGTCGAGCGTGCCCGCGCCCTCGGCCGCAAGCACCTGATCGCCCCGGCCATCGACCGGCTGCCCGACGGCCCGGCCTTCGCCGCCGCCATGGGTGCCGTTCCCGGGCTGCCCGAGGTCCGCAGCCGGCTGGACGTGCCGGACGCCGTCGCCGCGCCGCCCGTCGCCGCCGGCTACCGCCTGGTGCAGTGGGTCGACCACGCCCCCGACGAGTACGTCGACGACATCGCCTACCTGGACAGCCGCCTGCTCGCCGACGCACCCACCGGCGATCTCGCGTGGGAGCCGGAAAAGGTCGACGCCGCCCGGGTCCGCGAGGCCGAGGAGGCGATCGTCCGGCGCAACCGCACGGCCTTCCACACCGGCGCCGTCCACGTGGCGACCGATCGCCTCGTCGCCTGGACCATGATCACGTGCCCGGACGACGTCCGGTGGCAGGCCTGGCAGCAGATCACGATCGTCGACCCGCCGCACCGCGGGCACGGGCTCGGGCTGACCGTCAAGGCCGCGAACCTGGCCTTCACCCGCGCCGACCGGCCGGAGCTGCGGGCGGTCGACACCTTCAACGCGGCGGAGAACGCCCCTATGCTGGCGGTCAACGAGGCGCTGGGCTACCGCCGCCGCGAGACCTGGGTGCAGTGGCAAGCCACGCTCTGAGCCCGCCTCCGGCCCGAGGCCTGGGTGCAGTGGCAAGCCACGCTCTGAGCCCGCCTCCGGCCCGAGGCCTGGGTGCAGTGGCAAGCCACGCTCTGAGCCCGCCGCCGGCGACCCGGCGCAACCCGCGCCGCAGGGGCAGGTCGCGGTAGCCGCCGTGGGCCAGGCCGGCGTGCCGTTCGAAGGCGTTGCGGGCGCCGTACGAGCCGGTGAGCGCCCAGGACCAGCCGCACGTCGCCCAGTAGGCCGGCCAGAACAGTGGGCCCAGCAGCGCGTACTGGTCGGCGTGGCGGCTCTCGTGGGCGAACAGCTCCGCGCGGTCGGGGTGCAGCAGCCACGCGGCCGGGCGGCGGGTCAGGATCACCGAGCCGACTGTGAAGCAGGTCGCCGGGGGCACGCGCCGCCGGTAGCCCTCGGCGACCAGGATGCCGTCCCGCCCGCGCCGCAGTCTGGTGCCGCTCAGGAGGGCCAGCAGGACGCCCGCGCCCGTGGTGCCGTTGAGCAGGTTCACCGCGGATCGCAGCCTCATGCGCGCCGCCGCATCTGCAGCTCGCGCAGCCCGGGGACGACCGGGTGGGGGACGCGTACGCCCGTGTCCTCGAAGCCGATCCGCTCGTAGGCCCGCACGGCCCGGTCGTTGCCGACGACGACCTCCAGCATCAGCTCGTCCCGGCCGCACGCCAGCGACCACTCGGCGACGGCGTCGATCAGCGAGGCGAGCACGCCGCGGCCGCGGTGGGCGGGCGTGAGATAGACCGCGAAGACCACCGTCGCCCCGGGCGCCTCGGGCAGCACAGTGCCCCCGGCGTGCCCCACCAGCCGTCCGCCGGGATCCGCGACGAACTGGGCCAGGTGCTCGCCCGTCGCCGCCTGCGCGATCCGCCGGCAGTAGTCGGCGTGCGGCCGGGCGGCGGCCTGCGCCACCGACTCCAGGAACGCGAGCGGGCTGTCGGCCAGCATCTCGAGGCGCAACGCCCGCATCCGCGCCGCGTCCTCGGGCGTCACCCGGTGCACGGTCAGCGTCGGGGCCAGGGTGCTGGTCATGCTGCCTGCCTACCTGGTAAGGCCGCCACCGGCAACCCGGACGACGGAATCACCACCGGAGAACCCGCCGCCCGGACAGCGCGGCGGGACTCCGGTCCGTCACCGGCGCGTCAGCCGCCGAGCTCCAGGATGCGGTCCAGCACCCGCCGCGTCGCCTTCCCGTCGTCCAGGTCGCAGAAGCGGGCCCGGAACGCCGCCCGCTCGTCCTGGTAGGCCGTCGGGTCCGCCGCGACCTCCACCAGCGTCTTGATCACGTCGTCGGACGTCATCAGGAGCGGGCCGGGGGCCTCGTTCTCGAAGTCGAAGTAGAAGCCGCGCAGCCGGTCCCGGTAGTGCTCGAGGTCGTACGTGAAGAGCAGGATCGGCCGCCCGGTGTTGGCGAAGTCGAACATCACCGAGGAGTAGTCCGTGATCAGCACGTCCGCGATCGAGCAGAGGTCCGCCATGTCGGGGTAGGTCGACACGTCGATGGCGAAGCCCGAGCCGTCGTTCGGGATGGGGTCGACGACGTTGGGGTGGCGGCGCACCAGCACGACGTGGTCGTCGCCCAGGGCCCGGCGGGCGGCGGCGAGGTCGAGGTGCATCGACATCTTGTAGCGGCCCGAGCCGTAGAACTCGTCGTCCCGCCAGGTGGGGGCGTACAGGACGACGCGCTTGCCCTCCGGGAGGCCGATGCGCTCGCGGATGGCGGCCATGGCCACCGGGTCCTGGTTGACGAGCACGTCGTTGCGGGGGTAGCCGGACTCGAGCATCTCGCCCTGGTAGCGGAAGGCCCGCTGCAGGATCGGGGTGCTGAAGCGGTTGGGCGACACCAGGAACGACCAGTTGGGCGTCTCGCGCTCGACCCGCTCCAGGTAGTTCCAGTCGGCGTGGCGGATGTCGTCGACGTCGAACGCCAGCCGCTTGAGCGGGGTGCCGTGCCAGATCTGCGCCACGACCTGGCCGGGGCGGCGGACGAACCAGTCCGGCAGGTGCGAGGTGGTGACGATGAAGCGCGCGGTGGCGAGGGCCTCGTACCACTCGGTGCCGCCGAGGCGGGCCGGGGTGAGCGTCTCCGGCACGGGGGCCTGCCCGTCACGGACCGTCAGATACTGCGCCTCGAGCGGCAGCCCGCGGCGGAGGATCTCCTCGTGGATCCGCCTCGGGCTGTCCGAGTACTGCCGGCCGCCGAAGCACTCGAACAGCACGGCGTCGCGCAGTGGGCTGCGGCGCAGGGTGGCTGTCCGCTTCTCGCGCAGCTGGGTGCGGGCGTAGGCGCCGCGCTCCTCCACCCGGAGCACCGAGCCGGCCCGCAGCGCCACGAAGTCGCCGTCGGAGAGCTCCAGGAGGAACTCGCGGTGCTCGTCGGGCGAGTAGGCCGGGCAGATCGCCCGGACGGCGTTCGCCACGACCAGGTTGGTGAACCTGTTGGGGCCCTCGGCCCGGTGCGAGACCAGGATGTCCCACAGCGAGGGCCGCAGCTCGATCACGCTGCCCCAGGACGGCACCTTGCTCGGGTTGATCCGCGCCGCCCACTGGTCGCCGTCGACGGTGACCTCGATCGGGCACTCGTCGGTGCCGTTGCGGGTCCGCAGCTTGATCTCCGGCGGGCCGTCGACCGGCCGGAAGTCACCGGTCAGCACGAGCGTGCCGTCGGGCTCCCACCCGGCCGTCCGGGCCACCGGGCCCTGGGCGCGGGCGCACAGCCACAGGAAGCCCGCGGTGGAGCGGCGGACGAAGACGTGCCGGTCGAACGCGGTGGTCCAGGCGCTCGGGAGGTCGTCGCTGACCAGGTGCTCGGACCGCTGGCCGCCGCTGAAGAACCCCATCTGGATGCGCCAGCGGTCCATCGGGCCGCCGGGCGGGGGCATGCTGGCCGGCCCGGCGTCGCCGAGCAGGTCCTTGAGGTCCATGACCGCCCGGAACGGGGTGCTGCCGTGCCGGGTCTCGCCGAACTCGACCGCCGCGTGGGCGTCGGCGATGTCGGGGACCCGGCACAGCCGGATGCGTCCGGCGCTCGGCTGGCTGCCGAGGACCTGGCCGGCGATGACGAGCTTGTCGTCCTCGAAGGTGATCGAGGTCGCCTTGGCGGACACCTTGTCGATGCGCAGCATCATGTTGGCGCCGTCGGTCGACGGGGTGATCTGGGTGGAGGCGTCCAGCACCTGGCGGGTGAGGCGCAGCTTGGTCGGCAGCGCGCCGACCTTGAGCCGGCCCTTGCGCAGCTTGGTGCCGGAGAGCACGCCGACCGCGATCTGCCAGCGGCCCTCGGTCCAGCCGCCGCCGGACTGCAGGTCGACCGGGTCGATGGTGACCTCGAAGCCGGACCAGTCGTACGACTGCTGGGGGCGGCTGGAGGTGGCGGTCGCCTCGGGCTCGCGGCGCGCGGTGGTGGGCAGCGTGATCGTGCGGCCGGTCTTGCGCTCGCGCAGGCGGATGACGCGCACCGAGGTCCACCGGGAGTTGGCCGGGGTGCCGTCGACGTAGGCGTAGCCACGGAGGACGAGCTTGCCGTCGCGCCAGGTCACCTCGGTGACCCGGCTGCGGAGCGCCGGCTTGCCCAGCTCGTAGAGCTCACGCGGGACGCCCACCGCCGGGTCGTCCAGGAAGGGCAGCTCGGCGTAGCGCTTGTTGCCCTCGTGCTTGGTGCCGACCGTCATGCCGGGCCGGCTGGCCTGCAGCACCTCGATGACTTCCGCGAGCTTGTCTTGGCGCACGAGGTGCCAGAGCACCTTGAACTTGGGGGGCAGGCGGTCCATCGTGTCGGGCGACACCCGGTCGAGGAAGAGCTTGACCTCGCGCATGAACGCCGCCTGGAACTCCGGGCCGGCGTCGGGCAGCTGGCGGGCGACGATCGCGAAGTCGTCGACCAGCACGTTGTAGTCGTAGGCCTGCTTGACCTCGTCCTGGCCGTGGTCCTGCAGGAAGCTGCTGACGGTGTCGATCGCCCGGAAGCGGTCGCCGGTGGTGCCCCAGTCGTTGAGGCGCTGGGTGATCGACTGCTCGCCGGCCTCGCGGCGGCGCCAGTAGTAGACCGGCACGCTGAGGACGTCGACCGTGGTGGCCATCGCGTGGGCGATCAGCGACGGCGGGATGTCCTCGTGCAGGCCGGGCGGGAAGGTGATCCCGTTCTCGTCCCAGAACCGGCGCCGGTAGACCTTGTTCCACATGGTGCGGTCGCGCAGCAGGGCGTGCCGCTCCCGGACGTGGGTGCGCAGCACGGTCTTGCTGAAGGTCGCGGTGTGCATGCCCGACGGGGCGGCGCCCTTGGAGGTCAGGAGCCGGACCGCGCCGCACGCGAAGTCGGAGCCGGTGTGGTCCAGGGTGTTGATGAGCAGCTCGTAGGCGTAGGACGGGACGATGTCGTCGCCGTCGCAGAAGGCCAGGAAGGTGCCCTTGGCGGCCGCGATGCCGGTGTTGCGGGCGATGCCCGGGCCGCTCTCGCTCTGGTGGATCGCCGTGAAGCGGGAGTCCTTGGCCGCCCAGGCGTCGGCGATCGCCGCGGTGCCGTCGACCGAGCCGTCGTCCACCACGATGACTTCGAGGTTGTGGTAGGTCTGGCGGGCGAGCGACGTCAGGCACTCGTCGAGATAGGTCTCGATGTCGTGAGCGGGCACCACGACGCTGAGCAGCGGCCTGGTGCTGGTGCTCGGACGCGTTGCTTGATCCTCGGCGGACCCGGTGACGCTGGGTGACCGCTGCGCCGGGATCCGCTGGGCCTCCGCTTCCCGTAGGTGGGCGCGCTCGTCCGCGCCGACAGTACGGTTGTCCACTCCGCTCACTCCTCAATCCGGTCGAGGCCGGATCGCCCGCTGTCTTCCGGCTGGCTCGCCGCCCCCGGCACGCTACACGTGCCGTCAATCGCTGACGGATGGTCGCCGACCAGGAGCGACGGCCAATTTAGCATTGATCTGTCCAGATCGAATCGGGCAAACAGCTCATTATGGGCAGGTGTCCGGCGGGTGTCACCAGCCTGTCCTCCGCCCGGTGGTCGCCGAGCAGGGGGATTGCCGCCGGCGGGCGTCTCCGGCCGGAATCCGCAGTCCGCGGATCGTTCACGCATTGTGATCATCGAAGTGTTGCGCGGGAGCCCGGACATGGCTGTTGTCCTTGCACTCGCCCCAGGGGAGTGCTAAACAAGTTCTTGGCACTCGCGACCAGTGAGTGCCAGCAGGTCGGGACGGTGGGGTCACGGCCGCGGTGCCGCCATCGGCGCCGGGGCACGGGACCGGTCGTCGCGGGCTATCCGGCTCGGCCTGAGGACGTCGCATCGCCAGGTGGCGACGTCCACAGCGTTTCTCGACGTGCGGAATGCGGGCCGACGAGGCCCGGCGCCGCGAATGTCCAGGAGGACACAGCCGTATGGCCAAGATCATCGCATTCGACGAGGAAGCTCGTCGCGGCCTCGAGCGTGGCATGAACCAGCTCGCCGACGCCGTCAAGGTGACGCTCGGCCCCAAGGGCCGCAACGTCGTGCTCGAGAAGAAGTGGGGCGCTCCCACCATCACCAACGATGGTGTGTCGATCGCCAAGGAGATCGAGCTCGAGGACTCCTACGAGAAGATCGGCGCCGAGCTGGTCAAGGAGGTCGCGAAGAAGACGGACGACGTCGCCGGTGACGGCACGACGACCGCGACCGTCCTGGCCCAGGCGCTGGTCCGTGAGGGTCTGCGCAACGTCGCGGCCGGCGCGAACCCGATGGCCCTCAAGCGGGGCATCGAGGCCGCCGTCGCCAGCGTCTCCGAGGGCCTCTCGCAGCTCGCCAAGGACGTGGAGACCAAGGAGCAGATCGCCTCCACCGCCTCCATCTCCGCCGGTGACTCCACGGTCGGCGAGATCATCGCCGAGGCCATGGACAAGGTCGGCAAGGAAGGCGTCATCACCGTCGAGGAGAGCAACACCTTCGGTCTCGAGCTCGAGCTCACCGAGGGCATGCGCTTCGACAAGGGCTACATCTCGGCCTACTTCATGACCGACGCGGAGCGCATGGAGGCCGTCTTCGACGACCCCTACATCCTCATCGCGAACAGCAAGATCTCCGCGGTGAAGGACCTGCTCCCGGTGCTGGAGAAGGTCATGCAGGGCGGCAAGCCGCTGATCATCATCGCCGAGGACGTCGAGGGCGAGGCCCTGGCGACCCTGGTCGTCAACAAGGTCCGTGGCACCTTCAAGTCCGTCGCCGTCAAGGCCCCGGGCTTCGGTGACCGCCGCAAGGCCATGCTCGACGACATCGCCATCCTCACCGGCGGCACGGTCATCAGCGAGGAGGTCGGCCTCAAGCTCGACGCCGCCGACCTGAGCCTGCTGGGCCAGGCCCGCAAGGTCGTCATCACCAAGGACGAGACCACCATCGTCGACGGTGCCGGCAACGCCGAGCAGATCCAGGGCCGGGTCAACCAGATCCGCGCCGAGATCGAGAAGTCGGACTCCGACTACGACCGCGAGAAGCTGCAGGAGCGCCTGGCCAAGCTGGCCGGCGGCGTTGCGGTCATCAAGGTCGGCGCGGCCACCGAGGTCGAGCTCAAGGAGCGCAAGCACCGCATCGAGGACGCCGTGCGCAACGCGAAGGCGGCCGTCGAGGAGGGCATCGTGCCCGGCGGTGGCGTGGCCCTGGTGCAGGCCGGCAAGACCGCGTTCGACAAGCTGGACCTGACCGGCGACGAGGCCACCGGTGCCAACATCGTCAAGGTCGCGCTCGACGCCCCGCTGCGTCAGATCGCCGTGAACGCCGGCCTCGAGGGCGGCGTCGTGGTGGAGAAGGTGCGCAACCTGGAGGCCGGCCACGGCCTCAACGCCGCCAACGGCGAGTACGTCGACCTGCTGGCCGCGGGCATCATCGACCCGGCCAAGGTCACCCGCTCGGCGCTGCAGAACGCCGCGTCGATCGCCGCGCTGTTCCTCACCACCGAGGCCGTCGTGGCCGACAAGCCCGAGAAGACCCCGGCCCCGGCCGGTGCCCCGGGCGGCGGGGACATGGACTTCTGAGTCCAGCCCCACCCGGGTGAGCCCCCTCGCGGGGTGAGCCCGTCGCAAGGCACGAAGAGCGGGTCGCCCTCCCCGGCGGCCCGCTCTTCCTTTTGTCGTACGCCCGCCGCGGCCGATGAGGAGCCACGGCGGGGCCTCAGTCGGCGAGGGTGACGACGGTGCCGGTGTGGCGGGCTTCCTCGGCGGCCCAGACGACGCGGTGGGTGGCGAGGCTCTGGACCGCGTCCGAGGTGAGCAGCGACGGGTCGTTCGAGGCCACGGCCGCGAGGAAGGCGTCCAGCAGACCCTCGTCGCCCCCGCCGTGGCCGCCGGCGGCGTCGGGACCGCCGGGCACCGTGGCGGTGAGGGTGGTCTCGGCGCCGGTGCGGAAGTCGACGTAGCGGGCGGTGTGGCCGTCGCCGTCGAGGTAGCCGTGGGTGCCCAGCAGGCGGGTCCTGCGGTGCTCCATGGGTGTGAAGGCGCTCATCGTGAAGGAGCAGGTCGCGCCGTCGGCGAACTCCATCGTCACGACCTGGTGGTCGACCACGTCGTTGTCGCTGGCGTAGACGCAGCGGCCGTACGGGCCCGTGCGCAGCGCCTCGAGCACGGCGCCCTCGGTGAACTCGTCGGTGATCGCGCCCAGCGGCCAGAAGTGCTGCTCCTCGTCGGCCAGCGCCGCCAGGTAGAACTTCGTGGCCGAGTACGGGCACGTCTGCTGGAGTGGGCAGTCGACGCACCGGTCGGCGGCCGTGGGCGGGCGCTCGGCGGCCCGGAAGTGGGTGAGGCTGCCGAAGGAGCTGACCCGCCGGGGCGTACGCCCGAACACGTAGACCAGCCAGTCGATGTCGTGACAGCTCTTGGTGAGCAGCATCGGCCCCGACTCCGTGGAGTTGCGCCAGTTGCCGCGCACGAAGGAGTGCGCGTGGTGCCACCAGCCCACCGGCTCCAGGTGCTGCACGCTCACCAGCCGGCCGATCAGCCCGTCGTCGAGCGCCTTTCTGATCATCCTGGTGTACGGCGTGTACCGGAGCACGTGGCACACCGCGAAGATGACGCCGTTGCGCAGGGCGGCGTCCGCGATGGCCGTGGCCTCGGGCTCGGTCGGGGCCATCGGCTTCTCGAGCAGGATGTGGTAGCCGAGGTCGGCCAGGGCGACGGCCGGGCCGAGGTGCATGCGGTCCTGGGTCGCGATCACGGCGGCGTCGGCGAGGCGGGGCTGCGCGGCCAGTCCGGCCCAGTCCTCGTACACGTGCTCGGGCGGGATGCCGAACTCGGCGGCGACCCGTTCGCGGCGGTGCCGGTCGGGCTCGGCGACGGCGACGACGCGGCCGCGACCGGAGGCGACCGCGTGCCGGGCGTACGCCTGACCCCTCAGGCCGGCGCCGGCGAGGGCTAGAGTCACTGCGGGCATGGGTCCCTCCGGAACGTTACTCTGGAGTCCATGATTATTGGTGGCCGACGGCGTCGTTCACAAGGGGGTCCGGCTTGACCAGCGGCGGGGATCTGTCCCGGCTTCGTCAGCTCAACGCGCTGGCGGCGCTCAAGGTGGTGCGGGCCGCGGAGGGCGGCCTGACCCTCACCGAATTGTCGCGCCGCACCGGCCTGTCCCGCGCCTCGACCGAGGATGTCGTGCGCGATCTGCTCGGCCGTGGCTGGGTGACGGAGGCCGAGCCCACGGCCGGCGGGGTCGGGCGGCCGGCGCGGCGCTACCGCTTCCGGGCGGACGCGGGGCGGCTGCTCGGCGTGGACATCGGCCGGCAGGAGGTGCTCGCCCTGCTCACCGACCTGGACGGCGAGGTGCTGCACAGCCACCGGGTCGCCGTCACGCCCGAGCTCGGCCGCGCCGAGCGGCTGGCGGCCACGGACCGGGCGGTGGGTGCGGTGCTCAAGGAGGCGGGCCTGCGCGGCGACCGCGTGTGGGCCAGCGGGGTCGCGACGACCGGGCTGGTCGACGGCACGGGCAAGGTCATGCTCTCCGAGGCGCTGCGCGAGTGGACCGGCGTGGACCTGGCGGCGCACGTCCGGGGCCTGGTCGGCGGGCCCGTCCTGGTCGAGAACGACAGTAAGCTCGCGGCGCTGGCGGAGGGCTGGCTGGGCGTGGCGCGGCACGCGAAGGACGTCGTGTTCATCCTCTCCGGGGTGGCCACCGGCGTCGGGCTGATCATCGACGGCAAGCTGCACCGGGGCTTCGGCAACGCGGCCGGCGAGATCGGCGCGCTGCCCGCGGTGGGCTGGACCCGCGCCCCCGAGCACCTGAAGCGGCCCGAGGGCGGCGACATCTTCGCGGCGGCCCGGGCGGGCGACCGGCGGGCCGCGGCGGCGATCAGGAAGTACGTGAAGGACCTCGCCCTCGGCGTGTCGGCGCTGGTCCTGACGCTGGACCCGGAGCTGGTCGTGGTCGGCGGCGCCTTCTCGAGCGCGGGGGACCTGATCGCCGGGCCGCTGCGGCAGGAGCTGGACCGCTGGTGCCTGCGGACGCCGGAGATCCGCGTCTCGGAGCTGGCCGGGCGTGGTGTGGCGCTCGGCGCGGTCAAGCTGGCGGCCGATCACATCGAGGCGGTGCTCGCCTCCAGGTCGGGCTTCACGTCGACCGACCAGTTCTCCCGGGCCTGAATGTTGATGAAGTCGTAACAATCGAAGGCCTTGCCATAATTTCACTGGTCCCCATGATAATTCCTCAAGCGCAGGACCGCCGGGCCACGGCGGGTGTCGGAGGGACCACGTATGCGCGCCACCACACGAATCGCCGCTGCACTCCTCGGGGCCACGGCCCTGATGCTGTCCGCCTGTTCCCAGGATTCGTCCGGATCCGACGACAAGGTCACCCTGTCCTACGCGGTCTGGGACCAGACCCAGAAGGCCGCGATGGACCAGCTCGCCGCCGACTTCACCAAGAGCCACCCGAACATCACCGTCGACGTCCAGCTGACCCCGTGGGAGGGCTACTGGACCAAGCTCAAGGCCGCGGCCACCGGCGGGGACGCGCCCGACGTCTTCTGGATGAACGGCCCCAACTTCCAGCTGTACGCCTCGAACGGCGTGATCAGCCCGAACCCCGAGCAGGTCGACACGTCGGTCTATCCGAAGGCGCTCGTGGACCTCTACACCTTCGACGGCAAGATGTACGGCCTGCCGAAGGACATGGACACCGTCGGCGTCTGGTACAACAAGGCGCTCTTCGACGCGAAGAAGGTGCCCTATCCGAAGGACGGCTGGACCTGGGCCGACTTCCAGGACGCCGCCGCGAGGCTGACCGACGAGGGCAAGGGCGTCTACGGCACCGCCGCGTCGCTGAGCAGCTTCCAGGAGTACCAGTACAACACCATCGCCCAGGCCGGCGGCTACGTGATCAGCCCGGACGGCAAGAGCTCCGGCTACGCCGACCCGAAGACCATCGCCGGCCTCAAGTTCTGGACCGACCTGATCGAGAAGAAGCACTCGCCGGACCTCAAGACGATGACGGACACCATCCCGCTCCAGCTCTTCGAGGCCGGGAAGATCGCGATGTACTGGGGCGGCTCCTGGGACGTCCTCGAGTTCACCGGCAACGACTACACCAAGGACAAGGTGGACGTCGCGCCGCTGCCCACGGGGGAGAAGCAGGCGACGATCATCCACGGGGTGGCCAACGTGGTCGGGGCCAAGGGCGAGCACAAGGACCAGGCCTGGGAGTTCGTGAAGTACCTCGGCTCGCAGCCGGCCGCGCGGATTCTCGGGAAGACCGGTCCCATCCCGGCCTACACCGGCACGCAGACCGACTGGGTGAGCGCCCACCCGGAGCTGAGGCTGCAGACCTTCCTCGACGCGGTGAGCTACGCCGTGCCGTTCCCGGTCTCGAAGAACACCGCCGCCTGGAACGAGGCCGAGCTGAGCCACCTCACCAAGGCGTGGAGCGGGGAGCAGCCGGTCGAGCAGGCCGCGACCGAGCTGGCCACCGACATGAACGCGCTGCTGGCCAAGGAATGACGTCCCCGCGCAGGCACCGGGTCACCGAGGCGCTGTGGGGGTACGCGTTCATCGCCCCCACGGCCCTCGGGCTCGGGCTCTTCTACCTCTGGCCGGTGCTGCAGACGGCGTACTTCTCGTTCACCGAGTGGGGCGCCTTCGGCGGCCACACCTTCAGCGGCCTGACCAACTACGAGCGCCTGGTGCACGACCCCGAGATGGGCCGCGCGCTGGTCAACACGTTCGCGTACACGCTGCTGGGCCTGCTCTCCATCCCGCTGGCGATCGTCTTCGCGGCGCTGCTCAACCGGAAGATGCGCGGCGTCTCCGTCTACCGCACCTTCTTCTTCCTGCCCGTGGTCACCATGCCGGTCGCCGTGGCGATGGTGTGGCGCTGGCTCTACAACGGCGACTACGGGCTGATCAACTACGTGCTGTCGCTGGCCGGCGTCGACGGGCCGAACTGGGTCGCGGATCCGGACACCGCGCTCTACGCGCTGGTGGTCGTCGGGGTGTGGAGCAGCGTCGGCTACAACCTGATCATCTTCCTGGCCGGCATGCAGGCCATCCCCGCGGACTACTACGAGGCCGCGTCGCTCGACGGCGCCGGCGCGTTCCGGCAGTTCTTCCGGATCACGCTGCCGCTGCTGTCGCCCACCGCCTTCTTCGTGTCGGTGGTCTCGGTGATCGGCTCGCTCCAGCTCTTCGACCTCGTGTACGTCATCGGCGGGTCGGGCGCCGCGGCCCGCGCGAACCCCGCGTTCCCCCGGCTGCAGACGGTCGTGCAGCTCTTCTACGACCGGGCGTTCGTCACCAACGACCGGGGCTACGGCGCCGCGATCGTGATGGTCCTGCTGCTCATCATCGTGGTGCTGACCGCGATCCAGTTCCGGCTCCAGAAGCGGTGGGTGCACTATGCCTGAGAAGAGCCGGCGGATCGGGCTGCACGCGGTGCTGATCGTCGCCTCGGTGCTGATGGTCACGCCGTTCCTGTGGCAGATCGTCACGTCGCTCAAGACGCTGAGCAGCGCCACGAGCGTGCCGCCGACGCTGCTGCCCGAGGGCCACTGGGCCAATTACGGGCGGGTGTTCGACCTGCTGCCGTTCGGCACGCAGTTTCTCAACACATTGGTCACGGCCCTGGCCCGTACGGTGGGACAGGTCTTTCTCTGCTCGATGGCGGCCTATGCCTTCGCGCGCCTGCGTTTCCCCGGCCGGAATTTCCTCTTCGGACTCTTCCTGTCGGTGCTCATGGTGCCGCCGCAGCTGTTCATCATTCCGCAGTACCAGATCATGTCCGACCTGGGCTGGCTCAACAGCCTCCCGGCGCTCATCGTGCCCGGGCTGTTCAGCGCGTTCGGCGTCTTCCTGCTCCGCCAGTTCTTCCTCGGCCTGCCGGTGGAGCTCGAGGAGGCGGCGCGCATCGACGGCGCCGGGCCGTGGCGGATCTACTGGTCGATCGTGCTGCCGCTCGCGCGTCCCGGGCTGGTGGCGCTGGCCGTGCTGGTGCTGCTGTGGTCCTGGAACGACCTGTTCTGGCCGCTCGTGGTCAACACCGACCCGGACAAGATGACGCTGGCGGCGGGGCTCGCGTCGCTGCAGGGCCAGTATCAGACCGACTATCCGGTGCTCATGGCCGGCTCGCTGCTGGCGTCCGTACCCGTCATCGCGGTCTTCGTCTTCCTGCAGCGGCAGTTCATCCAGGGCATCGCCCAGACCGGCATCAAGGGGTGATGCCGGTCCGGGCGATCCGTCAGGCGGCGTGCTTGCCGGGGCGGTGGCGGCCCGGGCCGCGGTCCCGGGTGCCGCCGGCCAGGAGCCAGGCCGGGCTGCGCCCGCCGAACCAGAAGAGCGCCGCGCCGACGATCAGCGTCAGGATGCCCACACCGCCCACCGACGCGAGGTCGGCACCGGTCTTCGGCAGCTTGATCAATGATCCGCTCGTGCCGTTGTCGGCCTCGTGCACGGTGACCGTCACGGTGGCCTTGGCGGTGCCGCCGTTGCCGTCGCTGATGGTGTAGGTGAACGTGTCCTTGCCACCGGCGTAGGAGTCGTCCGGCGCGTACGTGATCGTGCCGTCGGCGTTGATCACCGCATGGCCGTGCGCCGGCTTGCTCACCTTGACGATCGTGGCCGCGTTGGTGTCGTTGGCGCGGACCTGGACGATGACCGACTTGCCGGCGGTCACCGAGGCGGTGTCGTTCTTCGCCTTCGGCGCGATGGCCGTGGAGGTGCCGGCCACCATCACCTTGATCGTGCCGGTGGCCACGTTGCCGTCCGCGTCGACCGCCGAGTACGTGAAGCTGTCCGCCCCGGCGAAACCGGCCTCCGGCACGTACGTGACCGTGCCGTCGGCGTTCAGCTTGGCCGTACCGTGCGCGGGCTTGCCGATCCGGGTGACGGTGACCGGCGTACCGTGCTCGTCCTTGGTGGGCAGCGTGACCGACACCGGGGTGGCCGGCTTGGCGTTCGCGCTCTTGTCCGGCACCACCGGCGGCTGGCCCACCTTGACGGTGACCGTGGCGGTCGACGTCGCGGTGCCGTCGGTGATCGTGTAGGTGAAGGTCGCCGTCCCCGACCAGCCGGCCGGCGGCGTGTAGCGCACCGAGGTGCCGGTGAAGGTCACCGAGCCGTGCTCCGGCTGGGTCACCGCGGTCACGGTCAGCGGGTCGCCGGCCGGGTCCAGGTCGTTGGCCAGCACCTTCACGGTCACGGCCTGCTGGTACGGCGTCGTGGCCGAGTCCGGCAGCGCCACCGGGGCGTCGCCGGTGACCGTCACGGTGACGGTGCCCGTCGCGGTGCCGCCGTTGCCGTCGCCGACCACGTAGGTGAAGGTGTCCGTACCCGTCCAGCCCGCGTCCGGCACGTACCGCACCTTGCCGTCCACGATCGTCGCCTTGCCGTGCGCCGGCGTGCTGACCGACTGCACGGTCAGCTTCTGGCCGGTGTTGACGTCGGTGTCGTTGGCGAGCACGTCGATGTCCGTCTTGCCGTTGCGGGCCGCGGCGGCCTGGTCGGAGGTCGCGACCGGCGGCGTGTTGCCGACGCCCACGGTCGCGGTGCCCGTGGCCTCGCCGCCCGACGCGTCCCGGACGACATAGGTGAACGTGTCGGTGCCGACATAGCCGGCCTCCGGCGTATAGACGGCCTTGCCGTCGACGAGCGTCACCTTGCCGTGCTTCGGCTGGGTCACCGAGACCAGGGTCAGCGCGCCGCCCGCCGGGGCGGTGTCGTTGCCGAGCAGGTCGACGGTCACCGCCGTACCGGCCTTGGTCGTCGCGTTGTCGGGCGCGGGGACCGGCAGCGCGCGGATGGTGATCGTGACGGTCTCGGTGTCCTCGCCGCCGTTGTCGTCGGTCACCGTGTACTCGAAGGTGTCCGTGCCGCTGGCGCCGGAGTCGGCCGTGTAGGTGACCGTCTTGCCGTCGGCGCTGACGACCGCCTTGCCCTTGCCGGGCGTGGTGACCGACTTGAGGCGCAGCACCTGGCCCAGGTTCGGGTCGGTGTCGTTGGCGAGCACCTTGAGGACGGCCGGCGTGCCCGGCTGGGCCACGGCGGTGTCCGGTACGGCGATCGGGTTCGCGTTCTGCACGGTGACCGTGACAACCGCGGTGTCGGTGTTCCCGTGCGTGTCCCCGACCGTGTAGGTGAAGGTGTCGACGCCCGCGAAGCCGCCCGACGGCACGTAGATCAGGTTGCCGCCGCTCAGCGTGACAGTGCCGTGGGCGCCGTTCGTGAACGCGGTGACCGAGATCGGGTCGCCGTTGGGGTCGGTGTCGTTGTCGAGCACGGTCAGCGTGACCGCGGTGTCGGTCGGCGTGGTGGCCGAGTCGGGCTTCGCGACCGGCGCCGAGTTGAGCACGGCGATGGTGACGAGCGCGGTGGCCGTGCCGCCCTTGCCGTCGGTGATCGTGTACTCCAGGCTGTCGGGCCCGAGGTAGCCGGCGGTCGGCGTGTACGCGATCGTGCCGTCGGGGTTGACCGACGCGGTGCCGTGCGTGGGCATCGTGGTGATCGTGACCGTCAGCGGGTCGCCGTTGGGGTCGGCGTCGTTGGCGAGCACGGTCAGGGTCGTGGGCACGTTCGACTCGGCGCTGACCGGGTCGTCGCCGGCGATCGGCGCCGCGTTCGCCACGGTCACGGTGACCTTGGCGGTGATCTCGCCGCCCCGGCCGTCGCCGACCGTGTACTCGAAGGTGTCCGGGCCGGACCAGCTGGTGTCGGGCTCGTAGACCAGCTTGCCGTCGCCGTCCACGGACGCCGTGCCGTGCCCCGGCTGCGTCGTGCCGATGATCGTCAGCGGGTCGTTGTTCGCGTCCGCGGCCTTCGGCGCCCAGTCGATGGTGACCGGGGTGTCGTAGTCGGTGGCCGCCGTGAGGTCGGCGGCGGTCGGCGCGGCGTTCTCCACGGTCACGGTGACCGTGGCGGTGGACGTCGCGGTGCCGTCGGAGATCGTGTAGGAGAAGGTGTCCGTACCGGAGAACTTGGCCGCCGGGCGGTAGGTGATCTTGCCGCTGGTGATGTCGGCGGTGCCGTGCGCCGGCGTGGTGGCGTTGGTGATGGTCAGCGTGTCCTTGTTGGCGTCGGTGTCGTTCCCGAGGACGTTGATGACCACGTCGGCGAGGTAGGGCGTGGTGGCGATGTCGTTCGACGCGGCCGGGGCCGCGTTGGCGACGGTGACCTTGACCGTGCCCGGCGTGGTGCCGCCCCGGCCGTCCGACGCGGTGTAGGTGAAGGTCGCCAGGCCCTTGAAGTCGGCGTTCGGGGTGAACACGACCTTGTTGCCGCTGATGGTGACCGTGCCGCCGGCGGGCTGGGTGACCGCCGCGACGCTCTTCGGGTCGCCGTTGGGGTCCGAGTCGTTGGCCAGCACGTCGATCGTGACCGGCTGGGCGGCAAGAGTGGCCGCCGTGTCGTCGGCGGTCACCGGCGGGGCGTTGTCGACGTTCACGGTCACGGTGCCGGTGGCGGTGCCGCCGTAGCCGTCGCTGACCGTGTAGGTGAAGGTGTCGGTGCCGGCCCAGCCGGTCGTCGGCGTGTAGGTGATCGTCTTGTCGGCGTTGACGACGGCGCTGCCGTGCGCGGGCGCGGCGCCCATGGCGACAGTCAGGGTGTCCCCGGCGTCGGCGTCGCTGTCGTTGGTCAGGACGTTGATCGTCGCGGCGGTGCTGGTGGCGGTGTTGGCCGTGTCGGCGCCCGCCTGGGGCACGCTGTTGACCCGCAGCGGGGCGGTCGCGGTGTTGTTGCCCGGGGTGTTGTCGGTGCCGGAGCCGGAGACCGCGACGGTGGTGGCCGAGTCGAGCACGGCGCTGCTGCCCACGGTCGCGGTGATGGTGACCGTGCCGGAGGTGCCGCTCTCCAGGGCGCTCAGCGCGCAGGTGATGTCCTGGCCGGACTGCGTGCAGCCGGCGGGCAGCGAGCTCACGGTGATGCCGGTCGGCAGGGTCAGCTTGGCGACGGGCAGGGGCTCGCGGTCCGTGCCGTTGTTGGTGACCGTCACGACGTACGTCACCGTGGCCGGGGCCGGGTCGCGCTGCACCGTCACCGGGGTGGCGGTCACGGCGGCGGACAGGTCGGCGACGGGCTTGTCGACGGTGGCGTTGACCACGTTGCTCGTACCGGAGATCAGGCGGCCGGTGTGCTCGCCCTCGTAGCTCATCGCGGCGACGTTGGTGATGGTCGAGCCGGACGGGGTCGAGTCCTTGACCTTCACCCGGTACGTGACCACGGTCGTCGCGCCGGTCGCGAGCGTGCCGCCGGCGGTCGCCGTGGCGCCGGTGCCGAGGCGGAAGGTCGTCTTGCCCTGCGCGCTGTCGGTGACGAACTCGCCGCGGTCGTCGCCGGAGGCGTCCGTCACGGCGGTGCCGTCGATCTTCAGCGAGCCCGGCACGTACGTCGTCCCGGCGGGCACGGCGTCGGTCAGCACGGTGTGCAGGCTGTTGTCGGTGCCCTTGTTGTTGACGCTGATCGAGTACTCGATGACGTCGCCGGGCATGAGCCGCGAGTCTCCGGTCTTGTCGGTGCCGGTGAGCGTGGCGGTGAGGTCGGGGGCGTACAGGTCGGTGGTGAAGGTGACGACGCCCGGGTAGAACGTCTCGCCGCTCGTGGTCAGCGTCAGGGTCGCGCTGGTGGCGCCGTTGGCGAGCTTGCCGGTGGCGTCGAACTGGTCGACGTCCAGGCCCATGGTGTTGACGTAGTTCGGCGTCCGGTCGGTGATCGACGTGCCGCCCTCGCTGATGGTGCTGTTGAAGAAGTTGTCGGCGGGGTTCTTGCCGTCCGTCATCGCGGTGCCGTTGAGCTTCAGGGCGTCGCCGGTCTTGCCCAGGTCGCCCTCGTAGACGACCGTGCCGATCTTGGTGGTGACCTGGCCGGAGCCGGGCGTCAGGAAGCCGTTGACGGTGATGTCGACGCTGGTCGAGGAGTTGCTGACGACCCCGAAGCCGTCGTAGACGCGCAGGTCGCGCATGGGCAGCGAGGCGTTCTGGTACGCGATCACGAGCGCCCAGCCGGCGTGGCGGTCCTTGCCCGTGCCGGCCTGGATGTTGCCGACCGCGTAGGTGCCGTTGCCCGCGCCGGCGACCGCCGAGGTGACGTCCGCGAAGCCCTGGAAGACCGTGGTCGCCGTGACGTTGACCTTGCCGGCCGTGACCGTGGACCAGCCGGGCGTACCGGGGACGGCGAACTTGACCTTGTTCTTGTCCGCCTCGGTCGGCGCAGCCGCGCCGCTGGTGCCCGCCGCCGTGTTCGCGCTCCAGTAGAGGCCCGCGAAGAGCACGGTGCTGTTCGCCGGCATCGCGATGGCCGCGCTGCTCGAGTTGAAGATGCCGTTCGCGCTGTCCGCACCGACGTTCTCCATGACGTAGCCGTTGTTGTTCAACGACTCGTCGGTGGTCGAGCCCGAGCCGCCCTGCGCGGCGGTGCAGCCGGTCGCGGCGGTGGGGCACACGAGGTTCACGTTGCCGCGCATCAGGATCGCGCCGTTGGCGTTGGTCCCGAACTCCTGGCCGAACGGAGTCGTGATCGCGGCATCGGCGCGGTTGATGTACAGCGTCATGGCCACGGCCACAGCAACGACGACGAGCAGAGCGAGCACACGGTGCGGTGCGGAGCGCAGGGCATGCATGCGGGCCTCGAGATCCTGAGCGTGCGGAAGCCCCGGGCCTGGTGGCCCGGGTCTCACTGACGCTAGGGACGGACGAGAGCCGTTCAGGTGCAGCGGCGGCCGCTCACGGTTGCACCTCCGCCAGGTCCCGCTTGTCGCGCGCCGGCGACAGCAGCCACGCCAGGGGAGCGCACACGGCCACCACTCCCGCCGCGACGAGCGTGGCCCGGGCGCCGACCAGCCCGGCCGCGGCGCCCGCGAGCAGCCCGCCGATCGGAATGGCGCCCCAGGACACGAACCGGACCGTCGCCATGACCCGGCTGAGCAGCTCGGGCGGGCTCTCGGTCTGCCGGTACGTCCGGGTGGTCACGCTCAGCACCACCACGGACCCCGCGAAGATCAAATTCCCCAGAGCGAAGGATCCGTACGCGAGCCCGCCCGCCCCGGCCGGGATGAGCAGCGCGCCTGCCGCCGCCGTGCCGCCGGTGAGCAGGAGCGCCCGTGCCGTGCCGACGGCGGTCGTGAACCGGGTGGTGAGCGCGGCGCCGATCAGGGTGCCCACGCCGTCGGTGGCGAGCATGAGCCCGACCACGCCGGGGGAGGCGTGCAGGTCACGCACCAGATAGAGCGGGAAGAGCGCGAGATGCACGCCGCAGACGAAGTTGACGGCCGTGGCCGCCCACATGCCGGGGCCCATCACCGGGTGCCGGACGACGTAGGAGAAGCCCTCCCGGATCATCGCGGCCACGGGCGGCCACTTGTCCGGCCGGGCCACCCGCCGCTCGGGCAGGCTGCGCAGCAGGACCGCGGACACCAGATAGCTGACGGCGTCGAAGAGCAGGGTGGGCACCGCGCCCAGGACCTGGACGACGACACCGCCGAGGGAGGGGCCGCCCAGCTCGGTGGAGGCGTGGGTGCCCGAGGTGAGGCTGTTGCGCGCCTGGAGCTGGTCCTTGCCGACGATCTCGGGCAGGAACGTCGAGTTGGCGACGTCGAACAGCACGTTGGCGAAGCTGATGACGAGCGCGGTCACGACGAGATGGGTCACCGAGAGGGTGCCCAGCCACCAGGCGACGGGCACGGACCCGACCGCGACGGCCCGGGCCAGATCGGCGCCGACCTGGGTGCCGCGCAGGGGGAGGCGCTGCACGATCACCCCGGACGGCAGGCCGATCACGATCCAGGCGGCGTAGCGCGCGGCGGCGATCAGACCCATCTGGAACGGCGACGCGTCGAGCACCGCGAGCGCGGTCAGCGGCAGTGCGACGCCCCCGATGGCCGTGCCGAGACCGCTGACAGTCCCGGCCGTCCACCACCGCCAGAAGACGCTCACGGCACCCACCTCGTCCGTCGCTCGTAGTGAGTTCCAATCTGGAACGCACTATACTGACGAGCGTGCGGAGAGTCGACCTGGCGGATGCGGACTGCGGGATCGCGCAGGCGGTCGGGGTGCTCAGCGACTGGTGGACGTTCCTGGTCGTGCGCGACATCGCCGGGGGCGTGACCCGCTTCGACGCGCTGCAGCGGGCGCTGGGCATGAGCCGGCGGGCGCTGACCGAGCGGCTGGGCGCGCTCGTCGACGACGGCGTGCTGCGGCGGGAGGCGTACTCGGAGCATCCGCCGCGCTACGACTACGTGCTCACGGAGAAGGGCGAGGGGCTGCTGCCGGTGCTCATCGCGCTGCAGGACTGGGGCACGCGGCACGTGATGGGCGACGGCTCGCTGACGGCCGAGGCCGGCCCCGAGGAGATCCGCCGGGTGCACGACCTCGTGGGGCGGGCGGTGCCCGGGCTGACCGTGGAGCAGCCGACGGTGCTGTTCTTCTTCCCCGGGGCCTATGCGCCGGAGGATCGCCGGGGCTATCCGCCCGGCTACGGGGACATCCCGGGCGCCGCGGGCTGCACGCTGGAGGCGCGGACCTATGCGGCGCGCGCTGCCGACTTCGCGGCGCACGGCGTTGCGGTGCGGGGCGTGAGCACCCAGCGCGCGGACGAGCTGGCGGCGTTCGCGGCGTACGCGGAGCTGCCCTTTCCCCTGCTCTCGGACGAGGACGGCAAGCTGGCCGCGGGGCTGCGGCTGCCGACCTTCCGCGCCGGGGGCACCGAGCGCTTCAAGCGGCTGACCCTGCTGGTCGATGGGGGAGCCGTGATCCGCACCGTGCAGTTCCCGGTGACCGATCCGGCCGGGTCGGTGCGGGAAATGCTGACGAATGTCACGAGCTGAGGGTCGCCGACCGGCGCTACGGTGGGGGCGTGCGCAATCCCTCGGAATCCCGGTATGCGGCCGGGCGGCTCTCCCCGATCCGCCGTGCGGCCGACCTCCAGCGGCTGCGTGACGAGCAGTTCGACGTCCTCGTCATCGGTGGCGGCGTCACCGGTGCGGGCGCGGCCCTCGACGCCGCGTCGCGCGGCCTGAAAGTCGCGCTGGTCGAGGCCCGTGACCTGGCGTCCGGCACGTCCAGCCGGTCCAGCAAGCTCATCCACGGCGGCCTGCGCTATCTGGAGCAGCTGGAGCTGCACCTGGTGCACGAGGCGCTGCAGGAGCGCGGGTTGCTGACCAGCCGCATCGCGCCGCACCTGGTGCGCCCGGTGCCGATCCTGGTGCCGCTGGAGCCCGCCGCCCCGCCGGCCCGCGTGTGGCACCGGCTCTACTACGGGCTGGGCGTCGCGGCCTACGACGTCTTCGCCGGGGTGTTCGGCAAGGGCCGGGGCATGCCGCTGCACCGGCACCTGACCCGCGACGGCGCCCGCCATCTCTTCCCGAGCCTGCGGGCCGACAAGATCACCGGCGCCATCCGCTACTACGACGGGCAGGTCGACGACGCCCGGCTCGTGGTCAACCTGGCCCGCACGGCGGCCAGCCTCGGCGCGGCCGTGGTCACCAGCGCCCGGGTCACCGGCTTCCTGCGCGAGGCGCGGCAGGTCGTGGGCGTGCGCGTCCGTGACCTCGAGTCGCCCGGCGCGCCCGAGTTCGAGGTCCGCGCCCGGCAGGTCGTCGCCGCCACCGGCGTGTGGAGCGACGACATGTCCCGCATGCTCGACGACGTCGGCGTGCGCCCGGGCCTGCGCGTGCGCGCGTCCAAGGGCGTGCACCTCGTGGTTCCCCGCTCGGCGATCACCGGCGACGCCGGCCTGATCCTGCGCACCGCCACGTCGGTGCTCTTCGTCATCCCGTGGGGCGGCCACTGGATCATCGGCACCACCGACACCGACTGGGAGCTCGACCGCTCGCACCCCGCCGCGTCCGCCCGCGACATCCGCTACCTGCTCGACCAGGTCAACACGGTGCTCGAGCGGCCGCTCACCACCGACGACATCGAGGGCGTCTACGCCGGGCTGCGCCCGCTGCTCTCCGGCGAGGCGGACTCGACGTCGAAGCTCTCCCGCGAGCACGCCGTCGTGGAGCCCATGCTGGGCCTGCTGCTCGTGGCCGGCGGGAAGTACACGACGTACCGGGTCATGGCCGCCGACGTCATCAACCTCGCGGCCCGCCGGCTCGGCAGCGAGGCACCGTCCCGGACGGCGGAGTTGCCGCTGCTGGGCGCCGACGGCTATGCCGCCGCGTGGCGTGACCGGCAGGACGCCGCGCGCCGCCACGGGGTCACCACCGGCGTCATCGAGCATCTGCTGGAGCGCTACGGCACGCTGACCGGGCATCTGCTCGCGCTCATGGAGGCCGACCCGGAGCTGGCGGCGCCGCTGGCCGGGGCGCCGGAATACCTGGCCGCCGAGGTGGCGTACGCGGCCGCGGCCGAGGGCGCCCTGCACCTGGACGATGTGCTGACCCGGCGCACCCGCATCTCGTTCGAGACCGCCCACCGCGGCTCGGAGACCGCCCGGCACGCCGCCACGATCATGGCCAAGGTCCTCGAGTGGGACGACGCCGTGCGCGACCGGGAGGTCGAGCACTACCTGGCCCGGGTCGAGGCGGAGCGGCAGTCGCAGAAGATGCCCGACGACCTCACCGCCGACGCCGCCCGCCTCGGCGCCTCGGACGTGCGCGGCTATGCGGCCGACCGCAGCCCGTCGGTCGTGCTGCCCGACCCGGGCCTGCAGGAGCTGAACGACCCCGACGCGTACGCCACGGGGCTGGCCGGACCGGATCTGGCCGCCTTCGAGAGCGATCGGTGATCCTGGTCGACCTGCCACGCTGGCCGGCCCGGGGCCTGCTCTGGTCCCACCTGGTCAGCGACGTCTCGTTCGCCGAGCTGCACGCCTTCGCGGAGATGCTGGGAGCGCCCCGGCGCGGTTTCGACCGCGACCACTACGACATCCCGGAGACCCGCTTCGCGACGGCGCTGTGGCTCGGGGCGACCCTGGTGCCGTCGCGGGAGATCGCGGCGCGGCTGCGGGCGGCCGGGCTGCGCCGCCCGAAGCACCTGTCAGCCCGCCGCTAGCTTGCGCAACTCCTGCTCGAGGTTCTCGCGGGCCCGGGCTTCCCAGCGCTCGCGCAGCGGCTCGTTGCGGTAGATGGCGGGCAGCTCGAGCAGCGAGACCAGCACCTGGGCGCGGGCGGCCCGGAAGGTGTCGTCGGGCACGTGGGCGTACTCGCGGCGGATCGCCTCCGTGTAGGCCGCGTAGCGCTCCGGCTCCGCCGCGAGGATGGCCAGGTCGGCGTCGCACAGCAGCTCGCCGTCCGGGTCGTCGTCGCCGGTCGCGTGCCCGGCGGTCAGGCTCACCAGGCGGGCCACCTCGGCGGCGACCTCCGCGGGCGTGCCGAGCGTCGCGAGCAGCCCCTCGGCGAACTCCGCGCTGTCCCGCTCGTTGGCGTCGCCCAGCGCCCGGGGGTCGTAGACGGCGTCGTGCATCCACGTGGCCAGCCGGACCCGGTCGGCGTGCCGGGCCAGGCCGGCGTGCTCGTCGACGAGGTCCAGCACGGCGGTGAGGTGGCTCACGTCGTGGTACTTCCGCTGCGGCTCGGACCAGCGGCTCAGCAGGTAGGCGCCGGCGGCGGCCAGGTCCGCCTCGTCCGCGGTGGCGCCGGCCCCTCGTGCCGCGCCCACGAATCGGTCTCCAAGAGATGTCACGGCAACTAGCCTAGGGTCTGATCTATGACGGACCGAGGGCTCGCAGCCGCGCTGGCCCAGTTGCACAGCCGGTCGCGGTCCGGGGCGGCGGCCGGCTGGGCCCGGGTGCGCGGCGCCTTCGTGCTGGCGCTGCAGGCCGGGCTCGGGGCGGGCATCGCCTGGTTCCTCGCGCACGACGTGATCGGCCGGCCCAACCCGTTCTTCGCCCCGATCGCCGCCGTGATCACGCTGGCATCCTCGGTCGGGCAGCGCGCCCGGCGCACGGCCGAGCTGGTCCTCGGCGTGGCCATCGGCATCGGCATCGGCGACGCGATCATCCTGCTCATCGGCTCCGGGCCGTGGCAGATCGGCCTGGTGGTCCTGCTCGCCATCGTCACGGCGGCCGCGGTCGGCGGCGGCACCCCGCTGGTCGTGCAGTCCGCGTCGTCCGCGGTGCTGGTCGCCACGCTCACCTCGGCGACCGGCCTGCCCTGGACCCGCTTCTTCGACGCCCTGGTCGGCGGGGGCGTCGGCCTGGTGGTCATGTCGCTGTTGCTGCCGCTCAACCCCCTTTCCGTCGTACGCCGGGCAGCCGACCCCGCCCTGGAGGAACTCGCCGCCGGCCTCCGCGTGGTGGCCAAGGGCGCGGCGGCCGGCTCCTCCGGCGACGTGGGCGCGGGGCTGGCCCGGCTGCGGTCGGCGGAGAGCAACTTCACGGCGCTCGCCCAGGCGGCCGCGGCGGCCAGTGAGAACATCGCGATCGCGCCCGCCCGGTGGCGCTCCCGCGGCGCCCTCAGCCAGTACGTCGAGGGGGCGCCCCACCTCACGTACGCGCTGCGCAACATCCGGGTCCTCGCCCGCCGGATGATGACCGCACTGGACGACAAGGAGCCGATCCCGGCCGTCCTGCCCACGTCGATCGAGCTGCTCGCCGACGCGGTGGACCTGCTCCGGCAGGAGTGGGCGCGGGGCGTGGAGCCCGAGGCGACCCGGGAGCGGGCGCTGCGGGCGGCGGCGGAGGGCGGACAGGCGTACCGGGACGGGGTGGGTTTCTCCGGTGGCGTCGTGGTGGCGCAGGTCCGGACCACCGTCACGGACCTGCTGCGGGCGACGGGCGTGGAGTATGCGGAGGCGCCGCGGCTGACCCGGCGGGCGGCCGGGTGGCACGCCCGGCCGCGGTCGCGGCGCCGCACTCTTTGATCTTCCCGGGGCCGCGGTCCGGTGCCCGGGTGACTACGCTGGTTGCATGGCCGACGACGCTTCGCCCGCTGGCACGACGACGTCGGCGCCGCCCGCTTCCCCGGCGCCGCAGCTGACTCCGGCTCCCGAGCCGCCGCCGCTGCCGGACCGGCGCTCGGGCTGGCGGCGCTGGCTGCCGCTGACCGGCATCATCGCGTTCATCGCCGCGTGCTCGATCGCGATGCTGATCATCCTCGGCTTCAGCAACGGCCCGACCGGGCTGGCCATCGGCCTGGTCGCCGCGATGCTGCCGGTGCCCGTCCTGGTCTCGTGCTTCCTGTGGCTCGACCGCTACGAGCCCGAGCCCATCCGCTATCTCGTCTTCTGCTTCACCTGGGGCGCGGCCGTGGCCACCCTGGTCGCGATCGGGGTGAACAGCGGGGCCGCGTGGCTCTTCGACAAGTGGGGGCTGCCCGAGGCCCTCGTGGCGGTGATCGTCGCGCCCTTCATCGAGGAGTCGATGAAGGCGCTCGGCCCGATCCTGCTCTTCTGGCGGCGCCGCCGCGAGTGGTCCGGCATCACCGACGGCATCGTCTACTGCGGGCTCTCCGCGCTCGGCTTCGCGATGGTGGAGAACGTGCTCTACCTGGGCGGCCACGGCTATGCCGCGGGCGCCGACCAGTACGGCCCGGCCACCGGCATCCAGAACGTCTTCCTGATCTTCATCGTGCGGATCCTCTTCACCGGCTTCGCGCACCCGCTCTTCACCTCGATGACCGGCATCGGCCTGGGCATCGCCGCCCGCTCGGCGGACCGCCGGGTGCGCTGGCTGGCCCCGATCGCCGGCCTGCTGATGGCGATGATCCTGCACGGCACGTTCAACCTGCTGCCGACGCTGTCCGTGGCGACCGGCGAGACCTTGATCATGCTGTACGGCTACCTCGGCTTCATGGTGCCGTTCTTCTTCGCGGTGCTGGGGTTCGCCATCGCGTTGCGCGGTTACGAGGGGCGGCTCAGCGAGCGGATCCTGCCGCAGTACGTCCGGGCGGGCTGGCTGTCCCCGCCCGAGGTGGCGACGCTGGGCACCCTCGGCCGCCGGCACTCGGCGCGCCGGTGGGCGAAGCGGGTCGCCGGCGATCCGGGGCTCCGGGCCATGCGCGCCTTCCAGCTCGCCGGCACCCAGCTGGCCCTGCTGCGCGACGGCATGCAGCGCGGGCTCGTCCGCACGCCGCAGGAGGCGGAACGGGCCCGGGAGGAGGAGCGGAAGCTGCTCAGCGACATCTCCGGCTACCGGTCGGTCTTCGTCGGCCGCGATCCGCAGGCGCCGGGCGCCTTCTGGAACGGGACGTCCTACAGCCTCCGCTTCCCCGACGGATCGGTGCGGCAGGTCGGAGCGCCGCCGGAGCCCGTGGTTCCGGTGCCCGTGCTCCTGCCCCCCTATTACGGCGGCCCCTACTACAGGTAGAGGCCGGTGCCGTCCGACTCGACCCGGCTGGCGGCGACCGCGTGCACGTCCCGCTCGCGCAGGAGCACGTACTCCTTGCCGTGCAGCTCGACCTCGGAGCGGTCCTCGGGGTCGAACAGCACCCGGTCGCCCACGACGATGGACCGCACGTTGGGGCCCACGCCGACGGCCTTGGCCCAGGAGAGCCGGCGGCCCATGGAAGCAGTGGCGGGGATGACGATGCCGGCGCTGGAGCGGCGTTCGCCCTCGCCGCCGTCCTGCCGGACGAGAACGCGGTCGTGCAGCATGCGGATCGGCAGACCGGCCTCGGTGCGGGTGTCGGTGCTCACGAAAGGGACGGTACGCCTGCGCCTCACGGCTTCGTGTGCCGGTCTCGACTAGGGTCTGTCCACGGGACAGACCCCAGGGGTCGGTCGGCGGGACCGGCCCTTCGGGTGGTCGCGGCGACTACGGCAAGGGGGTTGGCGGTTGAGCCGCTTGCAACGGGTCCGGGCGAACCTGCGCAGGGCCTACGAGACGGGTCGTGACTCGGTGCGCCTCGCCCGCGTCGAGAGCGAGCGCCCGGCCGAGGAGGCCGAGGCGGAGTTCGAGCCGCCGGCGCCGGAGCCGACCCTCGAGCACCACTCCACCGCCAGCCGCGACGACGCCGAGGTGCCGCACCCGTTGCGCATCGCGGCGGCCTGGTCGTGGCGGCTCATCGTGGTGGGCGTGGTCGGCTGGGTGCTGCTGCGCTTCATCGGCATCATCAGCGTCGTGGTCGTCCCGCTGGCCATCGCGCTGCTGCTCTCGGCGCTGCTCTCACCCGCCGTCAGCTGGCTGCTGAAGGCCAAGCTGCCGCCCTCGCTGGCCACCTTCCTGGTGCTCATCTGCGGGCTGGGCGCCGTGGCCGGGACGCTGACCGCGGTGGTCACCCAGTTCATCGACGGGCTGCCGCAGCTGACCGCGAGCGCCACCAAGGGCATCCGGCAGATCCAGGACTGGGCGCGCACCGGCCCGCTGCACCTCTCCGACGCCCAGGTCGACCAGGCCATCGACTCGGCCCAGGAATGGGTCAACTCCAACACCTCGTCGCTGACCGCCACCGGCTTCGCCACCGCCGCCACGGTCTTCGAGCTGCTCACCGGCGCGGTGCTGGTGCTCTTCGCGACGTTCTTCTTCCTCCGCGACGGGCGCAAGATCTGGCGCTTCCTGGTCCGCCTCTTCCCGGTCAACGCCCGCTGGAGCCTCGCCGACGCCGGCGACGCGTCCTGGGCCACGCTCGGCGCCTACGTCCGCGCCACGGTGCTCGTCGCGATCATCGACGCCACCGGCATCGGCCTCGCCCTGGTGATCCTCGACGTCCCGTTCGCCTTCCCGCTGGCCGCCCTGGTCTTCCTCGGCGCCTTCGTCCCGATCGTCGGCGCGAGCGTGTCGGGCGCCGTCGCCGTCCTCGTGGCGCTGGTCGCCCAGGGCTGGATCGTCGCCCTCATCGTCCTGGGCGCGGTCATCCTGGTCCAGCAGGTCGAGGGGCACATCCTGCAGCCGCTCATCATGGGCCGGGCGGTCGCCATCCACCCCCTGGTGGTCATCGTGGGCATCGCCTCCGGCGTCGTCCTGGCCGGGATCATCGGCGCCCTGGTGGCGGTGCCGCTGATCGCCGTCCTCAACACCGGCGTCCGCCGCCTCGCCCGCCGCCGTCCCGAGGTCCCGCCCAGCGCGGTGGTGGTCACCGCCGGCGGGGAGCTTCACCCTTAGCTGCCGCACCGGCCAGTGATACGGTTTGGCGCTCTCGTGACGGGAGAGCAACCGGGTGACGACGGCCGGTCGACGGCCGAGGCGGAGACTGGACAGGGATGACCACCGAGCACACCTACGCCCCGGACCGGGACGAGACCACCCCGGCGGACACCGTGCGGGGCGACGAGCCCGGACGGCCCGCGCGGATCTCCCGTACAGCGTGGTGGGTCTTCCTGGGTCTGGCGGTCCTCGGCCTGCTGAGCGTGCTGCCGACGGTGAACAGCTGGAGCGACGCCAGCCGGATGGCCACCATCCAGGCCATCGTCGAGCACCACACCTTCTCGATCGACCGGACGGTGTTCCTGCCCACCGGCGACAAGGTGCTCGTCGACGGGCACTACTACTCCGACAAGCTGGCCGGCCCGGCGCTCATCGGCGCGGTCGTCTACTACCCGATCCACGCGCTGGGTTTCGAGCTCGCGTACGGGTGGAACGTCGCCTACTACCTGATCACGCTGCTCACCGTGAAGGTCTTCTGGCTGGCCGGCCTGATCGCCTTCTACAAATCGCTCGGCTACACGCCGCTGGCCGACCGCAAGCGGCTCTGGCTGACCCTGGCCCTGGGCGTCGGATCGCTCTACTTCACCTGGTCGGCGACGTTCAACAACCACTCGCTGGCCGCGTCCTGGGTGGCGATCGGCTTCTTCTTCATGCTGCGCGCGCGGCACGGCTTCCACGTCGGGCGCAGCCTCTTCGTCGCCGGCCTGTTCTTCTCGCTGTGCGGCGGCACCGACGTGCCCATCTTCGCGGTCTACGGCTGCTTCTTCCTGTACGTGCTGGCCCAGCGCACCCTGCGCCGCAACGCCGGCTGGTACCTGCTGCCGCTGGTGGTGACCGCCGCCCCGGCACTGGTGGTCAACTACTCGATCTCCGGCAGCCTGGTCCCGGTGCAGCTGGTCGCCGACTACTTCGCCTGGCCCGGCACGCCCTGGACGCCCGAGGAGCTCACCGGCGGCGGGGCGAACAGCGGCAGGTTCCTCGCCGAGTACGCCTTCACGGCCCTGATCGGCTCGCGTGGCTTCCTGCTCTACAACCCGCTGATGTGGCTGGCGATCCCCTTGGCGGTGCGGGAGCTCGTCAGGAGGCGGCCGTTCGCCCGCGAGGCCGCGGTCGCCGGCGTCGTGACCGTCGTCATCGTGGCGTACTACCTGCTCTTCTCGAACAACTACAGCGGCTGGAGCTACAGCATCCGCTGGTTCGTCCCGCTCCTGCCGCTGCTGCTGTTCTTCCTCTACCCGGTGCTGGACAGCCATGTGACGCTGAAGGTGCTCTTCGCGCTCCTGCTGCTGGCCGGCACGGCGGTCGCGGTCATCGGCGTGACCAAGCCGTGGTCGAACATGAGCCTCAGCGACTATCCGCTGGTCGCGAACCTGCACTCGCTCCCGAAGCAGATCGCCGACGGGCGCAAGGCACTCTTCGGCTGACGGCTCTCCGGGGCCCAGGCTTCTCGCCGGACGCCGCGGGGCGCCGCTGCGGGATGCTCGACGTCAGCTTTTGCGAGGCGGCGCGCGGGGTCAGCTTTTCGCGAGGCGGCGGGCGGGGTCAGCTTTTCGCGAGGCGTTGCAGGGCGCCGATCGCCACCTCCGTGCGCGTCGTGTACCAGAACGGGGGCAGCGAATTGCGCAGGAAGGCGCCGTAGCCCCGGGCCGTCTCCAGCCGCGAGTCGAGCACCGCGACCACGCCCTTGTCGCCGGTCGAGCGGATGAGGCGGCCGACGCCCTGTGCCAGCCGGATGGCGGCGATCGGGACGCTGACCGAGGCGAAGCCGGAGCCGCCGGTGGAGTCGACCGCGGCGGCGCGGGCGGCGGCCAGGGGCTCGTCGGGGCGGGGGAAGGGCAGACGGTCGATCACGACGAGCTGGCAGGAGTCGCCGGGGACGTCGACGCCCTGCCAGAGGGACATGACGCCGAACAGGCAGCTCTCCCTCTGCTCCTTGAACTTGCGGACCAGGATCGGCAGCGTCTCCTCGCCCTGCAGGAGGATCGGCAGGTCGGTGCGGCTGCGCAACAGCTCGGCCGCCTGGGTCGCGGCCCGGCGGGAGGAGAAGAGCCCGAGGGTGCGCCCGCCGAGCGCCTCGACGAGCTTGACCAGCTCCTCGCCCGCCTGCGCCGGCAGCCCCGAGGCGGCGGGGCGCGGGAGATGCGCCGCGACGTAGAGGATGCCCTGCTTCGGATAGTCGAACGGCGAGCCCACGTCGAGGGAGGTCCAGCCGTCGCCGGAGGTGGGCGCGGCGTCGGCGTCGGTGCGGGCGGCGGGGACGGGGCCCGGCGTGGCGGCGGGCAGGCCGAGCGCCCGGGCGACGGTGTCGAAGCGGCCGCCCAGCGTCAGGGTGGCCGAGGTGGCGACGACCGTGCGCTCGTCGTAGAGGTGGGTGCCGAGCGTGCCGGCGACCGACAGCGGGGCGACCACGACGGCGCGGCGGCCGGCGCCGATGTCGCTCTTCTCGATCCAGGCGACGTCGAAGTCGGACTCCTCGAGCAGGCGCTGGGCGGTCTCGGAGATCTCGTCGAGGGACGCCTTGGCCTGCTGCTTGCGGACCGGGTCGGGGTCGTCGGCCTTGATGTCGCCGATCGCGGTGAGGGCGGCGCGGGTGGCCGTGTCGAGCAGCAGCAGCGCCTGGTGCAGCGGGGTGGGCAGGCCGGTGGTGAGGCGGCCGGCGGGCAGGTCGGCCAGGCCGACGGTGAGCGAGTCGGCGGCCTCGGCGAGGGACTCGGCGACGTCCTGCGGGATCAGGGTGCGGGCCCGCTTGGCGGTGCGCTCGACGTGCTCCGGGGTGAGCTCGGCCTGCGCCGCCGAGGAGACCCGGTCGGCCAGCTCGTGGGCCTCGTCGACGATCAGCAGCTTGTGCGGCGGGACGATGTGGCGCCCGGCCAGCATGTCGACCGCGAGCAGGCTGTGGTTGGTCACCACGATGTCGGCCTCGCGGGCGCGGGCGCGGGAGGCCTCGGCGAAGCACTCCTGCCCGTACGGACACTTGGTCGCCCCCACGCAGTCGCGCGCGGGCGTGGAGACCTGCCGCCACGCCGTGTCGTCGACGCCGGGGTCGAGCTCGTCGCGGTCGCCGGTCTGCGTCTTCTCCGACCAGTCGCGGATGCGCATGATCTGCTTGCCGAGCCGCCCGGCCTCGCCCAGCCACTGGGTCGCCCGGGGCGGCGAGTCGTCGAAGAGCGTGTCGGTCGGCGTCTCCTCGTCGGCGTGCTCGAGCTTGGCCACGCACAGGTAGTGGTGGCGGCCCTTGAGCACGGCATAGGTCGGCTTGCGGCCCAGCACCGGCTCGACCGCCTCGGCGAGCCGCGGCAGGTCGCGCTCGACGAGCTGGTGCTGCAGCGCGAGGGTGGCCGTGGAGATCACGGCGGGGCCGTCGACGAGCAGGGCCGGCGCGAGATAGGCCAGCGACTTGCCGGTGCCGGTGCCGGCCTGGACCAGCAGATGCTCCCGCTCCTTGACGGCGTGCTCGATCGCGGCGGCCATCTGCTCCTGGCCGGGGCGGGTGGCTCCGCCGGGCACCGCACCGACGGCGGCGGCGAGCAGGTCCTTGGCGGTAGCACCCTTGCGGCGGGACTTGGCGGGGGCGGTCACGCCAAGACCGTACCCGTCACCACCGACAGATCCGTCGCACCGTTAGGGTCTTGTCATGCCGAGCGACATGGTCCGGGTGGTCTACACCAAGTACAACGGTGCTGCTCACCGGGACTATCCGGCCCGTCGCCTGAACGAGGACGACCTGGGCGTGTGGGTGGGTGTGACCAGGGGCACGGCGTCGGTCTACCACGGCCGCCCGTCGGTGGAGCAGATCCCCTTCGTGCTGCTGATCCCGCACCGGGCCTGGTGGACGGGCATGTTCAACCCGCCGCCGCGGACCAGCGAGGTCTACTGCGACATCACCACCCCGGCGCGCTGGGAGGGTGACACGGTCCACATCATCGACCTCGACCTCGACGTGTCGCGCCGGCGGGACTCCGGGCTGATCGAGCTGCGGGACGAGGACGAGTTCGAGGAGCACCGGGTGAGCTTCGGCTACCCCGAGGACGTGGTCACCGAGGCGCGCGCCGCGGCGGCCCGGCTGCTCACGGCGCTGGGGGACGGGACCGAGCCGTTCGCCGCCGCGTACCGGAAATGGCTGTCAGCCGTCGGCGAGTGAGCCCAGCTTGGCCGGGTTGAGCTGGCAGTAGATCGCGGTGATGCGGCCGTCGGCGACGGTCGCGGAGAGCAGCGCGCGCACCCGGTGTCCGGTCGAGTCGGTGCCGTGCATGAAGATGCCGGCGGAGCCGTTGACCAGCAGCGGCTCGAGGAGCACCGAGTGCGGGCCCGCCGTGCGTCGCGAGATGATGCCGGCCCAGAACTTGGCGACCCGGTCGATGCCCTCCAGGGGGACGCGTGCCGCCTGGGCGACGCCGCCGCCGTCGCTGATCGAGACCACCTCGGGGGCCAGCACCGCGGCGAGCGCCCGGAGGTCTCCGGAAGCCGCGGCGGCCAGGAAGGCGTCCAGCGTCCTGCGCTGCTCGGCTAGGTCGGCCGTGTGCCGGGCCTGACCGAGGGCCACCGCCTTGCGCCCCCGCGAGGCGTGCTGCCGGGTGGCGGCCACGCTGGTGCCGAGCACCTGGGCCACCTCCTCGAAGGGCAGCCCGAAGGCGTCGTGCAGCACCACCGCCACCCGCTGCTCGGGGGTGAGCCGCTCGAGTACCACGAGCAGCGCGAGGCTGACCTCCTGGCGCCGGGCCACCTGCTCGGCGGGGTCGTCCTCCGGCCGGGCCACGACCGGCTCGGGCAGCCACTGCCCCGGATAGGCCTCGCGGCGCACCCGGGCGGACTTGAGCACATCGAGGGCGATGCGGCCGACGACCGCGGTCAGCCACCCGCGCAGGTCACGGATCTCGGTGCCGCCCGCCCGCGCTCGGTCGTAGCGCAGCCAGGCCTCCTGCACCGCGTCCTCCGCCTCGGCATGGCTGCCCAGCATGCGGTAGGCGACCGCCAGCAGATGCGATCGCTCGGCCTCGAACCCGTCCACGGCCACAGGCGGCATGGGGGAATTCTGCGCGAGATTGCCCGATCGGCACAGTCACGTGTGACACAGTGGTGACCAGTATGGGGCATTTCACCCCCATTTCACCAAGGTCGAGGGGGAGTCGGCGGTGGCGGACGACGTGGCGACCGTGCTGAGCGGCCTGGCCGGCGTGGCCGGAGTCACCGCGGCGGCCACCCTGGGGGTCGCCGCCGCGCGCCGGCCCCGGCCGTACCTGCCCGCCGGGCACGCGCTCGCCGGGCCGGAGGCCACCGACCCGCTGCCCGACGTTCTGCGCCGGGGCCTGGCCGGACTGACCGTGCCGGTGCGCCCGGGGCCGCACGGCGAGCTCCACCTCGGCCCCGGGGCGCCGCAGCCCGGGCGTACGCTGCGCCGTCTGGTCCTGGCTCCGCTCTTCGGCCGCGCGCACGCCCGTGGCGGCCGGCTGTGCCGTGACCAGCGCGTGCCGTTCCGCCTGGTCGTGGAGTTCACCGGGCCGAACCGCGACCCGGACCTGCTGCTGCGCGCCTTCCGCCTGCTCGACCAGCAGTTGCGCGACCACGCCCCGCTGCTGAGCCGCTGCGTCGGCGGTCACCTCGAGCCCGGCGCGGTCACCGTCGCGATCTCCGGCATCGTCGACGCCCGCGACCTGCTGACAGCACAGCACCAGCGGTACGCCTTCGCCGACGGCACCTTCGACGACATCGGCAACGAGGCGGCGCCGCCGGGGCTGGTGCCCATGATCAGCGAGCAGTGGACCCGGCGGTTCGGGTGGGACGGGTGCGAGCCGATCCCGGCCGAGGAACGGCACCTGCTGCACGCGCTGGTCCGGTCGGCGCACGAGGACGGGCGTACGGTCCGCATCGCCGGCCTGCCGTCCGCCTCCCGGCAGGCCCGTCGCGCGTTGTGGGACGAGCTGGACGCGGCCGGGGTCGACGTCATCGCCGACTGCGACCATGCGGGACTGGCCCGTCATCTGCGCCGCCGCCCGGCGCGACCGGGCGGCCCGGACCGGCTCCCGCCCCGCCGACGGCCGGAAAGATCCACAAAACATCCGGTTCACGGTTAACAACAGGTGAACGCGCGCTGAACTGGTGTTGAGCGGGGGTAGGCGGGCTCGGCAACGGGGGAGGCGTTTCCTAGCATTCCCTCGAATCCGCCCCACCCTTCAGCGAGGTCCGCGCCGTGAAGTTCTCCTTCCGCCCCGTCGAGGGCGCTTTTTACGAGCTGTTCACCCGGGCAGCCCAGAACCTCGTGCGCGGCACCGAGCTGCTCAACGAGCTGGCTCTGCCCGGCGTCGACGTGCAGTCGGTCAGCGACCGGCTCACCGACGTCGAGCACGACAGCGACCAGATCACGCACGACCTCTACAAGAAGATCAACTCCACCTTCATCACGCCGTTCGACCGCGAGGACATCTACTCGCTGGGCTCGCAGCTCGACGACGTCATGGACCACCTCGAGGCGGTCGGCAACCTGCTCTACCTCTACGGCCTGACCGAGCTGCCGTCGCTGCCCCGCGAGATGCACGAGCTGGTCAACGTGCTCGACCAGCAGGCCAAGGTGACCGCGGACGCGATGCCCCGGCTGCGCTCGATGAAGAACCTCGAGGAGTACTGGATCGAGATCAACCGGCTCGAGAACGACGGCGACCGGGCGTACCGGATGCTGCTCGTCCGGCTCTTCTCCGGGGAGTACGACGCGCTGACCGTCCTCAAGATGAAGGAGGTGGCCGACGAGCTGGAGGCCGCCTGCGACGCCTTCGAGCACGTGGCGAACACGGTCGAGACCATCACGGTCAAGGAGTCCTAGGCCTTGTCCCCCGAGTTCATCGCCGTCACCGCGGTCATCATCGCCGCGATGGCGTTCGATTACACCAACGGGTTCCACGATGCGGCGAACGCCATCGCCACCAGCATCAGCACCCGTGCCCTGACGCCGCGGGTGGCCCTCGCCATGGCGGCCGTCGGCAACTTCATCGGCGCGCACTTCGGCGCGGGCGTCGCCAAGACCGTCGGTGACGGCCTGGTCAAGCTGCCCGGCGGGGTGGAAAGCCTCGGCGTCGTCTTCGCCGGCGTCGTCGGTGCCATCGTCTGGAACCTCTTCACCTGGTATTTCGGGCTGCCCTCCAGCTCGTCGCACGCGCTCTTCGGCGGCCTGGTCGGCGCCACCTTCTTCGCCGCCGACGCGACGATCGAGTGGGGCAACATCGTCGACAAGGTGCTGATCCCGATGGTGGTCTCGCCGGTGGTCGGCCTGCTCCTCGGCTTCGCCTTCATGATCGCGCTGCTGTGGGCCTTCCGCCGGGGCAACCCGGGCAAGCTCAACCGCGGCTTCCGGCACGCGCAGACCGTCTCGGCCGCGTTCATGTCGGTCGGCCACGGCATGCAGGACGCCGCGAAGACGATGGGCATCATCGTGCTGGCCCTCTACACCGGCGGTTTCCAGGACAGCTCCACGCACATCCCGCAGTGGGTCTTCTGGACCTCGGCGGCGATGCTGGCGGCGGGCACCTACGCGGGCGGCTGGCGCATCATCCGTACGCTGGGTCGCAAGATCATCGACCTCGGCCCGGCGGAGGGCTTCGCCGCCGAGATGGTGGCGAGCTCGGTGCTCTACTTCAACGCGCTGGTCCTGCACGCGCCGATCTCGACCACCCACACGATCACCTCGGCGATCATGGGCGTGGGCGCCACCAAGCGGCTCAGCGCGGTCCGCTGGAACGTGGCCGGCAACATCATCATCGCGTGGGTCACGACGTTCCCCGCGGCCGCGGCGATCTCCTGCCTCGTCTACTTCCTCGTGCGGCCGCTCTTCGGCTGATACTACGGTTGACGTCATATGTCGGCGCCCGTACTGTGGGCGCCGTGCAGGAACCCACCTTTCTCATCCTGACCGCGCTCGCGGCCCAGCCGCTGCACGGTTACGGGATCATCCAGTCCGTCGCCGACCTGTCCGAGGGCGAGGTGAAGCTGCGCCCCGGCACGCTCTACGGGGCGCTCGACCGCCTCGCCGACCAGGGTCTCATCGAGGTCGAGCGGGAGGAGGCGGTCGACGGCCGCCTGCGGCGCTACTACCGGCTCAGCGACAGCGGGGCCACGGCGCTCACCGAGCAGGCCGACCGGCTGCACCGGCGCGCCACGGCCGCCGAGGTGCAGCTGCGCCGCCGTCCCGGGCTGGCGGGCGGTGCCCTGTGAACGCACTGCTGTGGGCCTACCCGGCGCGGCTGCGCGAGCGGCACGGCGCCGAGCTGATCACCACCCTGATGGACATGTCCGGCGACCGGCCCAGCCGCGGCGACCGGTGGCAGCTCGTGCTCGACGGCCTGGGCGAGCGCTTCCGGCCGCCGGTCAAGTGGCGGCCGTTCGCCCTCGTCCTGGCCGTCCTCGCCGTGGTGGCCGGCGGCGCGCTCGGTGCCGCGGCCGGGTCCTGGGCCGCGACCTTCGCCTATGCCGAGTTGCCGTCCGCCCGCGTGCTGGCCGACCAGGCGCTGGGCCCGGGCGCCGACGCCCACGGCGGCCGCTACTACCTCGACGCCGAGCTCCCGCTGACCCCCGGCGCCGCCTCGGGGCCCGCGGCCGAGCAGGTCCGGCAGCGACTGATCGCCGCCGGCTGGACGGTGTCGGCCCCGGCCGTCGGCGACGGCAGCGACAACATCCTGGTCAACACGCACTTCCGGGCCTCGGACGGCGACGTCGAGCTCAGCGTGTACGCCTACGACTACGAGCAGCCGTTCGTCCAGCTCGCCGGCTGGCCCGCGCGGCCCGCGAGCTACCTGCCGCTGACGATCGCGGGCACGCTGCTCGGCCTGATCGCCGGCTGGCTGCTCGGCATGGCCCTGAGCCACCGGATCGCGGCCGCCCGGCGCCCCCTGCGCAGCGCGGTCCTCGCGAGCACCGGCCTCGCCCTCCTGCTCGTGCCGTCGGTGTTGTTCGTCATGTCGCTGGGGTTCTACCTGGGCGCCACCGACCCGAACGGCCAGGGCGGGCTGCTGCACACCTCCGGGCTCACCTTCGGCGCCACCTTCGACCTGGTGCGCGCCTGGGACCTGCCCTACGAGCTCACCGACGCCTACCTCTACGCGCTGCTCGGCCTGGTCGCCGTCGCGGTCGCCGCGATCCTGGCCCGGTCGGCCCGCGAGCCCCTGGTCCGGGAGGCCGCGTGAGAGCACTGCTGTGGGCCTACCCGGTGCGGGTGCGCCGACGGCACGGCGCTGAGCTGCTCACCACCCTGCTGGAGACGAGCGACGGCCGGCCCTGCTGCTCGCACCGGCGACCTCGATCATTGCCTTCGCGGTGGACGGCGTCCGGTGGCCGGCCGGCCTGACCGGCACAAGCGACCCGGTGCATGGGGCACTGGACACCGACGTGCTCAGGGCGACGGGCCTGTGGGAGCCCGTGTGGCATGCGGGCTGGGGACCCCTGGTGCCCAGCCCGCCCAACAATGCGCTCGTCCTCGCCGGGATCGTTGCGCTGGCCGCCGCGGCTCTGGTCACGCGGCCGCGCACCACCCGCTCGCGGCCCTAGTAGGCGACGCCGATCTCGGCGCGGATCGTGTCGAGCAGCGTCATGATCTCCAGGGTGGTGGTGTGCGGGACGAGCGGGCTCTCCGGCAGCCCCTCGGCCAGGCAGCGCTGCACCTCCGCCGCCTCGAACTGGTAACCGCTGCCCTCGAAGCCGAAGTCGAACTCCTCGCTCTCACCGGTGCTGCGCTTGAGCGTGAACGACCGCGGCACGAAGAAGCCCTGCGGCAGGTCGATGCGCCCGAGCGTGCCGGTGATCGATGCGGCGTTGCGGGACTCGCCGGCGATGCTGCAGGTCAGGGCCGCGACGGCGCCCGAGTGGTAGCCGAGCAACACGCCGGTCGTCTCGTCGACGCCCTCCGGGGTCAGGCGCGCCCAGCTGTGCACGGCGGCCGGGCTGCCGAGGACCAGGTCGGCGAAGTGGATCGGATAGACGCCCAGGTCGAGCAGCGCCCCGCCGCCCAGCGCGGGGTCCCGCAGCCGGTGCGACGCGTCGAAGGGGCCCTGCAGCCCGAAGTCGGCGTGCACGGTGACGACGTCGCCGATCTCCCCGTCCTCGATCAGCTCCTGGATCTTGCGGATGGCCGGGTTGAGGCGCATCCACATGGCCTCCATGAGGAACAGGCCGCGGCTGCGGGCCTCCTGCACCAGCTGCGCCGACGACGCCAGGTCCAGGGTCATCGGCTTCTCGCAGAGCACCGACTTGCCGCCCTCCAGGCACGCCATCGTGGCGGCGTGGTGCGAGGAGTGCGGGGTGGCCACGTAGATCACGTCGAGGTCGGGATCGGCGGCCAGCTCCGCCCAGGACCCGTACGCGCGGGGCACGCCGAACTTCGCGGCGAAGGTGTCGGCGGCCTCGGCCGTGCGGGAGCCCACCGCGGCCAGCTCGGCGCCCGGGACGAGCGGAAGGTCGGAAGCGAAGGTCGCGGCGATGCCGCCGGTGCCGAGAATGCCCCAGCGGGTGGTCCGTTCGGTCATGATCGCCACGCTATCTCCCCGGCCCCCTCCGGTGGGAGGATCGGGCGGTGACCCTCTCGCTCCCCCTGCCGCCGGCGATGGCCCGGCGAGCTCTCGAATTCCACGGTACGCCCGCCCCGGCGCGCCCCGCGGCGACGGTCGTGCTGCTCCACCCCGAGACCCTTCAGGTGTACGTCCTCAAGCGCGCGAGCACCATGGTGTTCGGTGGTGTCCACGCCTTCCCGGGCGGGCGCGTCGACCCCGCCGACCGCCCCGGGACGCTGCGGCCGGACTGGGACAAGCTCCTCGGCGTGCCCGACGAGGAGGCGCGGGCGGTGGTGGGAGCCGCGATCCGGGAGCTCTTCGAGGAGACGGGCGTGCTGCTCGCCGGGCGGGTGGACGAGCCGGATCGGATGGCCGGCGACGTGAGCGGCGAGGAGTGGGAGGCGGATCGGGCGGCAGTCGCCCGGCGGGAGCTGAGCATGACGGAGCTGCTCGACCGGCGGGGCCTGCTGCTGCGGGACGATCTGCTGCTGCCGTGGGCGCGGTGGATCACGCCGGAGTTCGAGCCGAAGCGGTTCGACACGTGGTTCTTCGTCGCGTTGCTGCCGGAGGCGCAGGCGCCACGGGACGTCTCGGGGGAGGCGGACGGGACGGCGTGGATCGACCCGGGGGCGCCCGGCGACCTGACGATGCTGCCGCCTACGCGGGTGACGCTGGCGCAGCTGGCGGCGTACGAAAGCGTGGATGATCTTGTTGCGGGGAGCGCGACGCGCGACGCCACCGTGCCCGTCATGCCGCGCGTGCGGCCGACCGGCGACGGTGGCGTCGTCGTGGAGCTGTGACCTGGTTGTTTGCGGTTTTCCGCCGCGGGCCGGCTCGGCTCAGCCGAAGCGGCCGGTGATGTAGTCCTCGGTCTTTTTCTGCGACGGGTTGCTGAAGATCTTCTGCGTGTCGTCGTACTCGATGAGGCGGCCGGGGTCGCCGGTCTTGTCGATCGAGAAGAAGCCGGTCTTGTCGCTGACCCGGGCGGCCTGCTGCATGTTGTGCGTGACGATGATGATCGTGAAGCGGTCCTTCAGCTTGAACATCAGGTCCTCGATCGCCAGCGTCGAGATCGGGTCGAGCGCCGAGCAGGGCTCGTCCATGAGCACGACCTGCGGCTCGACCGCGATGGTGCGGGCGATGCAGAGGCGCTGCTGCTGACCGCCGGACAGACCCGCACCCGGCCGGTTGAGCCGGTCCTTGACCTCGTCCCACAGGTTCGCCGACTTGAGCGACTTCTCCGCCGCGTCGTCCAGCAGCGACTTCTTCTTGACGCCGTTGAGCTTGAGGCCGGCGACCACGTTCTCGTAGATCGACATCGTGGGGAACGGGTTGGGGCGCTGGAACACCATGCCGATCAGCCGGCGGACCGCGGTGACGTCGACGTCGGGGTCGTAGATGTTCTGGTCGTCGATGGTGAGCTTGCCCTCGATGCGGGCGCCGGGCAGCACCTCGTGCATGCGGTTGATGGACCGCAGGAAGGTCGACTTGCCGCAGCCGGACGGGCCGATCAGGGCGGTGATGGTCTTCGGCTCGACGGTCATCGAGATGCCGTCGATCGCCTTGAAGTTGCCGTAGTAGGACGAGACTCCGCTCGCCTCGATGCGCTTGGCCACTCAGAACACCTCTTACTTGGACAGCTGGTTGCGGCGGGCGAGCAGCTTCGCTGCGATGGTCAGGATGAGCACCAGGGCGACCAGCGTGAGCGCGGCCGTCCACGCGCGGTCGGGGGCGAAGCGGGAGGCGTCTCCGGCCTGCTGGTACACGAAGACCGCGAGCGACGACTGGGGACCCGCGAAGGGGTCGCCGTTGATCGCGGCGGTGGCGCCGGCGACGAGCAGCACCGGGGCGGTCTCGCCGGCCGCACGGGCCACGGAGAGCATGATGCCGGTGACGATGCCGGGCAGGGCGGTCGGCAGCACGACCCGCAGGATCGTCTTCCACTGCGGCACACCGAGGGCGTACGCACCCTCGCGCAGCGGCCCGGGCACGAGCCGCAGCATCTCCTCGGTCGAGCGCACGATCGTCGGCAGCATCAGCACCGTCAGGGCCAGCGAGGCGGCGAAGCCGGAGAACTGCGGCGTGCCGTTGTTGAACCACGGGCTGACGATGAGCACCCAGAACGACAGCACGAACAGGCCGGCCACGATCGACGGGATGCCGGTCATGACGTCCACGAAGAAGCGGACGGTCAGCGCGAACCTGCCCTTGCCGTACTCGACCAGGTAGATCGCGCCGAGCACGCCCAGCGGCACGGCCATCAGCGCGGCCAGGCCGACCTGCTCCAGCGTGCCGAGGATGGCGTGGTAGGCGCCGCCGTTGGGGTCGCGGGCGCCGATGTTGTTCATCGAGGAGCCGAAGAAGTCGCCGTCGAGGCGCGCCGCGCCCTTGGTGACCAGCGTCCACACCACCGACACGAGCGGGATGATCGCCAGGACGCAGGCGGCGTAGATGGCGGCGCGCCACATGCGGTTGCGGGCGGCCCGCTTGCCCTCGATCGCGCCGGCCGCGAAGTTGAGGCCGACCAGGTAGAACACGGCGCCGAGGAAGACCACGAGCACCCAGTTGCCGATGCCGAAGCCCAGCACGACCGCCGCGGCGACCACGAGGGCGCCGAGGGCGATGCCGAGGTCGGCGACGACCGGCAGCTTGCGGCTGCGGATGTTGTCCGGCGTCATGACGACGCCGGGAGTTTCCCTGTCCAAGAGGCTCATGCGGCACTGTCCCGGAACTCGCGGCGGCGGTAGATGATCGCCCGCGCGGCCATGTTGACGACCAGGGTGATGGCGAAGAGCACCAGACCCGAGGCGATCAGGGCGCCGCGGCCGGTCTCGTTGGCCTCGCCGAAGGTGTTGGCGATGTTCGCGGCGATCGAGTTGCCGCCGCTCTGGATCAGGTTGAACGAGATCACGAACGTCGTGCCGAGGGTGAGCGCCAGGGCGATGGTCTCGCCGAGCGCGCGGCCCAGGCCGAGCATGACCGAGGCGATGACGCCGGGTTTGCCGTACGGCAGCACCGCCGTGCGGATCATCTCCCACTTGGTGGCGCCCAGGGCGAGCGCGGCCTCCTCGTTCATGCCGGGCGTCTGCTGGAAGACCTCACGCGACAGCGAGGTGACGATCGGCAGCACCATGATCGCCAGCACCAGCGAGCCCAGCAGGATCGACCGGCCGAACGGCCCTTCGCCGCCGAAGAGGGGGATCCAGCTGAAGTACTTGTTGAGCCACACCGAGAAGTCCTTCACCGGCTCCGAGAAGACGTCGCGGCCCCAGAGGCCGAAGACGACGCTGGGCACGGCGGCGAGCAGGTCGATGATGAAGCCGAGCGGCGTGGCGAGCCGCTTGGGCGCGTAGTGCGAGAGGAACAGCGCGATGCCCATCGCGATCGGCACCGCCACCAGCAGCGCGATCACCGACGACAGCACCGTGCCGAACGCCAGCGCGGCGATGCCGAAGGCCGGCGGGGTGTCGTTCGGGAACCATTCCTTGGTGGTCAGGAAGTTCGCGTCGTTGGCGCTGAGCGCCGGCGCGGCCTTGGAGATCAGGAACACCGCGATGGCGGCGATGATGACCAGCACCATCACGCCTGCCGCGGTGCTGAGGCCGCGGAAGCCGGTCTCCATGGAGAACCGGGCCTTCTTCGGCAGGGCACCCCCGCCACCGAGCGGCGGCCGATTTTCGGGGCGGTCGTCGGGAGGAATCGGCGATACGCCGTCGCCGGCGGACCGGGCGTGACGTGCTGTCACACCCGAGCCGCCGGCTTCGGTGCTCGCCGAGCGGGAGGGATAGTCGCCCATTCGCTCGCTCGCGTTCGTCTAGGAGGGGGTCTCTACCTGCGTACGGTGCTTCAGGAGATGCTGGCGACCACGGTCGCGACCTTGGCGCGGACCGACTCGGGCAGCGGGGCGTAGCCCAGGTCGGCGAGCGCCTCCTGGCCGGCGGTGCTCGAGGTGTAGGTCAGGAAGCCCTTGATCGCGGCGGCCTTGGGGCTGCCCTTGTCACAGACGATCTCGTACGTGGCCAGCACGATCGGGTAGGCACCCGCGGTGGTGGTGTTGTAGTCGATGTCCAGCTTGAGGTCGTTGCCGGTGCCGGCGACCTTCGCACCCTCGATCGTCTTGCCGGCGCTCTCGCCGGTCAGCTCGGTGTACTCACCGGCGCCGTTCTTGATCTTGGCCTTCTGCAGGCTGCTGTTCTCGGCGTAGGACAGCTCGACGTAGGAGATCGTGCCAACCGTGCTCTTCACCAGGGCGGCGACACCGTCGGACTTCGCGGCGGCGGTGCCGCCCGGGGCCTTCCACGCCTTCGCGTTGCCGTAGGTCCAGTCGGCCTCGGCGGTCTTGCTCAGGTACTTGGTGAAGTTGTCGGTGGTGCCCGACTCGTCCGAGCGGTGGACGGCCTGGATGGCGGCCGACGGCAGGGTCACGCCGGCGTTCTCCGCCTTGATGGCCGCGTCGTCCCACTTGGTGATCTTGCCGGAGAAGATCTTGGCCAGCGTGGCCGGCGAGAACTGCAGGTTGTCCGCGCCCTCGACGTTGTAGACGACCGCGATCGGTCCGACGACCATGGGCAGGTTGACCGCCGCGCCGCCGGGGCACTTGGCGGTGGCCTGCGGCTGCTCGTCGTCCTTGAGCGCCGAGTCCGAGCCGGCGAAGTCGGCGGTGCCGTTGATGAACGCCTCGATGCCCGCGCCCGAGCCGTTGCCGTTGTAGTTGATCTGCGCGCCGGAGCACTGGCCCTGGTACGTCTTGATCCACTCGTCCATGGCGTTCTTCTGCGCGGACGAACCGGCGGCGTTCAGCGTGCCGGTGGCGCAGTTCTCGGCAGCAGCGGAGCCACCGGCGGCCGACGGCGAGTCGTTGTTGTCAGAGCCGCACGCGCTGAGCGCGAAGGCGGCGGTCATGGCAATACCAGCAACGTAGAACCGCTGGAGCTTCACGGTTTCCCCTTCAATGGATCGCATCTCCGGGCTCCGTAGTCCCGGCGGCCGAAATCTCATCGGCACACAGGGAAAGCTAAGAGCGTCAGGTGACCGGCTCACCGGGGCAGGGTGAACGCAGGGTGAACACGTCTGCGCCTCCTCGTTGCCTTTGGCTGAGGAGGGGTTGTCCGTTACGTGAACCGCGCGTCCCTTGACCGATTTATCCGGGCAAAACGCCACGGCTTGACTGCACCGAGATGTCTCGTTGACCGTTCCGTGACCGGAGTGACGGACGGAGTGTGTCTGGCGTCACTCTGTCATAACGGGACTTCGGGAGTCGGCCGTTCAGCTGCTGTTCGCCGCCATGGTGGTCCCACGTTCACGTGGTGCTCACCACTGGCTGCTCCCGGAGAGATCGCTGCATAATACAGATATGCAGAACGGCGCCCCCTCTCCCTTCAAGCAACCCCGCGCGGTGTGGGCCGTGGCCTTCGCCTGCGTCATCTCCTTCATGGGCATCGGGCTCGTGGACCCGATCCTCCCCGCCCTCGCCGAGGACCTGCACGCCTCGCCCAGCCAGGTGTCGCTGCTCTTCACCAGCTATCTCGTGGTGACCGCGGTCGCGATGCTGCTCGCCGGCGCGGTCGCCAGCCGGATCGGCCCCAAGCGCACCCTGGTCGTCGGCCTGGCGATCATCGTCGTCTTCGCCGCCCTGGCCGGCACCTCCGACACCGTCGGCCAGATCGTCGGCTTCCGCGCCGGCTGGGGCCTGGGCAACGCGCTCTTCATCGCGACCAGCCTCGCGGTCATCGTCGCGTCCGCCACCAGCGGCTTCGCCGGCGCGATCATCCTCTACGAGACCGCCCTCGGCCTCGGCATCGCGGTCGGCCCGCTGCTCGGCGGCGAGCTGGGCAGCATCAGCTGGCGCGGCCCCTTCTTCGGCGTCGCCGTGCTGATGGCGATCGCCATGGTGGCCACCATCGCCTTCGTGCCCGCGCTGCCCAAGCCGGCCCGGCGCCAGTCGGTCACCGAGCCGCTCAAGGCGCTGCGCCACCGCGGGCTGCTGACCATGGGCATCATGGCGCTGCTCTACAACTGGGGCTTCTTCACGATGCTGGGCTACGCGCCCTACCCGATGGAGCTCGGCGCCCACGAGCTCGGCCTCGTCTTCACCGGCTGGGGGCTGCTGGTCGCCCTGTTCAGCGTCTTCGTCGCCCCGCGCCTGCAGGCCCGCTTCGGCACGGCCCCGGTCCTGTACGCCAACATGGCCGCCCTCGCCGTCGTCATGGTCGTCATCGCGGCCGGCGTCACCACGCCCGCCACGGTGATCGCCGCGGTGATCGTCAGCGGCGCCTTCATCGGCATCAACAACACGCTCACCACCCAGGCCGTCATGCTGGTGGCGCCGGTCGAGCGGTCGGTGGCCTCCTCGGCGTACGGCTTCGTCCGCTTCATCGGCGGTGGCCTGGCCCCCTTCGCCGCGGGCAAGCTCGCCGACTCCTTCGACCTGAGCGTCCCGTTCTACGTGGGAGGACTGGCCTTCCTGCTCGCGATCCCGGTCCTGGCCTCGGGGCACAAGCTGGTGACCGCCGCGGAGAACGCCCCTGCCTCGCCCTCGCCCTCGCTGTCCCCGGTGGGCCCCGCGCTCGCCACGGACTCCCGGCCGGTCGTCGTGGCGATCGGCGACAACGATGCGGCCGAGGAGATCGTGGACGCGGCGGCCGCGCTCGCCCGGGCGCAGGGCAGCGCCCTCGAGGTGGTCCACGTGCGCGAGACCGTGGTCGTCGAGGAGCTCGCCGTCGAGCCCGAAGACCCCGAGCACGCCCTCGCCGCGGTCCAGGGGCACCTCGACAGGCTCGCCGCGCACGGCGTCGCGGCCCACGGGCAGATCCTGACCAGCGTCGGGGACCACGCCGCCGCCGGCCGGGTGCTCGCGCAGCATGCCGAGGACGTGCACGCCCGGGCCGTTGCCGTCGGGCGTTCGCCGCGCGGGGCTGCCGCTCAGTTCGCCGACGGAAGCTTCACCGCGGCGCTGACCCATGCTGCCGCGTGCACGGTGGTGCTGGTCCGGCCGGGCGAGGAGCCGCACCCGCTCACGCCGGCGGCCCTGCCCGAGCTGCGCGGGGTGTGATCAGCGGCGGGCGTACTGGATGTCGGTCGAGTAGACCTCGAAGCCCAGGCGGCGGTAGAGGGCGACGGCGGCCGTGTTCGACTCGTCCACGTAGAGCAGGGCGTCGCCCAGGCCGAGGCCGGCGAGATGGCGCAGGCCGGCCACGCTGAGCGCGGCGCCCAGCCCCCGCCGGTGCCCGCCCGGGTCGACGCCGAGCACGTAGATCTCGCCGAGTGCCGGCTCGCCGCCCTCGGCGGGGTGCACCTTGGTCCAGTGGAAACCCAGCAGCCGGTCGTCGGCCGGGTCGACGGCGAGCAGGAAGCCGGCCGGGTCGAACCACGGCTCGGCCCGGCGCAGCCGCAGGTCGTCGGCGGTCCAGCGGCCCTGCTCGGGATGGTGGGCGAAGGCCCGCGCGTTGACGCCCAGCCAGGCCTCGTCGTCCCGGCCGGGCACGAAGGGCCGGATCCGGACGCCGTCGGGCACGGGGACATCGGGCAGCCCGTCGAGCGGCCGGCGCATCTGCCACAGCACCCGGTCGCGGGTGAAGCCGGCCTTCTCCGCGAAGGCGCGGGCGCCGGGCTCGTCGCCGTGCGCCCAGAACTGCAGCTCACCGGGGCCGGCGGCGGTCAGCAGGGCCGTGCCGTGGCCGCGGAGGCGATGCTTGGGGTGCACGACCAGCTCGCCGGACGTGCCGTTGAGATAGGCGTAACCCGCGAGCTCGCCGCCCCCGGACTCGGTCGCATAGGCGAGCAGGTGCCGATGGGCGTCGCCGCGGAGTCCGAGAAGGCCGTCCTCGGAGAGTGGACTGACGCCGTCCGCCTCGTCCGCCGCGGTGGCCAGCGCGAGCACGTCGGCCACCTCGGCGGAGGAGAGTCGGTCCGTGGACCGGACGGCAGTCATCCCGGACGGCTCAGACGGGCAGGGCGACGGGCTCGTTGTCGGGCAGCTGGCGGCCGTTCGGCGGGACCACGAACTTGTAGCCGACCTGGCGCACGGTGCCGATCATCGACTCATACTCCGAGCCGAGCTTGGCCCGCAGGCGCCGGACGTGCACGTCGACCGTGCGGGTGCCGCCGAAGTAGTCGTAGCCCCAGACCTCGCGGAGCAGCTGGTCGCGGGTGAAGACCCGGCCCGGGTGCTGCGCCAGGAACTTGAGCAGCTCGAACTCCTTGTAGGTGAGGTCGAGCGGGCGCCCCTTGAGCTTGGCGGCGTAGGTGTCGGGGTCGATGTTGAGCTCGCCGGCGCGGATCGAGCCGCCGGCGCCGGCGGTCGCGTTGGTCAGCCGGCCGACGCCCAGGCGCAGCCGGGCCTCGACCTCGGCCGGACCCGCCGTGGCGAGGATGACGTCGTCGACACCCCAGTCGGCGTTGAGCGCGATGAGGCCGGCCTCGGTGACCACGGCGACCAGCGGGACGCCGATGCCGGTCGCGTGCAGCATGCGGCAGGTCGCCCGGGCCTCGGAGAGCTCGGAGCGCGCGTCCACCAGCACGGCGTCGGGGCTCGGGCCCGACACCAGGGTGCGGACGTCGCGCGGGGCGGTGCGCACGGAGTGGGGCAGCAGGTCCAGCGCGGGCAGCACGGCGGAAGGTTCGCCGGCGCGGGCCGTCACCAACAGGAGAAGTTCCACACTCACCTCGATCCTCGCGGCACGTCGGCCGCTCAGGTGACCCGGTCTGCACGCATCTCTGCAGCGCAACCGGATGGGTCTCGTCCCGGCGTCACCGACGGGTGGGCTGGCACCACCTTAACCGATGCATCCGGCTGTTCACCCGTCAGCGACCGTCGTGTGATGCGGCGTACGCCCTCGAGGTGGCCGAACGGTCAACTCTTGACCAACCGTTCACCCGAGCGGTCGCCCCGGTCCGATGGGAGCGTGCCCAGGCCGCGCCTGCGCACGGACTTGCCCGGTCTGGCACCATCGCAGGCGTGTTTCCCTCAACCCCGCGCGACAGCGATGCCTGGGACGAAGACGCCACCAGGGACGTCGCCAGGTCCGCGCCGGGCCGTGGCCACTTCTACGCCGGCGACCGGGAGGACGAGCGCAGGCCCTCCGGCGACGCCGACGACGCGGAGTTCGAGGAGGAAGAGGTCCGGGTCGTCCCGGTGCGCCGGCAGCTGTCGGTGGCCATCGCCGGGTTCGCCGGGCTGCTCGGCGCCGGCCTGGTGCTCGGCGCGCAGACGTCGGGGCCGGACGCCCGGCTGCCGTACGCCATCGTGCTCTTCGGGGTGCAGCTGTTGTATGTGCTCGCCTTCACGATGGCCATCCGGCCGCCCGCGGCGTACACGGTCGCGGGAATCTCGCTCGTCGCCGGTGCCGCGGCGGACTATGTGGCCGTGACCGGTGACTCACCCGGTGTCATGCCGACGCTCTATATCTTGGGCGCCGCCTTCCTCGGAGCCCTCATCGGCCAGGCCGTCCGGCCGGAGGACCGGCTGCGGCTGCGCGACGCGCTCGGCGGCACCTTCCTGGTCGTCCTCGGCCCCGCCTGTCTCGCCCTGCTGATCGTCCTGACCCGCCGCCCGGCCGGCACCCAGGCCATCATGATGTGCCTCGGCGCCGTGGGGGTGACGCTGCTGGTCGCCCACCTGACCGACGCGGTGTTCCCCAAGCCGCGCGTCGCGCTCCAGGTGCCCCGCGGGGCCACGGGCATCGTGCTCGGCGCCATGCTCGGCACCTTCGGCGCCGCCGCGCTGGGCAGCGTGCTGGTCCTGCCCTTCACGCCGGGCAAGGGTGCGATCCTCGGCCTGGTCGTCGCGGGCATTGCCGCGCTGGTCGACCTGGCCGTCAACTACTCCGAGGCGGGCCGGGGGCTGGCCGGCGACGCTCCCACCTTCTGGATCGCCCGGCACATGCAGGGGCCGCTCGGGGCCTTCGCGTTCGCGGTCCCGGCCACGTACATCCTCGCGGTGTTCGTTCTCTCCTAGCACTGGGCATATACCGTCGCCGTCCCCGTTACTGCTCTTCTGCGAGGTGCTCAGGTGGCCGAGGTCTACGGGTCGGCGCAGCCGCGTAAGCGTCGCCGGGGCCGGAAGCTGCTCGTCGGCTTCCTGGTCCTGCTCGTCCTGCTGGGCATCGCCCTGGCGGTGGCCGACCGGGTGGCCGCCTCCTACGCGGAGCGCACCATCGCCGACCGGGTCAGCCAGCAGCTCGCCGACCAGAAGGCGACCGCGGAGAGCCCGGACGTCACGGTCGAGGGCGTGCCCTTCCTGACCCAGGTCGCCCGCGGGGAGTACCAGGAGATCAAGATCCTGCTGCAGGACTTCTCCGCGCCCGCCGGCAACGGCCAGACGATCAAGATGCCGACGCTCGACATCCGGGCGAAGGACGTGGCCGCGCCGCTCAACACCCTGCGCACCGGCAACGGCGACATCACGGCCGGCACGGTGACGGGCACCGGCACGATCGCGTACGCGGACCTCGCCGCCCTCATCGGCCAGGACGGCCTGAAGGTCTCCGAGCAGGGCGGCAAGCTCGTCGGCACGGCTCCGGTCCAGGCGCTCGGCCAGACCTTCCAGGTCACCGGCACGGCGAACCTCGAGGTCGCCGACGGCGTGGTGCGGGTGCGCTTCGCCGACGTGACGGCCGAGGGGCTCCCGGCGATCCCGCTGGTGCAGAACATCGTCGACAACTACGTGCAGAACCTGTCGTACGACCTCGACGTCCCCGCGCTGCCCCTCGACCTCAAGGTGCAGAAGGTGGAGCCCAAGCCGGAGGGCCTGGTGGTGACGGCCGGGGCCGACAACGTGCCGCTGAACTCCGGCGGACTGTGACGGCTGCCTCCCGTCCCGGATGGTGATAGAGGTTTTCCGCTCTGTAACACCGCTGGTAGGGTCGGTCACCATGAGCCTGTTGCTCACCAAGAGGCGCGCGGTCGACCTGTGCCGCGTGGCCGCCTGCCTGTGTCGCCCCGCATTCTGACGGGGCCACTCGCGCTTTCCTTTTTCGCCCGGCAGTGGCGCCGTACGCAAACCGTGATCCGTTTTCCGGGTCGGCGCGCGTGCGTCCTCTTCACCACCCCAGCTCCCGCGCGCTGACTCACCCATCTCTCACCTGACAAGGGAGCAATCCGATGAGTCGCGACTCCGCACTCGTCTCTGCCGACTGGGCCGAGAAGAACCTGGACACCCCGGGTGTCGTCTTCGTCGAGGTCGACGAGGACACCACCGCCTACGACGGCGGGCACATCCCCGGTGCCGTGAAGCTCGACTGGAAGCAGGACCTGCAGGACCCGGTGCGCCGGGACTTCGTGAACCAGGAGCAGTTCTCCGCCCTGCTGTCCGAGAAGGGCATCTCCAACGATGACGTCGTCGTGCTCTACGGCGGCAACAACAACTGGTTCGCGGCGTACGCGTACTGGTACTTCAAGCTCTACGGCCACGAGCAGGTCAAGCTGATCGACGGTGGCCGCAAGAAGTGGGAGCTCGACGCCCGCACGTACACCAAGGATGTCCCCTCGCGCGCCAAGACGACGTACGTCGCCAAGGAGCCGGACCTGTCGATCCGCGCCTTCCGCGACGAGGTCGTGCAGGCCATCGGCGTGAAGAACCTCGTCGACGTGCGCAGCCCCGACGAGTTCGCGGGCCGGCTGCTCGCCCCGGCGCACCTGCCCCAGGAGCAGTCGCAGCGCGGCGGCCACATCCCCACGGCCATCAGCGTGCCGTGGAGCAAGGCCGCGAACGAGGACGGCACCTTCAAGTCCGACGAGGAACTGAAGAAGATCTACGGCGACGCCGGCCTCGACGGCAGCAAGGACACCATCGCCTACTGCCGCATCGGCGAGCGCTCCTCGCACACGTGGTTCGTGCTGCGCGAGCTCCTCGGCCAGGAGAACGTGAAGAACTACGACGGCTCGTGGACCGAGTACGGCTCGCTCATCGGCGTGCCGATCGCGCTCGGCGACGAGCCCGGAAAGGCGTGACCGCCATGACCACCCCCTCCAACATCGCGGACGGCTGCGCCGCCCCCGACCAGTCGGCGCCCCTCCCCGCGAGCGTCGACCTGGAGAAGGAGACGGTCATCACCGGCATCGTCTCCAACGCCGAGGGCGAGGCCGTGGGCGGCGCGTACGTCCGCCTGCTCGACTCGTCCGGCGAGTTCACCGCCGAGGTCGTGACGTCGCCCGAGGGCGTGTTCCGCTTCTTCGCGGCGCCCGGCTCGTGGACGCTGCGGGCGCTCTCCCGCGCCGGCAACGGCGACCTGGCCGTCGACGCCACGCGCGGCGTGAACGAAGTGGCGCTGGCTGTCGCGGCTGCCTGACCCACGCTCTGTTCGACAGGGGCGGTACTCCTCCGGGAGTGCCGCCCCTGCTCGTTGTCCACAGGCCGATGAGTTATCCACATCTTGCGCTCCCGAGGATGACGCGGCGCCAGTGACGTGAGTACGGTTGCGCCATGACTAGATCGATGGATGCGCCCGTGGAGCGTGTCGACATTCCCTTGGCGGGCTGCGTGCTCGCTGCAGCCCAGCATGCCGCTTCGTGCGAGGGCCTGTCCCTGTCCGATTGGGTGGAAAAGGCGGTGCTCTTCCGGGCTGTCGCCCGGGTGCAGGAAGTGCCTCCTGATCAATACGAGCGATCCCCCGACTACCTGCCCGGGTGGCCACGCAACCAGGTCTTCGACTACGAGGACCTGGCGTGAAGCGAGGCGAGATCTGGTCGGTGGTGCGCATGCGGCACCAGCGGTCCGTGGTCGTCGTCGGCAGCGACGAGGTGACCGCCAAGCGAGATGCGGTGCTTTCTGTGCCGCTGTCGGAGGTGATGAGTGCCGCCCCGGAGCATCCCGCTGTGGCGGAGAGTTCCGGACGACCGATGGGAGTGGCCCTGGCTCCCCGGATCGGCGAGATCGACAAGAGCTACTTCCTGGTCCCGAGCGGTGAGTTGAGCCGGGACAGCCTCGACAAGCTCGACCGTGCCCTGCGGGAGGTGCTGGACCTGTGACCTTGGGGCGGGCGGCGGCGTGCGAGCATGGCGGCGTGAGCAGTCCGCCGCAGTTCGCGTTCGCGCCGCCGCCGGTGCCGGAGCGGCCGAGGCGGCGGTGGTGGGTCGTGGGGATCGTGGCGGCCTGGGCGGTGGTGCTGGTGGGGGCCTCGGTGTGGTCGGTGCGCAACGATCCGCCGACCGTGCCGGAGCAGCGGGACATCGCGGCGGCGCTGCCGGTCGTGCAGCGGGCCTCGGGGTTCGTGGTGGCCGCGGCCGGTGGGCCCGGGCAGGTCCTGGAGATCGGGGCGCTCACCTTCGACCGGGACTGTGCGCTCACGCCGGTGCGTGACGGGGTCGAGGCGGCGCGGGACGTCGTCGTGCGGGTCAAGGACAACGAGGCGCCCGAGGTGCTCGAGGCGATCGGCGCGGGGCTGCCCGGCGACTATCACGCGGCCGTGGAGCACAACCTGGATCAGACGCGGTTCTCGCTGCGGGCGGATGCGGGGGAGTTCGTGGGCGTGGACGCGTCGATCCGGGAGGCCGACACGACGATCCGGCTGCGGGTGTCGACCGGGTGCCGGCCCCTGGCGGACGGGGTGGACTATGCGCCTGCGCCGACGCCGGCGGGGCAGGAGCCGGATGCTTTCCGGGATGCCGTGGCGGCGCTGGGCGGGGGAGGCTCGGCGACGGTGACCGAGGTCTCGTGCCCGGGCGCTGCCGCCACTGCGCGCACGGTGGTGGCGGAGGGGCTGAAGGCGCCGGCGGATCTCGGGCCGGTGTTGCGGCAGCTGACCGGCGCGGCGGTGGTGGTGCGGGCCGAGGCGGGCGAGTGGGCGTACCGGGTGGGTGACGTGTCCGTGGTCGTGACCGGTGCGGAGGGGGCGGCCCGGGTCAGCGCGACGACGGGGTGCGCTCAGTAGACGACGGCCTGGGCGCCGTCGCCCATGATCTCCTCGACGAAGACGGCGGCGCCGGCGATGCGGATGCCCGGCAGGACGTCGCCGGGGCCGATCTCGCGCCGGGCCGCGCACTGCGTGCACAGGGTCACCGTGCCCGAGGCCAGCAGCAGGTCGAGCAGGTCCGGCAGCGGCGCGGCGTGCGGCAGCTCGAAGGACGCCGCCCGGCCCGGCAGCGCGAACCACGCCGACTCGCCGGTCAGCCAGAAGGAGACCGGCACGCCGGAAGCCGCCGCGGTGCTCGCCACCGTGAAGGCCTGCGAGCAGCGCTCCGGGGCGTCGGCGCCGGCGGTGGTCTTGACGACGAGGAGGCGGGCCATGCGGGTCAGCATAGGATGGTCCCGTCATGGTTACGGAGATCGGGTATGTCAGCCTGCTGGTCGCCGGCATCGGCGCGCTGGCGGGCGGTTTGGGCTATCTGGCTATGCGCATTGCAAGGGGACGCTGGTGAGCAGTGAGACGGAGAACCCCCTCGGACCGCCGCCCTGGCTGAACGCGCCACCGGTCGAGGGCTATCCGTACGAGGACACCCACGACCTGCGCTCGGGCCCGGACCTGCACCCCGCGCTGCTCGGCCTGCTGCCGTTCATCGGGCTGTGGCGGGGCCGCGGGCAGGGTGGCTTTCCGGCGACGGAGGACTACAACTTCGCACAGGAGATCCGGATCAGCCACGACGGCCGGCCCTTCCTGGCGTACGAGTCGCGCATCTGGCTGCTCGACGACGAGTCGAAGCCGATCGGGATGGCGGACCGGGAGTTCGGGTTCTGGCGGCCGGTGCTGAACGCCGAGGGCCGCCCGACGGACGAGATGGAGGCCACGCTCACCACGCAGGAGGGCGTGATCGAGATCTACGAGGGCGAGGCCAAGGGCACGCGGCTCGAGATGGCGACGGCGGGTGTCGGGCACACCGCCACGGGGCTGGCGGTCTCGGGCGGGCACCGGCTGTTCGGGATCGTCGAGGGTGCGCTGCTGTATGCGTACGAGATGGCGGCGAAGGGTGAGGCCCTCCAGCCGCACCTCTCCGCGCGGCTGTTGCGCATCGGCGGCTGAGAGCACAGCGAGCGCGGCGGTCGTGAGGCCGCCGCGCGAACTATGCTCGACGTGTGTCCGCCACCTCTCTCGCCGAGATGCTCCGGGAGCGCGGCCTGCGCCTCACACCGCAGCGCCAGCTGATCCTGGAGGCGGTCCATGAGCTGGGCCACGCGACGCCGGAGTCGATCCACCACGCCGTGCGCGAGCGCGCCGCCGGGGTGAACATCACGACGGTCTACCGCACCCTCGAGCTGCTCGAGGAGCTGGGCCTGGTCAATCACACCCACCTGTCGCACGGCTCGCCGACCTACCATCCCGCGGGTGAGGATCAGCACGTCCACTTGGTCTGCCGCAATTGTGGGGCTATCAAGGAAGTCGATCCGTCGATCATGTTGCCGGTCACCGAGCGGCTGCAGCGGGAGTGCGACTTCCGCGTCGACGTCGGCCACGTGTCCCTCTTCGGGGTCTGCGGCGACTGCAAGGAGCGAGCATGACCATCGTCGCGGTTCAGGATCTCGAGCCGGAGTCCGCCGACGCCGGGGTGCCGGCGCACTACGGCGACCCAATGCGCGAGCAGCGCCTGCTGGAGACCGGCGCCGGGCTGGTCGACCGCTCCAACCGTGACGTCGTGGCCGTGCCCGGCGAGGAGCGGGCGAGCTGGCTGCACACCATCACCACCCAGCACCTCAGCGACCTGGGCGCCGGGCAGGGCACCGAGCTGCTCGTCCTCTCGCCGCACGGGCACGTCGAGCAGCACGCCCAGGTGACCGAGGACGGCACGACGACCTGGCTCGACACCGAGCCCGGGGCCGGCGCCGGCCTGCTCGGCTATCTCCAGATGATGCGCTTCTTCACGCGGGTCGAGCCGCGGGACGCCACGGCCGAGATCGCGGTGCTGTCGCTGGTGGGCCCCGATGCCGCCGCGACCGCCGCGCGCCTGCTCGGCGTCGAGCTGGCCGAGCCGCGGGTGGCGGAGATCCCGGGGCCGAAGTTCGCCGCCGGGTCCGTGCCGTCCGGCCCGACCGCGCGCTACGACGTCCGGCCGTTCGAGGGCGGGTGGGCCCGCCGGGTGCCGCTCGGCGTGGACCTGCTCGTGCCGCGGGACAGGCTGGACGACGTCGCGGCGCGGCTGGCCGAGGTGCCGCGGGCGGGGCTGTGGGCGTACGAGGCGGTGCGGGTGGCGCATCGCATCCCGCGGCTGGGCTGGGAGACCGACCACCGGACGATCCCGGCCGAGGCCGGGTTCCTCGCCGCGGCCGTGCACCTCGACAAGGGTTGCTACCGGGGGCAGGAGACCGTCGCCCGGGTGCACAACCTGGGGCGCCCGCCGCGCCGGCTGGTCCTGCTGCACCTGGACGGCGTTGCGACCGACCACCCGCCGGCGCACGGCACGCCGGTCACGCTCGACGGGCGGGAGGTCGGGTTCGTCGGGACCGCCGTGCGGCACCACGAGCTGGGCATGATCGCGCTGGCCGTGCTCAAGCGCAACGTCGCCGACGACGCCCGCCTGACTGTGGCGGAGTCCGCGGCGGCGATCGATCCGGAGTAAGAACGAGGCGTGGCAGGATCTCGGATATGACCGGGACCTTGATCACTGTCGCGCCCACCGGCGCGGAGAGCTCGAAGGCAGCCGCACCCGCGCTGCCGGTGACCCTGGACGAGCTCGTGGCCACCGCCAAGGAGTGCGAGGCGCTCGGCGCCGCCGTCGTCCACGTCCACATCCGCGACGACGCCGCCGAGCCGACGCTCGACCCGGGCCGGCTGCGCGACACCGTGGCGGCGCTGCGGCAGGCGACGGACCTCATCGTGCAGCTCTCCTCGGGCGGCGCGGTCACCGATCCGGAGGCCGACCGGCTGGCGGTGCTCGACGCGGGCCCCGAGATGGCGTCGTGCACGATGGGCACGGTCAACTTCGGCGACGGGGTGTTCCTCAACCGCTGGGAGTTCATCGTCGACCTGCACACCCGGATGCAGGAGCGCGGCATCGTGCCGGAGTACGAGATCTTCGACCTGGGCCAGCTGACGACCCTGCAGCGGCTGCTCGGCCGGCACGGCCTGCCGTACGGGGGCCATGTCCACGTCGACCTGGTCATGGGCGTGCCGGGCGGCATGCCGGGCACGGCCGAGGCGCTCGTCGCGTGCACCTCGGCGATCCGGGACCTGCCCGCGGGCACCACGTTCTCGGCCACGGGCATCGGCCGGTCGACGATCCCGGTCATGCTCGCGTCGCTGGCGACCGGTGGGCACCTGCGCGTCGGCATGGAGGACACGCTGACGTACGCCAAGGGTCGCGCCGTCGAGTCGAACATGCAGCTGGTCGCGCGGGCCGTCGGCTTCGCCCAGCTGGCCCAGCGCCCGCCGATCACCACGGCCGAGGCGCGCGAGCTGCTGGGGGTGCCGGCCCGATGATCCTCGCCGAGGTGGTGCGCTCCGGCTTCGTGGAGTGCGTGCACGAGGGGTCGGTCGTGGTGCTGGACACGTCCGGCGCGGTCGTCGCGGCCGCGGGGGACGTGACCGGTCCCGTCTTCCCGCGCTCGTCGAACAAGCCGTTGCAGACCGTGGGGATGCTGCGCAGCGGATTGCGTACGGGGGAGCCTGCCGATCTTGCTCTGATCAGCGGCAGCCACTACGGCGAGCCGTTCCACGTGGCCCGGGTCCGGCGGATCCTGGCCGGGGCCGGGCTCGCCGAGGACGATCTGCGCTGCGTGGAGTCGTTGCCGTTGCTGGAGAGCGCGCGCGACGATGTGCTCCGCGCCGGGGGCGGCGCCTCGCGGATCCTCATGAACTGCTCGGGCAAGCACGCCGGCATGCTCGCGACCTGCGTGGCGAACGGGTGGCCCCGGGACGACTACCGCGACGCCAAGCACCCGCTGCAGGTGGCCGTCGCCGACACCGTGGAGGAGCTGGTCGGCGAGCCGATCGCGGCGACCGGGGTGGACGGCTGCGGGGCGCCGGTCTTCGGCTTCTCGCTGACCGCGCTGGCCCGGGGCTTCCAGACGCTGGTCGAGGCGCCGGAGGGCAGCCTCGAGCGGCAGGTGGCCGACGCGATGCGCGCCGACCCGGAGCTGGTCGCGGGCACCGGCGCCGACGACACGCTGCTCATGCGGGGGGTGCCGGGGCTGCTGTCCAAGGGCGGCGCCGAGGGCGTGGTCGCGGTCGCCGTGCCCGGGGCGGGTGCGGTGGCGCTCAAGATCGCCGACGGGGCGATGCGGGCGCGGATGCCCGTACTCGTCTCCGCGCTGCGCAAGCTGGGCCTCGACGCGCCCGTGCTGACCCAGCTCTCCGAGGTGCCGGTCCTGGGCGGCGGGGTGCAGGTGGGCGAGGTCCGCGCGACCTGGTGACCTGATTCACGCTAACTCCTGCAAGCGTTTTGCTTGCAGGAGTTAGCACCCGGGGCTACCGTCGGGACATGGCCACCGGTAAGGATCTGCCCCAGGACATCGGCTCCTTCATCAAGGACCTGCGGCAGACCGCGAAGATCTCGCTCCGGCAGCTCGCCGACAAGGCGGGCGTCAGCAACCCCTACCTGAGCCAGGTCGAGCGGGGGCTGCGCAAGCCGAGTGCCGAGGTGCTGCAGCAGATCGCCAGCGCGCTGCGGGTGTCGACGCCCGCGATGTACCTGCGTGCCGGCCTGCTCGACGGCGAGGGCGCGCAGGGGGTGATCGCGGCGATCGCGGTCGACCCCGACCTCACGATCGCGCAGAAGCAGTCGCTCACCCAGATCTACGAGACGTTCCGCAACGAGAACGCGCGGCAGGCCGCCGCCGACGCGCCCGCCGGGGCCGCGGCGGTGCCCGAGCCCGGCCCGGTCGACGTGCCCGACGAGGACGAGGCCCTGCGGGCCGCGATCGCCGATGTCGCCGTCGTCGAAGAAGGGGCCACGCCCCCGCCCAGGACCACTCCATCCGAGGAGAAGTGATGACCGAGCAGACCAAGACCCGGATCCCCGCCCCCCTCTACGCCGCCGCCGGCGCCGGTGACCTCGCCCTGCAGGAGCTGCGCAAGCTCCCCGCCGTGGTGAGCCAGCTCAGCGACCGCGCCGTCGCCTCGCTGCGCGTCGCCAACGACACCGCGGGCGCCACGGCCGGCTCGCTGCGCGAGAAGGCCACCGCCACCGACTTCGACAAGCTGCGCGACACCGCCGCGTCGAGCGCCCTGGCGTTCGCGCAGGTGGCCCAGGAGCGGGCCGTCGCCGCCTACACGGCGCTGGTCGCCCGGGGCGAGCGCGTGGTCGGCACCGGCGTCGTCGAGGCCGCCGACGTGGTCAACGCCGACATCGAGACCACCGAGGAGCCGAAGGCCGTCGAGGCCACGCCGGCCGCCGTCAAGCCGCGCAAGCGCGTCACCAAGGCCGCGCCCAAGCCGGTCGCCGAGTGAGCCACTGACGGACCTTGATCGCGCGTCCCGGCGTTCGCCGGGGCGTGCGGCATAAACTGCCCTCATGGTCTCCAGCGCGCCGCTTTTCTACGGTGTTGTCGTCGGCTACATCAACCTGCTCGTCACCATCGTCTCGATGGTCGTGCAGGCGGTGGCCCTTATCCACTGCATCACTCAGCGCGGCGACGCCTTCCAGGCGCTCGGCACCCTGCCCAAGGGCGCCTGGCTGGCCATCATCGCGGTCTGCATGGTGCTGACCCTGCTGCTCGGCTCGACCGGCATCTTCGGGCTGATCGGCATCGCCGCCGCGCTGATCTACCTGCTCGACGTGCGTCCGGGGCTGCGCGACCTCTCGGACGGCAAGGGCTTCTGGTGAGGTTCCGCAGGCCGTCGCCCCCGGACGGCGGCCCGCGGACCCCCGGCCCCGGCCCCACCGGGCCCCGCAGCGGCCGGCCCACCCTGCCGGCCCCGCCCACCGAGCTCGTCGAGACCCCCCATGGCGTACGCCTGGAGCAGCTCGTCACCGGCGTCGGCACCCCGGTCACCGTGTTCGCGCACGGGCTCGCCGGGGACATCGCCGGCACCCGCCCGCTCGGCAGCGCCGTGGCCGGCCGCCGGGTGTTCTTCCAGTTCCGGGGGCACGGCCGCTCCGACGCGCCGCCGGGGCCGTGGCGCTTCGCCGACCTGGCCGCCGATCTGAGCGCCGTCGCCGACCGGGCGGGCGCGACCCGGGCGGTGGGCGTCAGCATGGGCGCCGGGGCCCTCGCCCGGCTGCTCGCCACCGATCCCACCCGCTTCGAGCGGGTGGTCTTCTACCTGCCGGCACCGCTGGACGGCGTCCGCCCCCGGATCGCGGAGGAGCGGCTGTCCCGCCTGCTCGCCGCCGTCGAGTCCGGGGAGGCAGCCGCGGTCGCCGAGGCCGTCGAGGGCGAGCTGCCGCCCTCGGTGCGCAACACCCCGACGGGCTGGAGCTACCTGCGCCAGCGGGTCGATCAGCTGCTCCGCGACGGGCTCGCCCCGGAGCTGGAGACGCTGTGGCAGGAGCCGGCGCTGGCCGACCCGGAGCTGCTCAAGGCGTACCAGGGGGAGGCTCTGGTGATCGGCTGCCGCGGCGACGAGGTCCACCCGGTGGGCTGGGCCGAGCGGCTGGCCGCGCTGCTGCCGGGCGCCGACCTCGAGGTGTACGACCGCCCGGCCGTCCTCTGGACCCACCGGCGCGAGCTGCGGGCCCGCATTTCGGCCTTCCTGAACCGGCCGAACGGGCCGTAACCAAACCGGGGCGTCGCGCGGTGTACGGAACGTGCGGTTCACCCCGAAATCGGTCTTTCTCGGCATCGTCGCCGTCGGTCTCCCGTTCGCCGTCGTCACCGGCTGGTCGCTGGCCACTCCCGGCACGCCGCCCTCCGCGGTCGCCCAGGCCCCGGGCGGCGCGGGTGGCCTGGGCGCCGCCCCTGCCGGCAGGCAACCCGCGCGTACGGTGACCACTCCCGAGACCTGGTCGCCGCGCGAGACCCGGCAGGTCTCCGTGATCGAGTCCGTGGCACCGAGCGCGCCCCCGGCCAAGGCGTCACCGACGGCCACCGGCACGCCATCGTCCGCCCCGCCCACGTCGCCGGCGGCAGACCCGGACACCGGCTCGACGCTGACCCTGCCGCCGGTGCCCACGCCGACGTCGATCGAGACCGCCGACCCGAGCGCCTCGGCGACGGACGAGCCCGGCCCGGTCGCCTCCGAGTCCGCGCCGTCCGGCGGCTTCGGTCAACTCCGCTGGCACCGCCGCCGCTGAGCGGGCGCCGGGCCCCTATGCTTCTGGCCCGTGGGCGACTCAGTACGTGACTTCTTCACCGGCGTGAGCTTTCTCGGGCGCGGCCTCGGCCTGGTGCTGAGCACCCCGCGCCTGCTCGGTCTCGGCCTGCTCCCCGCCCTGATCAGCGGCGCTCTCTACGCCGCCGCGCTGGTCACGCTGATCGTCTTCCTCGGCGACCTGTCGGCGGCGGTGACGTGGTTCGCCGACGACTGGTCCACGGTGTGGCGCGATGTGATGCGGTTCCTGGGCGGCGCGGCGCTGCTCGGGCTGACCGGCCTGCTGGGCGTCCTGGCCTTCACGGCGGTCACGCTGGCGATCGGCGACCCGTTCTACGAGCGGATCTCCCGGCACGTCGAGCAGCGCTACGGCGGGGTGCCCGGCGAGGTCGAGGTTCCCCTGTGGCAGTCGGTGCGCCGGAGCGTCGCCGACTCGCTGCGGCTGATCGGTCTGTCGGTGCTGCTCGGCATCCCGCTCTTCGTCGCCGGCTTCATCCCGGTGGTGGGGCAGACCGTGGTCCCGGTGCTCGGCGGCGCGGTGGGCGGCTGGCTGCTGGCGCTGGAGCTGACCGGGGTGCCGTTCGAGCGCCGCGGGCTCCGGCTGCGCCACCGCCGGGAGGAGCTGCGCCGGCGCCGGCCGCTGGCGGTCGGCTTCGGGGCGGCCGTCTTCGTGTGCTTTCTGATCCCCCTGGGCGCGATCCTGTTGATGCCCGCGGCGGTCGCCGGCGCCGCCCTGCTGTCCCGGCGGGTCTTCGACCAGCCGATCTAGGCCGACGCGCGGACGACGAGCTCGGTGGGGAGCACGACCGAGCCCGGCAGGTCGGTGCGCCCGTCGACCAGGCCGAGCATCTGCCGGGCCATCGTGCGGCCCATCTCGACGATCGGCTGGCGGACGGTGGTCAGCGGCGGGTCGCTGATCCGGCTGATCTCGACGTCGTCGAAGCCGATCACCGCGACGTCGGCGGGCACCCGGCGGCCGGCCTCCCGCAGGGCCTGCAGCGCGCCGTGGGCCATCATGTCCGAGGCGACGAAGACCGCGTCCAGCTCCGGGTCCGCGGCGAGCAGGCGGCGCATGGCGTACAGCCCCGACTCGCGGGTGAAGTCGCCGGCCTCGACGAGCTCGGGCTGCCCCGCCTCGGCGAGGGCCGCCCGGTAGCCGGCGAGCCGGTCGATGCCCGCGACCATGTCCTGCGGCCCGGCCACCGTCGCGATCCGGCGGCGCCCGGCGCGCAGGAGATGCCGTACGGCCGTGGCGACGCCCTCGATGTGGTCCACGTCCACGTACGAGACGGTCGGCTCGCCGCCCATCGGCCGCCCGCTGCACACCACGGGGATGCCCAGCCGCGCCAGCACGCCCGGCAACGGGTCGGCACCGTGGACGGAGGCGAACATGACGCCGTCGACGTGACCCGCCATGGCGTACCGCTCGACCCGGTCGTGGCTCGCCGAGGAGCCGGCCATCATCAGCACCAGCTGCTTGTCCGCGGCCTCCAGCTCGGTGCTCACGCCGCGGATCATCGCCGGGAAGAAGAGATCGTCGGAGAAGACCCTGTTCGCCGTCTCGGGCAGGATCAGCGCGATCGACTCGGTCCGGTGGGTCACCAGGCTGCGTGCGGCCTGGTTGGGCACGTAGCCCAGCTCCCGCACGGCCTGGTTGACCGCGTCGCGGATCGCCACGGCGACGGTCGTCGAGCCGTTGACGACGCGGGAGACGGTCGCCCGGGACACCCCGGCACGCCGGGCCACCGCTTCGAGGGTCGGCCGCTCCCGCGTCACCATCAGCTCACTCCTCGATCCCGGCCGCTTCCTCGAGGCCGTTCCGGCGGATCACGTCGCTGTACCACTGCGCGCTGCGCTTCGGGGTGCGCTCCTGGGTGGTGTAGTCGACGTGCACCAGCCCGAAGCGCATGTTGTAGCCCTCGGCCCACTCGTAGTTGTCCATGAGCGACCACGCGAAGTATCCACGAAGGTCCACACCGTACGACAGCGAGTCCAGGCACGCGCGCAGGTGCCCGTCGAAGTAGGCGACGCGCCCCGGGTCGTCGACGCCGCCGTTGTAGGCCGCGCCGTTCTCGGTGATCATCATCGGGATGCCGTAGTCGTCGTGGATCCGGTTGAGCAGCCGGGTCAGCGCCGCCGGCTCGATCTGCCAGCCGATGTCGGTGACCGGCCCGACCGGCTTGCGGAAGGCGATGCCCTCGCTGCCCGGCGTGTCCAGGGCGGCCGGCGTGCCGGGGACGGCCGACACGTAGGTCGGCGTGTAGTAGTTGATGCCCAGCACGTCGAGCGGCGCGTTGATGATCGCCTCGTCGCCCTCGCGGATGTGCGACAGGTCGGTGAAGCGGGCGATGATCTGCTTGACGTCCTCCGGGTAGGCGCCGCGCAGCAGCGGGTCCAGGAAGATGCGGTTGCCGACGCCGTCGACGATCCGGGAGGCGGCCACGTCGGCCGGGTTCGCCGGGTCCAGCGGGGCGACGGCGACCGGGTTCAGCGTGATGCTGACCGTCTGGGCGCCGGCCGCCTTGAGCGCGCGGGCCGCCAGCCCGTGACCGAGCAGCAGGTGGTGGGTGGCGACGAGGGCCGAGGCCGGGTCCTGGATGCCCGGGGCGTGCACGCCGTTGCCGTAGCCGAGGTAGGCCGAGCACCACGGCTCGTTCAGCGTGGTCCACGTGTTCACGCGGTCGCCGAGGCGGGCGTGGACGATCTGCGCGTACTCGGCGAAGGCCTCCGCGGTGCCGCGGTTGGTCCAGCCGCCCTGGTCCTGCAGGGTCTGCGGCAGGTCCCAGTGGTAGAGCGTCACGACCGGGTCGATGCCCTTGCCGATCAGCTCGTCGACCAGCCGGTCGTAGAAGTCGAGGCCGCGGGTGTTGACCGGCCCGGTGCCGTCCGGCTGGATCCGGGGCCAGGCCACCGAGAACCGGTACGCCCCCAGGCCGAGTCCCGCCATGAGCTGCACGTCGCCGGCGTACCGGTGGTAGTGGTCGCACGCCACGTCGCCCGTGTGCCCGCGGAACACCCGGCCGGGCGTCCGGCTGAAGGTGTCCCAGATGGACGCGCCCCGGCCGTCCTCGGTCGCCGCACCCTCGATCTGGTACGACGCCGTCGCCGCGCCCCAGACGAAGCCGTCCGGGAACCGGAGCCCCGACTTCAGCGGCTCGCCGCTGGACTTCTCCTCCACGGTTGCCGTCATGCCGTCACCGCTCTCTGCGTGAGGCCACCGCGCCCGATCCGCTCCGACCGGGCCCCGGGGCCGCCCAACTTAACCGGTCCAGCGTACGGCCAAACGGCCCCGCGAGAGCCCCCCGGATGTTGCGGAACTAGCCCGCCCGCAGCGCCGAGACGAGGCGCGGGTCCCCCAGGATGGCCAATTTGTCGGTTTCCGCGCGTCCCATGAGCGTGAGCAGCAGGTCGCTCGCCGTGCCGGTGGCCTGCGCCCGGGCGTGGTGATCGTCGGAGTCGAGGATCGTGCCGGTGTCGAGCAGGGCGATGCCCGGGCCGCGCAGCCGCACGAACCACTCGTAGCTCGCGTCCGTGGCGACCAGGTGCACCACGCCGTGCAGGTCGGTGGGGCCCTTGCGGTAGCCCGCGGGCAGCCAGGTGTCGAGGACCTCGCTGACGCCGTCGGCGGCGAGCTTGGTCTCGATCGCCGTCGGCCGGCCGGCGGCGGCCTCGGCGTCCCAGCGGTGCACCGACATCTCGTGCGCGAGGCGCCGCTGCCAGAAGCCCGCCTTCTTCGCCTGCGCCGGCCAGGTCCACGACGGCAGGTCGGGGTCGAGGGCGTCGAGCGTCTCGATCGTGCCGGTGATCTCCCGGCGCAGCCCGTCGAGCGCCTCCTGCCAGCCGGGGCGCGGGTCGGGCACGACCCGGGCGGCCGGCTTGTCGACCACGCCGCGCGGCGCGAGCTCCCGGACCCAGCGCAGAACCGCGGTGAGGTGCTCGACGAGGTCGGCGGTCGTCCACTCGGGACAACCGGGCACCGCGGCGTCCGGACCGGTCTCGGCCACGGCGTCCTGCAGTGCCGGCCCGTCGGTGCGCAACGCGGCCAGCCAGAAGTCCTTCGTCGCGTTGAGCCTGTTCATCAGCATCTCCCGCTCGAAGAGGACCACCAGTCCATCGCCCCGTGCCGCCTCGGCCTAGGGTGAAGTCGTGCCTGACGTTAGTGCTGATCCCCCCGCCCTCGCATCCGCAGTGCATGCCAGTTCGCTGGGGGCGTACACGACGCTACGCCTCGGCGGCCCCGCCGGCACGGTGTCAGTCGTCACCGAAACCGACGAAGCGGTCGAAACCGTACGCGCGGCCACCGGCCCGATCCTCGTCCTGGCCGGCGGCAGCAACGTCGTGATCGGCGACGACGGGTTCCCCGGCACGGTGCTGCTCCTGCGTACCCGGGGCGTGGAGGTGGTCGACCAGGATCAGCGTGGCGCGCTTGTCCGGGTCGCCGCCGGCGAGCCGTGGGACGACTTCGTGGCGGAGACGGTCCGGCGCGGGCTGTCCGGGCTCGAGGCGCTCTCGGGCATCCCGGGCTCGGCGGGCGCGACGCCCATCCAGAACGTCGGCGCGTACGGCCAGGAGGTCGCCCGCACGATCGAGAAGGTGCGCGTCGTCGACCGGGACACCGGCGAGGTCACCTGGATGGGGCTCGACGAGTGCCGCTTCGGCTACCGGTCGAGCGTCTTCAAGCACAACGACCGCTACCTGGTGCTCGAGGTCGACTTCCGGCTGCCCGTCTCCGCCGACTCCGCGCCGATCCGCTATGCCGAGCTGGCCCGGCACCTCGGCGTCGAGGTGGGCGAGCGGGTGGCCGCCGAGCGGGTCCGCGAGACCGTGCTCAAGGTGCGCGCGAGCAAGGGCATGGTCCTCGACCCGGAGGACCCCGACACCCGCTCGGTGGGCTCCTTCTTCACCAACCCGGTGCTCTCCGCCGAGCAGTGGGCGGCGGTGCAGGACAGGCTCGCCGACGCGGGCGAGCCCCCGAGCTGGCCGGCGCCGAACGGCACGGTCAAGGTGCCGGCCGCCTGGCTGATCGAGAAGGCGGGCTTCACCAAGGGGTACGCGGGCCGGGACGGCGTGGCCATCTCCAGCAAGCACACCCTCGCCCTCACCCACCGGGGCGGCGGCTCGACGGAGGCGCTGCTGGACCTCGCCCGGGAGATCCGCGACGGGGTCCGGGACCGGTTCGGCGTGACGCTGCACCCCGAGCCGGTCCTGGTCAACTGCGCTCTCTAGTAACCGAAGACCTGCGTCCAGTAGTGGGTGCCGTCGGCGGCCCGCTGCACCCCGGCGCCGAAGGAGCGCGCCTCGCAGTTGAGGATGTTGCGCCGGTGCGGCGGGCTGGCCATCCAGGCGTCGACCACGGCGGCGGCGTCGGCGAAGCCCCAGGCGATGTTCTCCCCGGCGGGCTCGGCGTAGCCCGCGGCACGGGAGCGGGCCTCGAAGGTGGAGCCGCGCCAGCCCAGGTGACCGAAGTCGCCGGTGGCCGCCATGTAGTGCGCCTGGCGCACCGAGGCGACCGTCAGCTCCTGGTCGACGGCGAGCTCGGGGCAACCGTACAGGCGGCGCTGGTCGTTGGTGTGGATCAGGATCTCGTCCATCAGCGCGGGCGCGGTCATCGGCCCGACGGCCCGCGCGGGGGCCGCGGTCGTGGCGATCAGGGCGGCGGGCAGGGCCGCGGTGACGGCGATGCGTCGTAGCAGGTTGAACATGTCGACATCGGACACCGGCCCTCGGCCGTATGTCCCTTCTTTCGCCGTTTACGAGGTTCCGGCCCCGGCCTCGTGTCACGCTGTGGGGATGGTCAGGGGCAGCCGGACCACGGCCCCCGCGCCCGTGCCCGGGTCGTAGGTGAGCACCACCGACCCGCCGTGCCGGTCGGCGATCGCCTCGGCGAGCAGCAGCCACAGCGCGGTGCTCCGCCGGCGGTAGGGCGGCTCCGGCTCCGCCAGCATGCCCGCCATCAGCGCCTCGTTCGTGAGCTGCTCGGCCGTGCGGGCGGTGACCGTGACCTCCCAGCCGTCCGGGGCGGGCTCGGCGCGTACCGTCGCGGAGCGGTCCGCCGCCCCGCTCGCGACCGTGCCGATCACCGCGTAGAAGAGGTCGCGCAGCAGGCCGGCGTCCCCGGTGAGCGGCGGCCCGGCGGCGGCCTCGACCTGCGCCGCCGTGTAGGGCTCGCGGCTGGCCAGCTGGTCGGCCGCCGCCCGGATCGCCTCGCCGGGCTGCACGGGCCCCGGCCGCAGTTCCAGGTCGCCGGTCTGCAGCCGGCTGACCACCATGAGGTCGCGCACCAGGGCGAGCATCCGGTCGGTGTTGCGGCGCACCGCGCTGAGGGCCACCGAGCGCTCGGCCGGGGCCAGGTCGTCGGTGTCGAGGCTCTCGGTGAACGAGGCGATGGTGGTCAGCGGCGTCCGCAGCTCGTGGGAGATGACCGAGAGGAAGCGTGCCTGCTGCGCGAAGGCGTCTGTGGGGGTTCGCACGCTGAACTATAACTTTCCGTATATGAACCGACACGTCACGCTATCGTGAGTTTCGAACATTTCATCGCCGTCGTCCGCCCGGCGCGGGCGGCACGCGCAACGAGCTGACCCCAGGTGCGAGAGCGGGGCGGCCGCATGCCGGAGGAGGCCCAGCAATGAGCAGATTGCTCGTGGTCGAGGACGACCCGGACATCGCGCTGGCGCTGCGGCTGCTGTTCAGCCGGGCGGGGTACGAGGTCGCGCACGCGGGCGACGGCCGGACGGGTCTCAAGGAGGCCTACGCCGAGCACCCCGACCTCGTGGTCCTCGACGTCGGCCTGCCGGAGATGGACGGCTGGCAGGTGCTCGAGCGGCTGCGGGACGTGTCGGACGTACCCGTGCTGGTGCTCACCGCCCACGGCCAGGAGCAGGAGAAGGTACGCGGCCTGCGCGGCGGCGCCGACGACTACCTGACCAAGCCGTTCGCCAACAACGAGCTGCTCGCCCGGGTGGAGGCGCTGCTGCGCCGCTCGTCCAGCGGGCAGAACAGCTGGGCCAGCCAGATCTACGACGACGGCCTGGTGCACCTCGATCCGACCAAGCGCCGGGTCTATGTCAAGGGCGACGAGAAGCGCCTCACCCCGACCGAGTTCCGGCTGCTCAACGCGCTGGTCCGGCACGCGGGCGCGGTGCTCAGCCCCAACCAGCTGCTGACCCAGGCGTGGGACGACCCGACCGGCATCGGGCAGGAACGTGTCAAGTTCGCCGTGCTGCGGCTGCGCCGCAAGCTCGGCTGGTCGGATCCCGACGAGAGCCCCATCGAGTCAGTCCGCGGATTCGGTTACCGCTACCGCCGCCCGGGAGGAGACACCTGAGCCGGTGTTCTCAGGTGGGACCGGGTGGAACCGATGAGGGCTTTTGGGAAACGAGCAGGAGGTAGGCGTGGAAGACCTTGGCGAGATCGTCGGCGAATTCCTCATGGAGAGCCACGAGAACCTGGACCAGATCGACCGGGACCTCGTGGCGCTGGAGCAGGACCCGGGATCGCGTGACCTGATCTCCCGGATCTTCCGGGCGATCCACACCATCAAGGGCACCAGTGGCTTCCTCGCCTTCAGCCGGCTGGAGACTCTGGCGCACGCGGGTGAGTCGCTGTTGTCGCGGTTGCGCGACGGCGTCCAGCCGGTGACGCCGACGACGATCACGACGCTGCTGGCGACGATCGACGGCGTCCGCAACCTGCTCGAGGCGATCGAGCAGAACAACTCGGAGGAGGGCGTCGACGTCGACGCGATCATCGCGGCAGTGCACGCCCAGATGAACGCGCCGGCCACGGACGCCCCCGCCGCGCCGGCGCCGCAGGCGCCGCCTGCGGCGCCCGAGGAGAAGCCCGAGCCGGTGGCGGAGACGCCCGTACGCCCGGCACCCGAGCCGGTCGAGGAGCAGCGCCGCCCGCTCGGCGAGGTGCTGGTCGAGACCGGCGCGGCCGAGCCCTCCGACGTCAGCTCCGCGCTGCAGGCCCAGCTCGAGGGCGACGAGCGCAAGCTCGGCACGATCCTGCTCGAGGAGGGCAAGGCGCAGCCGGCCGCGGTCAACGAGGCGCTGCAGGCCCAGTCGCCGAAGCGCAGCGTCGCCGACAGCGCGATCCGCGTCGACGTCGACCTGCTCGACAGCCTGATGAACATGGTCGGTGAGCTCGTGCTCGCCCGCAACCAGCTGGTTCGCGGCGTCATGGAGATCGGCGACTCCGGCCTGGTGCGCAGCGCCCAGCGGCTCGGCATGATCACCTCGGAGCTCCAAGAGGGGATCATGAAGACCCGCATGCAGCCGATCGAGCACATCTGGTCGAAGCTGCCGCGAGTCATCCGGGACCTGAGCCAGTCGCTCGGCAAGAAGGTCGAGCTGGTCATGGAGGGCAAGGAGACCGAGCTCGACCGGTCCCTGCTCGAGGCGGTCAAGGACCCGCTGACCCACCTGGTGCGCAACGCGGTCGACCACGGCATCGAGGACGAGCAGCGGCGCATCGCGGCCGGCAAGAACCCGGAGGGCACGCTGACGCTGCGCGCCTACCACGAGGGTGGCCACGTCGCGGTCGAGGTGGCCGACGACGGCGCCGGCATGGACGTGGACCGGATCGCGCAGAAGGCCGTGGAGAAGGGCCTGCTGCGGCCCGAGCAGCTGCCCGGCATGGACAAGCGCGAGATCATGGCGATGGTCTTCCAGCCCGGCTTCTCCACCGCCGCCAAGGTGACGAACGTGTCCGGCCGCGGCGTCGGCATGGACGTCGTCAAGACCAACATCGAGCGGATCGGCGGCGCGGTCAGCGTCGACTCGACGCTGGGCGAGGGCACGGTCTGGCGCCTCAACATCCCGCTGACGCTGGCCATCGTGCAGGCGCTCACCGTGGACTGCGGCGACCAGCGCTACGTCATCCCGCAGGTCGCCGTGCTGGAGCTGGTCTACATCGACGGCAACTCCACGAAGATCGAGTACGCCTCCGGCGCGCCCGTCTACCGGCTGCGCGGCAAGCTGCTCCCGCTGGTCCGCCTGGACCGGGCGCTCGGCTTCGACGTCGGCGGCGACCAGGGCGTCTACATCATGGTGCTGCAGGCCGACGGCCGGCGCTTCGGGCTGGTCGTGGACCGCGTCCTCAACACCGAGGAGGTCGTGGTCAAGGCGCTCAACAGCCGCCTCAAGGACATCGGCCTCTACTCCGGCGCCACGATCCTCGGCGACGGCAAGGTGGGCCTGATCCTCGACGTGTCCCAGCTGGCCCGCCGCTCGCACCTGGCGGCCGAGGGCGACCGCGAGAACCTGGTCGGCACGTCCCGGGCGGGCGCCGGCACCGGCAACGGCGAGCGGCTGCTCATCACGGCCGTCGGCGAGCGCCGGGTGGCGATCCCGCTCGACACGGTCACCCGGCTCGAGGAGTTCCCGCGGAGCCGCATCGAACAGGCCGGCTCGCGCGAGGTCGTGCAGTACCGCGGCCAGATCCTGCCGCTCATGCGGCTGTCGCACGTGCTCGGCGCGTACAGCGAGGTGGAGGAGGGCGACACCGTCTCGGTGGTCGTCTACAGCGAGGGAGGCCGCAGCGTGGCGCTGGTGGTGGACCGGATCGTCGACATCGCCGAGAACGAGGCCACGGCCCGGCGCGACGTCGAGGAGGACGGCCTGGTCGGCACGGCGGTGATCCAGCAGCGGGTCACCGAGCTGCTGGACGTGCGCCGCGCGATCCTCGCCGCCGACCCGAACTTCTACAGCGAGATGTCCGGCAACGACATGATGGTGGGTGCCTGACATGGCGAGCCGCCAGTTCGCCACCTTCGAGGTGGCCGACCAGCTGTTCGGCGTCGAGGTCGACACCGTGCAGGAGGTCCTCTCCTACAACGAGTACACGCCGGTGCCCCTCGCGCCGCCGGCCGTGGGCGGGCTCTTCAACCTCCGCGGGCAGGTGATCGCGGCGGTGGACCTGCGGGTGCAGCTGGGTCTGGCCCGGCAGGCGCTGCAGGGCCCGGTCATGAACGTGATCCTGCGCGGCGACGGCGAGCCGGTCAGCCTGCTCGTCGACCGGATCGGCGAGGTCGTCGACCTGGACGACGACATGTTCGAGCCGCCGCCGGACACGCTCAGCGGCCCGACCCGGGAGCTGGTCGTGGGCACGTTCAAGCTGGACGGCCGGCTCATGCTCGCCCTGGACGCCAACCAGGCGGTCGACACGTTCCGAGCCACCACCTGATGTACAGCCTGGTCAGTGCCCCCGTGCTCGGCTTCGACCTGACCCGCCTCAAGGGCGGGTCGGCGACCGCCGAGGTGCTGCTGCGCGCCTTGCGCCTCAGCTCCGGGGACCTGCCGACCCTCGCCGAGCGGCTGCCGGACGAAGGGGTGCGCGGCCCGCTCTGGGTCGAGGTGGAGAGCGCGGCGCGCCGGTTGCCGTCGCTGAAGGGGATGAAGCCCGACGACCCGGCGAGCTCGCTCGCGCTGGTCGAGCGGGCCCCCATCGGCTCGGTGGACGCGCTGCTCACCTGTCTGCGCTACGACGTGATGGCGTGGACGTGGGAGGGCAGCGGCCGGGACGCCGCGCAGTCGGAGACGGCGGCCTCGGCGACGGCGCTGCTCTGCGACGCCGCAGTGGCGAGCTATCTGCGGGAAGTGCTCGACGAGCAGACCCGCCGGATGCTCGGCGCCGGCTGGGTGTCGGCCCTGCGCAAGCTGCCGGCCGGCAAGCCCATCGACCTCGGACCGCACCACTACGCGGTGTCGGCCCTGCTGGACCGGTTGCGCTCGCTCTCGGCGAACGACCTGGCCCGGCTCACCTCCTCGGCGGCGGATGCCCGGCGCTCGGCGGGAGGGTGGTCGCCGGCGGTGCATTCGGCGTCGTGGGCGGCGTACCTGTCGGACCGGGTCCGGACGGCCGCGGCCGCGCAGATGCTGCTGGTCCAGGCGATCGACATCGCGTCGATCCCGCTCGCCGAGCGGGCCGGTGGCGTGTGGAACATGCTCAGCGGCGCCGTGCAGGCGCTGGTCGTACGGGATCTGCTGGACACCGCGACGGCGCACCGGCTGCTGTCGCCGGTGATCGCCGCCCTAGGCCCCGCGTGGCTCGGATGAACGGAGGACATCGATGATCCGAGTGCTCGTCGTCGACGACTCCGTCGTCGTGCGCCGGCTCATCGTCGACTCGCTCGGCGGCATGCCGGACATCGAGGTGGTCGGCACCGCCTCCAACGGGCTGCTGGCCCAGGCGAAGATCGACCAGCTCAAGCCCGACGTGATCACCATGGACATCGAGATGCCGCAGATGAACGGCATCGAGGCGGTCCGCGAGCTGCGCAAGCGGCACCGGATGATCCCCGTGATCATGTTCAGCACGCTGTCGGCCTCGGGCGCGTCGGCGACGCTGGAGGCCCTCTCCGCGGGTGCCACGGACTACGTGACCAAGCCCTCCAATGTGGGGTCGGTCAGCGAGTCGATCGCGGCGGTCCGGGAGCAGCTGGTTCCCAAGATCCACGCGCTCGCCGGGGGACGCCGGCCCGGGGTCCGCCCCGGAGCTGCCCCGCCCCGCCCGGGAGCGGCGCCGCCACCGGTGTCGCGGATCGGCCTGCCGGCCCGCCCGCCGGCCGCCGCGCCCCCGCGGCCGGTGCGCCGCGGCGGTCCCCAGACGCGGGTGGACATTCTGGCCATCGGCTCGTCCACCGGCGGCCCGGACGCCCTGACCAAGGTCTTCCAGGGGCTGCCCGCGGACCTGCCCGTGCCGATCGTCGTCACCCAGCACATGCCGCCGGTCTTCACCCGGATGTTCGCCGAACGGCTGGACCGCAGCACCCCGCTGCACGTGGTCGAGGCCACCGACGGCATGGAGTTGACGGCGGGCACGGCATACATCGCTCCCGGCGACAAGCACCTCGTGCTGCAACGCCGGGGCACCGCGACGCTGACCCAGCTCAGCGGCGCGCCGCCGGAGAACTCGTGCCGTCCGGCGGTGGACGTGATGTTCCGGTCGGTGTCGGCCCTCTACGGGGCTGCCGTACACGCGACGGTGCTGACCGGCATGGGATACGACGGACGGGGTGGTGCGAAAGTGCTGCGTGACGCGGGGGCCGAGATCTTGGCCCAGGACGAGGCGACCTCGGTGGTCTGGGGCATGCCCGGAGCCGTGGTGGGCGCGAACCTCGCCGACGAGGTGCTGCCATTGGACCGGATCGCCGCGGCGCTGGTGCAGCGGGTGCAGGCCGGCCGGGCGCCACGAGCGACGGCGGTGACCCGATGACGCTGTCGCAGGCGGACTTCGAGTTCGTGTCCCAGCTCGTGCGGCGCGAGGCGGCGATCGTGCTCGCCCCCGGCAAGGAGTATCTGGTGGAGGCCCGGCTGATCCCGGTCGCCCGGCAGGTCGGGGCGGCGAGCGTCGCCGAGTTCATCGCCAACCTGCAGCGCAAGCCCAACCCGGCGGACCAGCGCCGGATCGTGGACGCGCTGACGACCAACGAGACGTCGTGGTTCCGCGACCGGGAGCCGTTCACCGCGCTCACCGACGTGGTGCTGCCCGAGCTCGTCAAGAGCCGGGGGAGCGCGCGTCAGCTCCGGCTCTGGTCGGCGGCGAGCTCCAGCGGCCAGGAGGCGTACAGCCTGGCCATCACGCTGCAGGAAGCGCTGCCGGCGGGCTGGAACTACGAGATCATGGGCAGTGACATCTCCACCGAGATGATCAAACGGGCCGAGGCCGCCGAGTACAGCCAGGTCGAGGTCAACCGCGGCCTGCCGGCGTCCCAGCTGGTGCAGTACTTCGAGCGGGTGGGCGCCCACTGGCGGATCGCGCCCCACCTGCGGCGCAACGTGTCGTTCAAGCACATGAACCTCGTCGCGCCGCTGCCGCCCATGCAGCCGTTCGACGTGATCTTCCTGCGCAACGTGCTCATCTACTTCGACGTCGCGACGAAGAAGTCGGTGCTGCGCAACGTCGCCCGGCTGCTGCGCCCGGACGGCTGGCTCTTCCTCGGCGCGGCCGAGACGACGATCGGGATCGACGACAACTACGAGCGGGTGGCGGCCGGACGTACGTCCGCCTACCGGGTCCGAAGCGCGGTGCCAGCCGGTGCCGTCAGGAAGGGGTGAGCTGCGGTGCGCGCCATGGTGATCGACGATTCGCGGGCGATGCGGATGATTCTGAAGCGCATCGTCGCGAAGCTGAACTTCGAGGCGGTGGAGGCGGGAGACGGCCAGGAGGCCCTCGACCTGCTGGCCACCATGACCGAGGTGCCGGAACTGGCCCTCATCGACTGGAACATGCCCAACATGAACGGGCTCGAGTTCGTGACGAAGGTCCGCGCCGAACCCCGGCTGCGGGAGATGACGCTGGTCATGGTGACCACCGAGAGCGAACAGAGCCAGATCGTCCGGGCCCTCGCCGCGGGCGCCCACGAATACGTGATCAAGCCCTTCACCGAAGGAGCGATGATCGAGAAGCTGGCCCTGCTGGGCCTGGTACCGACCGGAGCGAACTCATGAGCGTCGAAACCGTGGTGACCGAGGACGACCTGGCCGAGATGGTGGAACAGGTCTGGGCGTCCTACCTCGACCCCGAGGGGGTCAGCCCGCTGATCCCCACCGCTGACGCCGACCAGCCGACCGAGGTGCACTCGACGGTGTCCATCACCGGCACCTGGCACGGGCACCTGGTCTACGCGTCCTCGACGCAGGCCGCCAAGAAGGCCGCCGCGGCGTTCCTCGCCATGGAGCTCGACGAGGTCGGCCAGGAGGACGTCTCGGACGTGCTGGGCGAGCTGGCGAACATCGTCGGCGGCAACGTCAAGGCGATGCTGCCCGCCGGCTGCTTCCTCTCGCTGCCCACCGTCGTGCTGGCGCCGCAGACCGCTTCGTACTATCCGGCCGCCGAGCGGATCAGCGGCCTGTGGGGCGTCTGGGACGGCGAGCCCATTTCCATCTCCATGTGGCAGAGCACCAAGCAGGGGGACAACGCATGAAGATCCTGATCGCGGACGACAGCCGGGTCATGCGCCAGATCGTGACCCGGACGCTGCGCCAGGCCGGCTTCGACAATCACGACCTCGTCGAGGCCGCCGACGGCGCGGAGGCGGCCGCCAAGGCGGCGTCGGAGAGCCCCGACCTGATCATCTCGGACTGGAACATGCCCGAGATGACCGGCATCGAGGTGCTCCGCAAGCTGCGCGCCGAGGGCAACAACGTGAAGTTCGGCTTCGTCACCTCGGAGTGCACCGACGAGATGAAGAACGCGGCGGAGAGCGCCGGCTCGGCCTTCTTCATCGTCAAGCCCTTCACAGCTGACCAATTCCAAGAGGCCTTCTCTCCTATTTTGGGATGATGTACCCATGTCTGACACCTCGGTACTCCCCGCCTCCCTGGCCGTCCGCAACCTCTTCGAGGACCTCCTCGGCCGCGACGTGAACGTCGCCCCCGGCGACCCCATGACCGCGGACGACCTCCCGCTCGGCACCATCGCCATCTACACGGACCCGTCCCAGAAGATCTACGCGGTGATGGGCATGCAGCTCTCGCTGGCGGCCAACGTGGGAGCGGCCCTGGGCCTGCTCCCCGCCGGCGCGGCCGAGGACGCCATCGACGAGAAGACGCTCTTTCCCAACCTCGCGGAAAACCTCGGCGAGGCCTTCAACATCCTCACCAGCCTCCTCAACCGCGAGGGGGCGCCGCACGTCAAGCTCTACCAGGTGATCTACCCGGGCGGCTCGCTGCCGAACGACGCCCGCGCGCACTTCCTGGCGCTGGGCAAGCGGCTCGATCTCACGATCGAGGTCGCCCGGTACGGCAAGGGGAAGTTCTCGCTGTCGATGGCCTGATTTATCGTGATGAAACCCCCGTTCCGGTTGCGCTGGGACGGGGGTTTCGCCGTTTTTATGAGTACGCACGACGAAAGGCCGGACCGGCGGCCGGCGACCTGGGCGCGGGGTCGCGGCCGCAGCGCCCGCATCCGGCGTGACGTCGTGGGTCCAGGCCGACGCCCATGCTGGTGGGGCGCGCTTTGTGCCAACGTCAAGATGTCGCTTGCACACTGTCCAATGACAAGCCTAGTCTTATGCCATCCCTTCGAGAGAAAGGAATGACCATGACCCTTGTGCCAGCGCAGCGCGCCGAGGAGCGGGCCGAGTTCGTCCGGCTCACCCGTGAGGAGTGGCAGGAGGAGGTCGATGCCCAGCTCGCTCGGCTCGGCCTCACCCTCGAGGAGCTCAAGGCGCAGGCGCGCGAGGACGTCTTCGATTCTCACGATGCCAAGATCGTCTGGATGTACTTCGATGCCACTCAGTGACCTCGAGCGCGGCGCCCGGCGTTTCGCCGACACCATTCAGCGTCTCCTCAACACCACTGTCGCCAGTGGCGCGAGCATTCGGGCGACAACTCAGGCTGATGCGGCCACATGTGCTGTGGCTGTCGCGTCGCGTCGCGGCAAGAGGGAAGTGATCGAGCTGCCCACAGCTGACCCTCGGGTCCCGCTGTATCTGAACGTTCACTACCTTCTCGGCCTGGATGACGAGGGCGCGCATCTGGCGGTGCGCACCTCCACCTTCCGCGTTCAGGGCGCTCGCGACGCGCTCGACGGCTGGTTCCACTACGACTTCGAGCGGAACAAAGCCGGCTATCCCGAAGCTCATCTTCAGATCCTCGCCCAGCACAACGAGGCCGAGCAGATCATGCGCAGGCTGAGTCGGCGGCGGAAGAACAAGCAGTTCGGCGAGCTGCACTTTCCCGTGGGTGGCCGGCGTTACCGGCCCGCGCTCGAGGATCTGATCGAGTTTCTGGTCGCCGAGGAGCTCGTGGTGCCGAAGGACGGGTGGGAGAAGGAGCTGGAGCGCTCCCGGCGGGAGTTCCGGGAGATCCAGCTCCGGGCGGCCATCCGGCGGGATCCCGATGTGGCGAAACGGGCTCTGGAGGACCTGTTCCGCCGGTGAGCGGTCAGGGATGGGCGGCGGTTTCTGCTCCCTCGGCTGCGCGGGGGAGCGGCGCCGTCGGCAGGTGGGCCAGGTCCTCGGAGGGGCGGAGGCGGACGGCGGCCCGGCTGATCCGGCGGCGGGCCGGGATGAAGCGCTGCGGGGTGGCCGACCAGCCGTAACGGACCAGGTCCGCGGGGTTGGGGCGGGCGTTGCCCGACAGCTCGTAGCCGTTGGCGACGAGGCGGCGGCCCAGGGCTGCCTCGCAGAGGGCGATCTCCTCCGGGGTGAGGCGGGTCTCCCAGCTGCGTACCCGCTCGGTGTTGACCGGGGCGTGGGTGCGCGCGTGCCAGGTCTTGAAGGACGGCACCGCGACCTCGGCGACGGCGGAGGGCTCCGCCATGGCCGGGTCGTAGTCCTCGCCCAGATAGTCGCACAGCGCCATGAGCTGGGTGTGCGGGTCGGTGACCAGGTCTTCGTAGCGCAGTTCGAACCACTGCGCGCTGCCCAGGCGACGGGCGGCGCGGCGGGCGTCGTCGACGGCTCGGGCCCAGGCGGCGACCGTGGCGTAGATGTCCTTGCGGTGCCAGGACATCTCCTTGAGGGAGGCCACGCAGTCGCGGCCGTCGCGGACGATGTTGACGAACTGGGCATCCGGGAAGAGGCGCAACAGCAGGTCGACGTTGTGCAGGTAGGCGGGGCGTTTGTCGCCCCAGCGGGGCTTGCCGAAGCGGGCCGCGTACCCCTGGAAGACCGTGCCCAGCACGGAGCCGAGCGTGCCCTGCGCCGCGGCCATGCGCTCGACCGTCTCCTCGGGGTCGAGGCCGAGGTCGCAGAAGCGGGTCTCGCGGCGGTCCACGATGCGGCGGGCCAGCGCGCGGCGGTTGGCCTCGATCCGCAGGTCGCCGAAGTCGCGGCGTTCGCGGTAGGCGGCCAGCACGAACCGGGTCTCCGGCGGGATCGCGATGCGCGGGTGGGCGTGCAACATCAGCTGCAACATCGTGGTGCCCGACCGTGGGCAGCCGACGACGATGATCGGGCGTTCGGGGCAGTCACTCACCGGCGTTACCGTAATGCCCGATTGGCGAATTGTTAACGAAGTGTCAAGGCGTGTCGCAAATGTGGCCCGGTCGGCACGCGAGCTCCGCTGTCCCCAGGCCGGGGTTATCCACAGGGCGCCCGGCGTGGGCGTCCTGACGCGGGCACAATGTCCAGGGCGGTGGCCCCCTGGGGTGGGCGGGCTCACGCGGGCGGCGGGCCTGCGGGCGGGCTCACGCGTGCGGGCGGGGCTGCCAAGCGTCAAGCAGAGGCCGGCGTCGGGTTCGGGTTGCGATGCGTGCCCGCCGCCGCGCCCTTCGCCTTCAGGCTCATGACGAATGCCAGCACCTTCGCCACGGCCCCGTAGAAGTCCGCCGGGATCTCCATGCCGACGTCCACGCTCTTCTCCAGCGCCCGGGCGAGGGCGACGTCCTGCACCAGCGGGATCCGGTTTTCCGAGGCCACCTCGCGGATCTTCTGCGCGATGGCGCCCTGCCCCTTGGCGAGCACCCGCGGCGCGCCCTTCTCCGGTTCGTACCGGAGCGCCACGGCCACGTGCGTCGGGTTGATCAGCACCACGTCGGCGGTCGGGACGTCGGCCATCTGGCGGTTGCGGGCCATGGCCATCTGCTTGGCCCGGATGTGGCCCTTGAGGTGCGGGTCGCCCTCGGTGTTCTTGTTCTCCTGCTTGACCTCTTCCTTGGTCATGCGCAGCTGCTTGTTCGTACGCCGGCGCACGACGAAGTAGTCCGCGGCGGCCATGACGATGCCGGCGACCGAGGCGGCGCGGATCAGGCCGATGGCGGCGTCGTTGACCACGCCGAGCAGCGAGCCGATCTGGAGGCGGCCGGCGGTCATCAGGACCGGGACGATGTCCTTCATGGTCATGTAGAGGACGACGCCCAGCACCGCGGTCTTGATCAGGGCCTTGGAGCCTTCCCAGAGGGCCTGCGGGCCGAGCATCTTCTTGATGCCGGGCAGCGGGTTGAGCCGGCTGAACTTCGGGATGAACAGCTTGGTGGCGACCCGGATGCCGCCCTGGGCGCCGGCCGCGGCGATGCCGACCGCCATCATGGTCGCGGCCAGCGGAAGGACGGCCCAGGCGGCGCTCATCAGGCCGTCCTTGAGGATGCTGAGCGCCACGCCCGGCTGGGGGTCGGCGATGACCTCCGGGAGTTTGGCCATGAGCTCCCGGGAGTGCTCCATCGTCGTCTTGAGCGTGCGCGGCAGCATGATGCTGGCCGCCAGCATCCCGAACCAGGCGCCGACGTCCTGGCTGCGGCCGATCTGGCCTTCCTGCTTGGCCTTCTTGAGTTTCTGCGGTGTCGGCTGTTCGGTCTTCTCCCCGGACACGGATCACCCCCCGCTGATGCTGACGACCGCGCTGACCGCCCTGTCCACGAGGGTGTCCAGCACCCGGGGCAGGATGGTGATGGCCGTGCCGGAGAGCACGAGCACCAGCAGGATCTTGGCGGGGAAGCCGAGCTGGAAGGCGTTGAGCGCCGGGGCGACCCGGTTGAGCAGGCCGAAGGCCACGTCGGTGAGGAAGAGGACGGCGATCAGGGGCCCCGCGATCTGCAACGCCGACACGAACATCTCGCCCACGCCGCGTACGAGCAGGTTGCTGAAGGTCTCCAGGGAGAAGCCGGCGTCCAGCGGCAGGGTCTTGTAGGACTGGGCGAAGCCGCGCAGGATCAGCTGGTGCCCGTCGGTGGCGAAGAGCAGCGTGGCGGCGACGAGGTTGTAGAAGCGGCCGAGCACCGAGCTCTGGTTCTGCGACAGGGGGTCGTAGGCGGAGGCCAGCGTGAAACCGCCGAAGACGTCGAGCAGGTCGCCCGCCGCCTGCACGGCCGCGAAGAACAGATAGGTGATGAAGCCCAGCGCCGCGCCCACGAAGATCTGCAGTGCGGTCGCGGCGATGATGGCCGAGGTCTGCAGCGACGGTACGGCCGGCGTCAGCCACGGGATCATCGGGAACGCGATGCCGATCGACAGCAGCACCTTGACCTGCGCCGGGATGAGGCGCGAGTTGAAGGGCGGGCACAGCATCAGCCACGCCCCGGCCCGGGCCGCCCCGAGGAAGAGGGCGATCAGCTGGGTCGTGGGCAGGTCGAAGTTCACCGGTACGAGCCCACCAGCGCCGTGATGATCAGCCCCCAACCGTTGACCAGCACGAACAGCAGCAGCTTGAAGGGCATCGCCACGGTGACAGGCGGCAGCATCATCATGCCCAGGGCCATCAGGGACGCGGAGACGACCATGTCGATGATGAGGAACGGGATGAAGATGACGAAGCCGATGATGAAGGCGGCGCGCAGCTCGGACAGGACGAAGGACGGGATGAGCGTGGTCAGCTCGACGTCCTCCTTGGCCGCCGGCCGCTCCTGACCCGAGACCTTGTTCATCAGGGCGAGTTCCTCTTCGCGGGTGCTGTTGAGCATGAACTCGCGCAGCGGCTGGACGCCGTCCCGGAACGCCTGCGACTGGGTCTTGTCGCCGGCCAGATAGGGCTGGACGCCCTGCTCGTTCACCTGGCTCAGCACCGGGCCCATGATGAAGAGGCTGACGAAGAGCGCCAGCCCCGCGAGCACCTGGTTGGGCGGCATGCTGGTGAGGCCGAGCGCGTTGCGGGTGATGCCCAGGACCATGAAGACCTTGGTGAAGCACGTGCACAGCAGCAGGACGGCCGGGGCCACCGACAGCAGCGTCAGCCCGAGCACGATCACCAGGGAGGTGGCGGGCTTGCTGCCGTCCGGGTTGGTCCCGTTGATGTTGAAGTTGATGCTGCCGCCGCTCGGCGCCACCGTGGGCGCGACGGGTGCGGTCGGCCCGACCGGAGCCCGCGGCAGTTCATACCGCACCGGTACGCCCACCGGCGCCGGAGTGGGAGCGGGAGCAGCCTGAGCTGCCACGGCGGGAAGTAGCAGCCCGCCGAGCGCCAGCAGCAGGATCAGGAGCGCGCGCCGCCACATGTCAGTGCCTCGATGTCCGGTCGCGGAGGAAGTCCAGGGTCGAGTGCCAGGTCCGGGGCGACAGCACCGAGCCGTCCAGCTTGCCGCCGTGGTGCGGCAGCACGGTCGCGTGCACGGGATGCTCCGGGTCGGTCGGGTCGACCTCGAGGTGGTCGCGGTGCTCGTGCTCGTGGGCGAAGGCGGCCAGGTCGGTCTCGCCCAGCAGGCTCACGTGCGCGTCCGTCACGCCGAGGATCAGGGCGCGGTCGGCCACCTGCACCACGGCGACCGACGAGCCCCGGCTCAGCGTGGTGCGGCCGAGGATCGACAGCGTGCCCGTCCCGCGCCGGCCGACGCCACCGCGGCGCAGGACCCGGGCGATTCCCCACATGAGGCCGAGGACGACCAGGAGGGAGAAGCCGATGCGCAGGACGAGTTCGATCAACGTCTCACTCCCGTTCGGTGCCGGGGGCGACGATCTCCGTGATCCGGATGCCGAAGTTCTCGTCGACCACGACGACCTCGCCGCGGGCGATGAGGCGGCCGTTGACCAGCAGGTCGGCGGGGCTGCCGGCGGCCCGGTCCAGCTCGACGATGGCGCCGGGGGTCAGGCTGAGCAGCTCTCGTACGCTCATCCGGGTCCGCCCGAGCTCGGCCGACACCTCCATCTCGACGTCGTGCAGCATGTCGAGCCCGCCGCGCATGGGCGCCGCGCCGGAGGCTCCCCGCGGGGCGACGCCGCCCGGGTCGGCCGGCCACGGGGTCAATGCCATGGCGAGCACGGCGTTGACCTGGCCGGCGTCGAGCAGCGGCACCGCGACGGCGTCGCCCTTCGCGGCGATCGAGCTGAGGGCGACGTCGGGCTCCATGAGCTGGCCGGGGTCGAGGACGACGGGGCCGAAGGCGCGGGCGGCGGCCTCCAGCGCCGGGCGTACGGCAGCCGTCAGGTCGAGCTCGCCGAGCGGGCTCTCCTTGAGCGCGTCGGCGAGGTCCTGGCCCACGACCACGACCACCTCGCCGGTGGCCGCGCCGCTGAACCGGGCGGTGACGGCCTGGCCGGTGGTCAGCAGGTCGGGCGTTGCCGCCACGGGGTTGCCGGCGGTCAGCTCGCGGCTGGTCGGCAGCACCCCGAGGGCCGCCACCGCGGCGGTCCGGACCAGCGCGAGCTGGGGCTCGGTGATCGTAGGCGCGGTCATCTACGTTCTTCCTCCTTGGGCGACGGCACGACGAGACACGCCAGCCGGGCGCCCTGGTTGCCGGGTACCGCATGGGCAAAAACGGTCTCGTTGACGGTCACCTCGAGCGGCACGCTGGTCGGGTGCCCGAGCGGCACGACGTCGCCGGGGCGTAGATCCACGATGTCATCGGTACGCATCCGGATGGGCTGGAATCGGACAGCTACGTCGATCGGCGCCGCGGAAAGGCCGGCCGTCAGGTTGCGCAGCGAGGTGTCCCGGACCATCCGTTCCTGCGGGGTGAGCTCGATCTGCTCCTGCTTCTCCAGGACCGGCAGCACGGTGTTGAACGGAACGCACAGCGTGGCCGCGCACTCCTCCGAGCCGATCTTCATCTCGAACGTGGCCACGACCACCGCGTCGCCGGGCTGGTGGGCGCGCAGGAACTGGGCGTTGTACTCGATGTCCTTGAGCTTCGGGTGGATGTCGACCAGCGTCTCGAAGCCGTACCGGAGCTCGCCGAGCATGCGCTCCAGCAGCCCGCGCAGCAGCGGCATCTCGACCTCGGTCAGCGGGCGCTCCGGCTGGGGCCCGCCGGGGCCACCGAGCATGTGGTCGATCGCGGTCATCACCGCGGAGGAGGCCATCTCCATGAGCACCGTGCCGGGCAGCGGGTCGATGGACACCACGGCGATGACGGTCGGGTTGGCCAGGGAGGCGACGTACTCGTCGTAGTTCAGCTGTTCGATCGAGACCAGGGACACGCTGCTGACCACGCGCAGCCGGGTGGTGAAGAGCGTGCCGCAGCTGCGGGCGTACGTCTCGAAGGCGATCTGCAGGGTCCGCACGTGCTCGCGGGACAGCTTGATCGGCTTGCGGAAGTCGTAGGAGGTCGGTCCCGCGCCGGCGCCACGCCGGGAGATCTTGCCGGGGGATCGGGTCGGGGAGCTGGTCACAGCAACCTCATCGGCACGATTCCGCAACCCGCTGAGGCGTACGGCGTGCTATGTCCCCGGAAAACACGAATAGGCGGATCCGCGTCTCCGCGGACCCGCCCTCGTCACTCGTGATCGGTGCCCCAGCCCAGGGCGTTACTGCGTGACGAACTGCGTGAAGTAGATGTCCATGACGGCCTGCTTGTCCTCCTCGACGTAGGCCTTCTCGATCTTCGCCAGGAGCTCCTCCTTGGCCTTCTCGCGGCCCTTCTCGGTGGACAGCTCGGCGACCGTCATGCCGGTGTACTGGTCGATCGCCAGGTCGGCGGCCTCGCTGAGGTCGACGGCCTCGGCCACGTCGGCGGTCTGCTGCAGGGCGAAGCCCAGCTTCAGGTAGTGCCCGTCGGCGAGGTTGATCGTGATGGCGTTCTCCAGGGCGGTGACGACGCCCTTCACCGGCTCCGGCTTCTCGGCCTCGGCCGAGTCGCCCTTGAAGAACGCGAAGTACGCGCCCGCGCCACCGCCGCCGAGCAACACGACGGCCGCGATGATGATGATGAGCATCTTGGGGGACTTCTTCTTGGGCGCCTCGGCGTCCTTCTTCTCTTCGGCCATCGCCAGACTCCTTCCGTCGTGTCAGTCGTGTTCGGTGGTGGACTCGGTGGTCGTTTCGGCCGTGCCGGCCTCGGCCTTAGCCGCGGCCTCGGCCGCGGCGGTCGCCTCGGCAGTGGTCTGGCCGGTGTGCAGCTCGGCGTCGTCGCCGGCCGCGGTGGGCAGCAGGGCCGCCTGGTCCGCGGTGAGCGTGGTCAGCACGATCACGTCGACGCGGCGGTTCATGGTCACCGAGCGCGGGTCGCTCGCCGGGATGAGCGGCTTGGTGTCGGAGAAGCCGACCGCGCTCATCTTCTTCTTGGCCAGGCCGTCGGCGATGAGGTACCGGACCGTCGCCGAGGCGCGCGCCGCGGACAGCTCCCAGCCGCTCGGGTAGAACGTCGTGGTCGCCTTCAGCTGGTTGGTGTGCCCGTCCACCTCGATGTTGTTGGGCAGCTCGGCCAGCGCCGGGGCGACGGCGTCCAGGATCTTCTTGCCGCCCGGCTGCAGGTCGGCCCGGTTGCCGGCGAAGACCACCTCGTTGGTGACGACGGTGACCACCAGACCGCGCTGGTCGATCGTGAACTTGACCTGGCCGAGCAGCTTGGCCTTCTTGAGCGCGTCGGAGATCTGGTTCTCGATCTTCTTGAGGTTCTCGGCCTCCTTGACGGCGGCCTGGGCGTTCTTGGAGGACTCGGCGCGCTCGGCGGCCTTGACCGCCTTCTCGACGGCCTCCTTCTGCTCCTTGGTCATGCCGGCCGTGCCGCCGTCGCCGCCGCCCGGGTTGACGCCCGGGTCGATCGGGACGACCGAGGTGGCCTGGCCGGCGCCGTCGAGGTTCGAGACGTTGCCGGAGAAGGCCGCGCTGGCGGCGCCGAAGCCCTCGGAGAGACCGGCCGCCAGTTCGGCGAACTTCTTCTGATCGACGCTGCTCATCGAGAACAGCACCACGAACAGGACGAAGAGCAGGGTGAGCATGTCGGCGTAGGACACGAGCCAGCGCTCGTGGTTGACGTGCTCCTCGTGCTCCTCGTGACCGCCCTTCTTCTTGGGCTTGCCGCCAGAGCTCATCTAGATCAGGCCGCCTTCTTGTTGGCCCCGGCCTCGGCCGCCTTGGCGGCGTCCGGCGGGAGCAGGCTACGGAGCTTCTGGGCGACGAGACGCGGGTTCGAGCCGGCCTGGATGGCCAGGACGCCGTCGATGACCAGTTCCATCTCGTCGACCTCGATGCCGGACAAGCGGTCCAGGCGGGCCGCGGCGGGCAGGAAGATCAGGTTGGCCGAGAGCACGCCCCACAGGGTGGCGACGAACGCCGCGGCGATCGAGTGGCCGAGCGTCTCGGGCTTGTCGAGGTTCTCGAGCACGTGCACGAGGCCCATGACCGTACCGATGATGCCAACCGTCGGGGCGTAGCCGCCCATGTTCTCGAAGATCTTCTTGCCGGCCTTGTCGGCCTTCTTCTTGGCGGTGATCTCGGCGTGGAGGATGTCGTGCAGCTCCTCCGGGTCGGTGCCGTCGATCGCCAGCTGCAGGCCGCGCTTGAGGAAGGGGTGCTCGACCGTCTTCACCGCGTCCTCGAGGGCCAGCAGGCCCTCGCGGCGGGCGCGCTCGGCCAGCTTGACCACGTCGTCGACCAGCTTGGTGGGCGGGGCGACCTTGGCGAGGAAGACCTTCTGGAACAGCTTGCCGACGCTGAGCGCGTCCTTGAGGACCGCGCCGGCCATGGCGGCACAGAAGGCGCCGCCGAAGACGAGCAGCATCGAGGGGATCAGGATGATGGAGCTGGCGTGACCACCCTCGAGCGCCTGGACGACGAAGACGATGATCAGGGCGACGACTACGCCGATGATGGAGGCGAGATCCATGGTCAGCGGTCCTTCCGGTGCAGCGGGAGCACGTTGCCGCTGGCGCGGGCCGGCTCGTCGTCGGTCAGGTCGGTGGCGGCGGGCGCGGCCTCGAGGCTGCTCGCCTGGGCGATCAGCGAGGCGCGGTAGTGGCGCACCGAGTCGATGAACTCGGGCACGGACTCGGCGATGACGTACTTGGTGCCGTCCACCAGCGTGATGACCGTGTCGGGCGTACAGTCGGCGCGCTCGACGAGGTCCGGGTTGAGGGCGAACACGCTGCCGTTCAAGCGGGTTACGAGGATCACGAGTGTTCCGTCCTTGGTTTGTCTGGGCTGGTGGGCCTTCCGTGGCCCGTCAGTAGGCTGTTCGGCCCGAGTCCGGTTGCCGATGAGCGCGGGACGGTCGCTGTTCGGGTGCGAGCGCCCGGGAAGACGGGGAAACACGAAGGCCGGGGCGGGCGCGATGCCCGTCCCGGCCTTCGCCGGCAGTGCCGTTAGCGCTTGAGGTTGACGAGCTCCTGGAGAATCTCGTCGGACGTGGTGATGATGCGGCTGTTGGCCTGGAAACCGCGCTGCGCGATGACCAGGTTGGTGAACTCCTGCGCGAGGTCGACGTTCGACATCTCCAGCGCGCCGCTGGTGATCAGGCCGAGGCCCGCCGAGCCGGCCGCGCCGACCTGGGCCAGGCCCGAGTTCACGGTGCTGCGGAACATGGAGTCGCCGATCTTCTCGAGACCGTTGACGTTGTTGAAGTTCGCCAGGGCGAGCTGGCCCAGCGACTGCTTGAGACCGTTGGAGAAGACGCCGACGATCTGACCGGTGTTGGACACCGTGTACGAGCTCAGGATGCCCGCCGCGGAGCCGTCCGACGCGCTGACCCGGGCCTCGGTGTTGCCCGAGTAGTGCGTGATGTCGGTGATGTCGACCGCGTACGTCTTGCCGTTGTCGGTCAGGTTGATGCTGGTGACCTGGTTGCCGCCGGCGTCGACCGGCTTGCCGTTGACGAAGGTCAGCACCTCCGACCCGCCGCCCGGCGTCGTGACGGTCCACTTGTCCGTGTCGGTCTTGGTCATCGTCACGTTGAGCGTGCTGGAGGCGCCGTTCTCGTCGACGACCGGGATCGGGATCACCTTGGAGCTGCCGGGCGTGGGCGTGGCACCCGCCGCAGCGGTGTTGACCGGCGCCTCGTAGGACAGGTTGCCCGTCAGCGTGAACTTGGTGGTCTCCTCGGGCGCGAGGCTGATGCCGATGGGGAGCTTGATGTCTCCCGGGGCGCCCGCGGTGTTCACGGTGCCGTCCGCGTCGGCGGACCAGCCCTGCACGATCTGGCCGTTCGGGGTGGTCAGCGAGCCGTTGGCGTCGAAGGTGAACGAGCCGGCCCGGGTGTAGACCGACTCCCCGCCGCTCTTCACGACGAAGAAGCCGTCACCCTGGATCATCATGTCGCCGGACTTGCCGGTGGTCTGCGCGGCGCCCTGGCTGAAGTTGGCGTTGATGCTCGCCGTCCGCACACCGAGGCCGACCTGCGCCGGGTTGGTGCCGCCCGCGCCGTTCTGCGGGGCGCCGGCGGCGTTGACCATCTGCGACAGCGTGTCCTGGAAGACCGCCTGGCTCGACTTGTAACCGGTGGTGTTCACGTTGGCGATGTTGTTGCCCGTGACGTCCATCATCTGCTGGTGCGCACGGAGACCGGAGATGCCGGAGAAGAGGGAACGCAGCATAGGTCAGATTTCCTTCGGGGTAGCGGAATCATCGGAGGCGGTGTTCTCGGTCTCTCCAGCGGTGTCCCCGGCGGCGGCCGGTGTGGCCGAGGCAGCCGGAGCTGCCGCGGCCGGAGCAGCCGCTGCCGGGGTGGCGGTGGCCGCGGGCTGCGCGACCGACGCCTGCTGGACTTCCGTGACCTTGGACAGCTGCACATCCGTGTTCCCGACCACGAGGGTCGGTTCGCTGTCTCCGTTGAGCTTCGTGCGGGTGACGACGCCCGTCTGCGAGACGCCGTTGGCGTCCTGGTAGGTGACCGTGCGGCCGACCAGCGCGCTCGCGCCGATCAGCTGCTGGGCCTGCATCATCTCGGCGATCTGGCCGAGCTTCTCGACCTGCGTGAACTGGGCCGTCTGCGCCAGGAACTGGGTCGAGTCGGCCGGGTTGGACGGGTCCTGGTACTTCAGCTGGGCGACCAGCAGCTTGAGGAAGGTGTCCTGGTCCGCGACGGACTTGCTCGCGCCGGCGTTCGTGGTGGTCCCGTTGGTGTACGTCGACGTCGCCTTGGCGGTCTTGTTGTCGTACGTGTTGCTCACGAACCCGTTGATCGGAGAAGTCATCGGCCGGTCTCCCTCGCGGTTGGTGGCCCTCGCCCTTCAGGTTCGGCCGGGTCGCCGATTCGCTTAGCGCCAGATCTTTTTCAGGCGTCGACGTCCAGCCGGCCGTCGCCCACGACCCGGGCGGGCTCCGGCGGTGCGGCTTCGGCCTGAGCGGTGGTCCCGGCCGCGGACCCCCCGCCGGTACGCCCACCCGGGCCGCCGCCCTGGTTCATGAACGCGAACTGCTGCCGGGCCTGGTCGCCCCCGCCCTGCCGCAGGTCGAGGTTCGCGTTCGTGAAGCCGGAGTCCTGCAGGTCCCGGCGCAGCTCGTCGAGCGCGTCGCGCAGCGAGTCGTGACCCGCCTCGGTCGAGCTGGACAGCTGCAGGTTGATCTCGCCGTTGCGGATCTCGGCGACCACCTGGACCGGTCCGAGGTCGACAGGGTGCAGGTTGACGGTCAGCCGGTGCACCCCGTCGGCGTCGAGCCGCAGCGGCGTGATCCGGGTGGCGAGCTGGTGGGCGACCGGCCCGGGCAGCGGCGGCGCGGGCGGCGGGGCGACATCGGACACCGGCGCGGCGGGCGCGGCCGGGCCCACGGGTCCCGCTGCCTGTACGCCCAGGGGCAGACCCGCACCCGGGGCGCCGCCGGGAAGCGGGCCGGCCGGGGGAGCGGAGGCGGCGCCGCCGTTCTGGTTCTGGCCGTTGCCGGCCGTACCGTCGCCGCCCGCCTGGCCCTCGCCCGCCGGCGGCTGGTCGCCGACCGCGGAAGTGGCGTCGGTGTTGCCGAGCGGCTCGGCGTTGACGTCGGCGGGCGCGGCGGTCTCCGCGGTCGTGGCCGTGCCACCAGTGGCGGCGGCAACGGTCTCGGTGGTGACTGCGGTGGCCGCGGGGTCGGCTGCGCTTGCCGTGGCCTCGGCCGCCGGAGCCGGAGCAGCGGAAGCCGGTGCCGGAGCCACGGGAGCGGTCGAGGGGGCGGGCGTTGCCGGGGCGGTGGGCGCCGGACCGCCGGCGAGGGCGGCCTCGGCGGTGGCCGCCAGGTCCGCGGCGGCGGTGGTGCCGGCCGCGGCGACGGCGGGACCGAAGGGCACACCCGGCGTGGACGTCCCGGTCCCCAGCCCGTCGGCGACTGCCCGGGCGACGTTCGGGTCGGCGGCCGCGGCGGTGGCCTGCCCGGTCCCGGCGCTCACGGCGGCCGTCTGGGCAGCGACATCGGCCTGGACCGCGGCGGTCTGGGCGGCGTTGCTCGGCGCGAGGGCAATGCCCGGGGCCGGTGCGGCGGCGGCCAGCCCGGCGGCCATCGTCTCGGCCCGGGTCCAGGCTGCCGCCTGAGCGGCCCCGGTGTTCGGCGCCGGCGCCTGCGCCTGCGCGGCGGCGGATGCGGCGGCGACAGCAGCGGCGGCAACCGGCGGCGGCGCAGCGGTCGGAGCCGTCGTTTCCGCTGTGGCTTCCGGGACGATCGGTGCGTTGATCGGCACGAGATGCAGCGGTGGCGGCTGGGGAGCGGCCACGCGTGCCTCGGCAGGCGGTGTCTCGGCCGGGGGTTCGGCGTCGGCGGACAGGGCTTCGGTGCCGGAGGACGAGGCCTCGGTCGCCACGGGCTCGGCGCCGGAGGACACGGGCTCAGGCCGGGAGGAGAGGAATCTGGCGTCGTAGGGCGCGGGCCCGGCGTCGGAGGACGGCCGGTCCGGCGGCTGCGGCTCGCTGCCGGCGGGAGGGGCCTCGGCCCGGTCCGTGGTCGCGCGGTTCTGCCCGGCGGCCTCCTGGCGCATCCGATCCTGCGTCGCCTGCTGCTGAGCGGCGCGCAACTGCAGCCGGTTGTTGGTCAGCCGCTGCCACGCCCGCTGCCGGGCCGCGTCCTGGAGAGAATGGGCCACGTCCCGCTGGGACTGGGCCGCGTCGTGCGAGGAGCGGGTGGAGCCGGCCGCGTCGTGCGAGGAGCGGGCGGAGCCGGCCGCGTCTTCCGAGGAGCGGGCGGACCGGGCGGCGTCCTGTGGGGACCGGGCGGACCGGGCCGGGCCGGAAGCGGGCGCGGGCCGGTCGTCGTCGCGGCCGAGCTCGGCCGACAGCGCCGATCCGAAGGCCGCACCGCCGTCCGAGCCGCGGGCGGGCGCACGGAAGGACGGGTCGGTGACCGGCCGGCGGTCGGGCCCGGTGACGGATGTGGTCATGGGTACCTCTCGGGAGTCAGCCGCCGAGCGCTTTGAGTGCCTTCTGCACCTTCGGGACGTAGGCCTGGGTCTCGGAGAACGGCGGGATGCCGCCGTACTTGTGCACGTTGCCGCCCCCGGCGTTGTAGGCGGCGAGGGCCAGCGGGAGCGACTTGAACTCCTTGAGGTGGCTGGAGAGCAGCTTCGCGGCGCCGTTGATGGCCTGCTGCGGGTCGAAGGAGTTGTCCACGCCGAGACCCCGGGCGGTCGCGGGCATGAGCTGCATGAGCCCCTGCGCGCCCGCCTTGCTGACGGCCTGCGGGTTGTAGCCGCTCTCGACCTTCGCCACGGCGGCGAGGAGCTTCGGCGAAACGCCGTACTTGGCGCCGGCCTTGACGAACATGTCCGCGTACGGGACGCCGGCCAGCGATCCGGAGTTCTGCAGGCTGGCGGGGCGTACGGCCGACGCGGCAGCCGTGGCGACCGCCCCGGTGGCCTCCGCGGTGCCGACCACGCGGCGGATGTGCGTCGGGGTCTCGTACACCGATTGGATCTTGACGTGGTCGCCCGGCTTCGGCGCGGCGATCATCTTGTTGTTGCCCAGGTAGATGGCCACGTGGTCGACCGGCGTGTCGAACGCCAGGATGTCGCCGGGCCGCGCGTCGGCCAGCCCGTTCACCTTGGTGCCCACCTTGGCCTGCTCGCCCGAGGTGCGGGGCAGGTCGATCCCGAGGTCCTTGTACGCCCGCTGGACCAGCGCCGAGCAGTCGAGCCCCTTGCCCGGGTCGGTGCTGCCGAAGACGTACTTGGTGCCGAGGTACTTCTTGGCCGCGTCGACGACGGCCTGCCCGGTCACCTCGGGAGTGGCCGTGGCACCGGCGAGCGCGGCGGCGAACTTGACCCCGGAGGCCTGCGTCGTCGCGGCGGTGCTGACCTGCGTGCCGGCGAGTCCGAGCTGGCTGCGCAGCTCCGACATGCGGCTCAGCACGCCGTCAACGCCCCTCATGCCCGGCTCCCGTCGTCGTCGGTCCCCTCGCCCTCGTCTTCGGCCGCCCCGGCGGGGGGCTTAGCGTCAAGGGAGAGTCGCGAGCGGGCCTCCTCGATGGCCACGCGCGCGTCGGCCAGGTCGATCATCGGCCGCTGCGCCGCGACGGAGTTGGCCAGGTCGCGGGCGATCTCCTCGCGCTCCGCGGCCGTACGCCGGTCCGCGACCGTGCCCCCGCCGGTGCGCAGCGGGTTGGCGCGCTCCTCGGAGGTGGCGTCGACGCCCCGCGCCGCGTTGCGGGCCTTGGTCGTGACGGCGATCTCGTCGATGTTGTTCTGCTCGACGGTCGCGTCGTGCCGCTTGACCGTCTCGGCGTGCCGCTCGGAGAGCATCTCCACGGCCCGGCGGCGCTTGGCGGCGTCGGCCAGCTCGGCGACCTTCTCCCGGGTACGCTCCTCGGCCTCGTCCACGAGCTTGTGCGCCCCGGACAGCGTGGCGGCCAGCGACTGCCGCGCCACCATCGACGCCACCATGGCCCGGGCGGTGCCCTCGGTCGGGGCGTCGGCGCCGGCCAGGTCGAGCTGGCGCCGCTTGACGAGCTGCTGGGCCTCCCGGATCTCCTGGCGGGACTGGATGAGCGCGCCGCGGGCGGCGTCCTCCTGAGCCTTGCGCGCCCGGAGCACGGGTCCGAGCCGGAAAAGCCTGTTCACGCGTATCCCCCTGACGTACGCCCTACGAGACCCTGGTCGGCCCGGGGGCGTCCGCGCTGAGGTCCTGCACCCGAGCTGCACCCGACGGCCATACCGGATAGATCCGGAATTCCGCTCACGTCGGGGCGGATGCTGCGGGAGTATCGGATGGGAAAGGGGGGCCGTGAAAAACCGCAACCTCAGCAGATTCGCCGTGCCCGTCGGGGTCATCGGCATCATCGTCATGATGGTCGTGCCGCTGCCGACCTTCCTGCTCGACCTGCTGATCGCGCTCAACATCACGGTCGCCCTGCTGGTGCTGCTGACCGCCATGTTCGTGCAGCGGCCCCTGGACTTCGCCGTCTTCCCGGCCCTGCTGCTGGTCCTGACGCTCTTCCGGCTCGCGCTCAACATCAGCGCGACCCGGCTGGTGCTGCGCGACGGCGACGCCGGCAAGGTGATCCACGCGTTCGGCGACTTCGTGGTCGGCGGCTCGCTGGTCATCGGCCTGGTGATCTTCCTGATCCTGGTCATCGTGCAGATGGTCGTGGTGACCAAGGGCGCCGAGCGCGTGGCCGAGGTGGGCGCCCGCTTCACCCTCGACGCGATGCCGGGCAAGCAGATGGCCATCGACGCCGACCTCAACGCCGGGCTCATCGACGAGGCCGAGGCGAAGAAGCGCCGGGCGGACGTGGCGGCGGAGGCCGACTTCTACGGCGCCATGGACGGCGGGTCCAAGTTCGTCAAGGGCGACGCCATCGCGGCCATCATCATCACGGTCATCAACCTGGTCGGCGGCTTCGCGGTCGGCATCCTGCAGCAGGGCATGGCGCCCGCCGAGGCGATGAACCTCTACAGCCTGCTGACCATCGGCGACGGCCTGGTCTCGCAGATCCCGGCGCTGCTGCTGTCGGTGGCCACCGGTCTGATCACGACCCGCTCGGCGACGTCGGGCGACATGGGCACCAGCGTCACCGCCCAGCTCGGGCAGAACAAGCTCGCCCTGCGCATCGCCGGCGGCGCCGCCCTCGGGCTCTGCGTCATCCCGGGCCTGCCCAAGGTGCCGTTCCTGATCATCGGCGCCGCCGTGCTGCTGATCGCGCAGCGGATCAAGGACCCGCTGCCCGAGGAGGCGGCCGGCGCCGCGGGCGTGCCCGAGCCGGAGCGGCCGGCGCCCGACTCGCCCGAGCAGCTGCTGGGCGAGATGCGGGTCGACCCGCTGGAGCTGGCGCTCTCGCCCGATTTGGTGGACCTCGTCGACACCAACGGCGGCGACCTGCTCGACCGGGTGCGGGCGTTGCGCCGCAAGATGGCGCTGGAGCTGGGCATCATCATGCCGCCCGTACGCACCCGCGACGACCTGGACCTGCCGCTGTCCTCGTACGCGATCCGCATCTCCGGCGTCGACGCCGGCAGCGGCCAGGCCCCGCCCGGCACGGTGCTCGCGATCGGCGACAGCCTGCAGGCGCTGCCGGGGCGGGCCGGGGTCGAGCCGGTCTTCGGCCTGGCCGGCAAGTGGGTGCCGGCCGAGCTGCACTACCAGGCGGAGCTGAGCGGGGCCACGGTCGTCGACCGGGCCTCGGTGATCATCACGCACCTCGCCGAGATCGTCCGGCAGAACGCGAGCCGCCTGCTGGGCCGCGAGGACGTGCGGAACCTGACCGAGATGGTCAAGCGCACCCACCCCGTCGTGGTGGAGGAGCTGACCCCGAGCCTGCTCAGCCTCGGCCAGGTCCAGAAGGTCCTGCAGGCGCTGCTCGACGAGGGCGTGCCGATCCGCGACCTGGTCCGCATCTTCGAGTCGCTGTCGCTGCGCGCGAAGGTGTCCGTCGACCACGACGGCCTGGTGGAGGCGGCCCGCTCGGCGCTCGGCCCGGCCATCGCCGCCCAGTACGCCGCCCAGGGCCGGCTGACCGTGATCACGCTCGACCCGATGCTGGAGCAGGGCCTGCTCGAGTCGCTGCGCCCCAGCGAGACCGGCGCCTTCATGGCGATCGACGGGATGCGCGCCGAGGCGATCGTGAGCGAGGCCGGCCGGCTCGTCGAGGCCGCCGAGCAGTCCGGCATCACGCCGGTGCTGGCCTGCTCCCCGCAGCTGCGACTGCCACTGATGCGTCTCCTGCGCGCCGGTTCCCGCCGGGTGCAGGTGCTGTCCTACTCGGAGATCTCCGGGTCCACCGCACAGATAGAAACCATGGGGGTGGTGAACGGTGCCTACGCGGGTGCTGCTTGAGGGGCCGGCCATCGAGCCGTTGCTGGCGCAGGTGCGCGACGAGTACGGCTCCTCGGTGCGGATCATCTCGGCGGACAAGGTCCGGACCGGGGGCTTCGGCGGGTTCTTCGCGAAGCAACACTACGAGCTGTCGGTGGAGGTGCCGGACGCCGACGAGCGTCCCGCGCCGGCCGCTCGCCCGGCGGCGCGTCCCAGCCCCGCCCGTCCCGCCGCCCCGGCGGCCGACGACGGGCCGCAGACGCTGGAGCAGTTGCTGGCGCGGGCGGAGTCCCGCGACCACATCGCCCCCGACGACGCCAACGACCGGGCCGTGGGACGTGACGCCGGGATCGGCGACACCGCGGCCGCGGTCACCGGGCGGCCGGCGGGACCCGGCGGTCCCGGCCCGGAGCGGGGGCTGGCCGATCCCCAGTCGGCCTTCGCCGAGCTCATGGCCAACCTGGACCGGGCCGAGGCGAACATCGGGCCGGCGCTGCGGGCGCAGGCCCCGCCCGACGACGACGATCAGCCGAAGGTCCGGCCGTTCCGTCCCGCGCAGGCGACCGGCGCGCCCGTCAACGGGGGGAGCAACGGGCGGGTGAAGCCGCTGCCGCCCGTACCGTCGCTGGCGGAGCTGATGGGTGGCCTGGGCGTGGACGAGTCCGCCGTCCCGCCGCCGCCGGCCGCGGCCCGCGCGGCCCAGAACCCGGCGCCGCCGCGGTCGCCCGCCGCGGCGTACGGGCTGGCGCCGACCTCGCCCGCCCCCGCGGCCAGCCTGGTCGAGCAGCTCGGCGGCCTGGGCCTGGACCGTCCCGCGCCGCCCGCGCCGGCGGGGCCCCTG